>DATHRY010000185.1:0-2015 GCA_035464715.1 Longimicrobiales bacterium
ATAGGGATGAGCGACCACCCCGATGTAGGCCCCCATCCAGCCGTGGACGTCGCAGCGGATCGGGACCATGACCTCGGGCACAGCGAAGGTCCGCTCGGTCGTCATCTCCACCGGCTGGCTGATGTTGAACCCGCGGTTCTCTTCGGGAGTGGCGTTGATGTTGTGCAGGATCCCGTCGGAGTTCTGGAACGCGACCGACTGGCCCGCCATCACCCCACTCACGTGGGGGTGGTACCGGCATCCGTCCTGATCGACGACCACGCTTTCGGAAGGCGTCGGGAAGGTCATCCCCTCGAGCCCTTCCCGCACGTAGACGAAGACGTTGGCGAGGTGGCCGCCGGTGACCACGACCTCCTGCGTCATGGGTCCGCCGTCGTATCTGTCCGCGCACACCGGCTCGTCGGACATGTCGATCGGGGAAGGCGCGGGGGCTGTGCCGGTGAACATGACCGACCCGCTCACGTTCCCGGCCGTGGATTCGTCGAAGGGGGCCGCGGCCGGCTCCGCGCCGCCCTGGGCATCACCGCCCTCCGCGTCCCCTCCCGCGTCGCCGCCGCACCCGAGCAGCAGCATGGACGCGAGGGCGAAGACGGTGAAGTCGGCTGAACGGAACCGATTGGACATGGTGCCTCCCTGAACGGGGTGTGAGGGTCCGAACATCATGATTCTCCGGGAGCGAGGCTCTCGCGCTCCCGTTTCTGTGCGCGGGCCACGACCATGAGGCCGAGCCCGGCGGTCAGGAGCGTCGCCACGAGCGGCGCCACGAAGACCGTGGCGGGCGTGGCGGGCTCCAGGAAGATGAAGTACCACGAGCTGATGGCCCGGCGAGGCCCGGCTTCACCGCTGTCGCCGTCCCAGGCGGAGAACGCGATCGGCACCGCGCGATCGACCGCGAACGGAAGGTCCTGGTCGTCTTCGGTGATCAACGACCGGCGGAAGACCACGGCCCACTCCCCCGCCTCCCAGCGGGCCTGGGCCGCGACCGCGGACGGCGACTCCTGGGGAGCGGCCGTGCCGATGCCCCGCGCCTCCGCTTCGGTCACGCCACGTCCGGCCTCCCAGTCCCAGAGATAGACCGGCGTCCTGGCGTCGCCCATGAGGAAGTAGGGCCGGTCCATGCCGTCGGGAATCTCGGGCGGAAACTGGACCACGAGGCGGTCGGGAAGGGACGCCGCCGGGTCGATCGGCTCTCCCTCTCCCGGGGCCATCATGGGGACGAACTTCTCTTTCCACTCGGTCCACGCCGGATCGGGGCTCTCCGAGGGGTCGCTCCACGATACCCGGAGCGCGAGCTCGGTGTCGTCGTGCAGCGCCTGGACCCAGAGGCCCGTCACGCGGGGCTGGAACCAACGGGGGCTCACGATGATCTGGCCGGCCATCGGGATGCGGAAGGCGGGCACGGCGGCCCACGCCTCGTCGTCGGGCCCGGAGGGCAGGCTCGCCCCCTCCTCGACCCGCGGGGCGCCGATCACCTCGGTGACGGCGGGCGGCCTCTCCGGAGCCAGCGAGCGGACGTAGTGCGCGACGTTCCAAAGCTGCGCCTCGGTCATGAACTCGGCGTCGATGAGGTCCGAGAAGCCCGGCATCGGCGTCCCGTTCAGCCCGGTCCGGAGCCGCATGAAGATCTCCTCCACCGACCCGCCGCCGTTGAAGCGCCAATTCTCGGTCAGGTCGGCCGCGCGGACCGGTCTGTCGAAGTCGTCCTCCAGCGTCGGGGCCGACGGACCGTCACCCCGGCCCTCCTCACCGTGGCAGCGGTTGCACTCGATCCGCTCGTAGAACTCGCGGCCCTCCGCGAGGCCCTCGTCATCGATCCCCGGCGCCCTGCCGACGTCGATGGGCTCGGGTGGATCGCCCTGGCCGAAGAAGCGCGAGAAGCTCTTGACGTAGTCCACGAGCTCGTCGCGTTCCCGCTGGGAGAGTCGCTCCGCCCATCCGGGCATCGTGGTGCCGGGCATCCCCTCGTCGATCACGCGGCGGATGTCGGCGTCGGTGGGAAGCTCGCCGCTGAGCGT
>DATHRY010000186.1:0-31708 GCA_035464715.1 Longimicrobiales bacterium
GCGCGGTCTCGATGCCCCTGGAGTGGGACGAGGTCACCGACGACCTTGGCCCCCGGGACTTCACGATCCGGAACGCCATGGAGCGCATCCAAGGATGGACCGGCGACCCGATGCGAGGCGTGCTGGACGACCGTCCGGACCTCCTGGCGGGCCTGGAGCGGTTGATGGCCAGGGTCGATCCGGGCTGAGGTCCCCACCTGTGGACCGGTCCGACCTGCATTCGACGGGCGGCGGATCCGGCCGATGGTCTGCTCACCGCCAGGTCGTCTCCATGGCGAAGAAGTGATCGAAGATCTCCCGGGCCGGATGGTTGGCCTCGTCGGCCTCCGGGCTCCGCACATAGAAGTCCACCTGCATCAGCGCCGGATTGACCGCGCCTGCCCCGTCGGAGCCGGTGGCGTCCATTCGGACGGCCAACGTCTCCCGGTCCCGGATCCCCTGGGTCACCATGAAGTGGATCTGGTGCTCGGTGCGGAGCGGCTCTCCGTCCAGGGTGGCGGTCCCCCAGCCCCAGCCGGCGACGTAGAGGATCCCCTTGGGCCAGTTGGCGTCGCCGCAGCCCGAATCACCGTGCTCGAAAAGCCACCCGGCGATCCCTCCGTCCTGGCAGGGAGTTCAACGCAAGAGGGGTGAGGAGCACCCCCGAGCACCAGCACCGCCGTCTGTGGGCCATGCCGGGAGGGATCCGGAGGGCCGGTGCTGGAACCGGCGCCACCTCCCGGGCCCGCCGTCGTCGCCACTGGTATCATGGTTGCATCTCCCATCGACCGGCGATGTGGACCAACGACCGAGGGTATCCCTCACACGCAGTCACTCGAACGGCCCACCGCGTCCCCCTGACCGTGCAACCAGAACCGGGAGACGAAATGCAGGACGGAGCGAGCTATGGCCGATTCTTCGCGATGATCGGGACCTCCACCGCGGTGATGCTCGGCCTCATGTACCTGAACACCTATGCGTGGGACCACGTCTTCTGGAGCCAGACGCGGTTCTGGATGGCCTTGATCATGGGCTCCGCCATGGCGGTGGTGATGCTGGCCTTCATGTTGGGCATGTACAAGAACCGCACGGTCAACATCGCCATCGTCGCGGGAGCCGCGCTGGTCTTCGCCGGGGCCCTGGCCCTGGTACGGAGCCAGCAGACCGTAGACGACGTCGCCTTCATGAAGGCGATGATCCCGCACCATTCGATCGCCATCATGACCAGTGAGCGGGCCCACCTGCGGGATCCCCGGACCCGGGAGCTGGCCCGATCCATCATCACCGCGCAGCGCCGGGAGATTGCGGAGATGAAGTATCTGATCGATCAGATCGAACGTGAGGGCCAGGAGCGGGACCGATGAAAGGGAACGAGCGCAGTGCTTCGGATTCTCTTCGCCGTAGGTCGCCCTCGAGTCGGCGCATCCGCGTCGCCGCCCTGCTCGTGGCCCTGATCGCGGCCAGCGGATGTGTCGACAATCCGGCCCCGGGCAACGACCGGGAAGCCGAGCTCGATCCGCCGCCGTCGGCGGCCCCGCTCGTGGCCACCTCGGCCGCCATCGAGGGGATCGATCCCCGGCTCCTCATGCCGGAGATCATGACCGAGGCCGATCAGGGGGCGTTTACGGACCTCGGGGCCTTCTGCCGATTTCGAATGACCCGTGTGGGCTTCCCGGTCGTTGCGTACGGCTCTTCGGCGATCCTGAAGCTGAACGGACGGCTGGTGGAGTTGGCCCGGGTCAGCGAGGGGCGGTACGCCGCCGACGGCGTGGAGATCACCCTCCGCCCGCTGGAAGAACGGTCCGACGAGGTCCTTTTCGACGCGGAGTTCGTGCTGCGGCTGCCCGGAGCCCCGAACGAGTTGGGGTTTCATGGCTTCGGGGAATGCTAGCGAGGGCGATCCGCACAGGGCGACCCACCTGCGAGACCAGGCGCCACAGCCCGCATGTCGAAGTGTCCTCCACGCTCGGCAACGACGGTTCGATGAAGCCGCCATAATTGAGTCTTCACGAGCTCTTCACGGGGAAACGGTTCGCTTTGATACGGTCTTCGCCCTGTGACCCTCCCACACCGCCGACCCATGGACCGACGCACACCCGACCCCACGGGCCTCGACTGGACCGTGTCCCGCCGTGGTTTCCTCCTGGCGTCGGGAGCCGTCGTGGGGCTCGACCGGATCCTGCCCGGCTGGATGGCGGGCCCCGGACTTCCGGCCCACGGCGATCCCGATGTGCTCGACGGCAGCGCCGGGCCCGTCGAGATCATCGTCGGCGAGACCGAGATCGCCATCGACGGCCGCAGGGGCACCGCCGTGACCATGAACGGGACCGTGCCGGGACCCCTCCTCCGCTTCCGCGAGGGGGACGAGGCGGTGATCCACGTGACGAACGAGCTCGACGAGGACACGTCCATCCACTGGCACGGGCTCATCCTGCCCAACGCCATGGACGGCGTGCCGAAGGTGAATTTCCGGGGCATCCCTCCGGGTGAGACCTTCACCTACCGGTACCCCATCCGGCAGTACGGCACGTACTGGTATCACAGCCACTCCGGACTCCAGGAGCAGCTCGGCCATTACGGACCCCTCCTGATAGACCCGGCGGGCCCGGAGCCCCAGGCCTTCGACCGGGAGCACGTGATCGTCCTTTCGGACTGGACCTTCGAGAACCCCTACAGGATCCTGGCGAAGCTCAAGAAGCACCCGGACTACTACAACTACCGGAAGCGCACCGTCTTCGACTTCTTCCGGGACGTGGCCCGGGACGGACTGGGCCCCACCGTGCAGGACCGGCTGGAGTGGGGCGGCATGCGCATGAACCCCACCGACATCAGCGACGTCACGGGGGCCACCTACACCTTCCTGATGAACGGTCAGGGGCCCGAGACCAACTGGACGGGACTGTTCGAGCCGGGCGAGCGGGTGCGGCTCCGGTTCATCAACGCCTCGGCTGCCTCCTTCTTCGACGTGCGGATCCCGGGCCTCCCCATGCAGGTCGTGCAGGTGAGCGGGCAGAACGTGCGGCCGGTGGAGACCGACGAGTTCCGGATCGCCATCGCCGAGACGTACGACGTGATCGTGGAACCGGGGGAGGGCCCCTACACCGTCTTTGCCGAGGGGATGGACCGGAGCGGGTACGCCCGGGGCACTCTGGCCACCCGCGAAGGCCAGGAGGCCCCGGTCCCCGCCCGTCGTGAGCGGCCCCTCCTCACGATGGCGGACATGGGCATGCTCCACGGGGACGGCGAGGACAACGACATGGCAGACGACGCCATGCCCGCGGACGCCTCCGGGATGGGCGGCCACGAGGGGCACGACATGCCTCGGGACACCTCCGCAGCAGACGAACACGCGGGCCACACCATGCCCATGCCCACCGAGGGCGAGGGCACGCGCCTCCGTCCCCCCGGCACCCTCCCGGAGGCCGCGATGCACTCCCCGGATCACCACGGGCCCGGCAACGCCGGCGTCGCGATGATGACGGTGAGCCGTCTGCACGAGCCCGGCACTGGCCTCGGGGACGACGGCTGGCGCGTCCTGACCTACGCCGACCTCGAGGCGTTGGAGCACCGGCACGACTTCACGCCCCCTGACCGGGAGATCGAACTCCACCTGACGGGCAACATGGAGCGGTTCATGTGGTCCATCGACGGGGTGGAGTTCTCCGACTCGGAGGCCATCCGTGTGGAGCTGGGGGAGCGCATCCGTCTCACCATGGTCAACGACACCATGATGAACCACCCCATGCACCTCCACGGCGTGTGGATGGAGCTGGAGAACGGGAAGGAGCACATGATCCCCCGGGTGCACACGGTGAACGTGAAGCCGGCGGAGACGGTCTCGCTCCTCTTCCACGCCGACGCCCTCGGCCCCTGGGCCTTCCACTGCCACGTGCTCTATCACATGGACGCGGGCATGTTCAGGGTCGTGGAGGTCGTGGAGCCCGGGGCGCCGACGACCTACGTCCCGGGCGAGACGGGACACCTCGACGGAGCGGACGGTTGAGCCGGGCGTTGCGGTCGGGGATCGGGCGTGCGGTTGCGAGCGTCGCCGTGGTGGCGGGTGCGTTCGCGCAGGGGGCCGAGCCCGTGGCGGCCCAGACCATGGACGACCACGTCTACACCTACGTGGCCCTCGACGAGTTCGAGTACGCCCACGGCTTCGGCGAGCGGCCGGTCGAGTACGACGGCCAAGCCTGGATCGGCGGCGACTACGACCGGCTGTGGCTGAAGGTCAGGGGTGAGCACTCCACCCGCGAGACCGAGGGCGGCTTCGCGGTCGAGGCCCTCTACAGTCGCACCGTGAGCGCCTTCTGGAATCTCCAGGGCGGGCTTGGGGTCGACCGGGCCTACCAGGAGGGCGACGGCGCCACCCGCGGGCTCGCGGCCTTCGGGGTCGAGGGGCTGGCGCCCTACTGGTTCGAGGTGGAGGCGTTCGCATACGTGAGCCACGACGGGGACGTCTCCGCGCGACTCGAAGCGTCGTACGACCTCCTCTTCACGCAGCGTCTGGTGCTCGAGCCCGAGATCGAGCTCGGCCTCGCCGTGCAGGACGTGCCCGAGTTCGGTGTGGCGTCGGGGCTGGACGAACTGGAGCTCGGCGCCCGCCTCCGCTACGAGATCGTCCGGGAGTTCGCGCCGTACATCGGCATCTCCTGGGTGCGCAATCAGCTCCCGGAAGGACCCGTCGGGAGCGTGAGCGAGACCTCGGTCGTGGCGGGGCTGCGCTGGTGGTACTGATTGGCGGGCCCGATTCCCCGTCCCACTGCCGGAGCCCTGCGTCCCAGGAGATCCTCGCGGAACCCGAGCGGGACCGGGGCGCTCCGGGAGGTCAGCCCGCCTGAAGGTCCGTCCGCCGCAGCAGCTGAGCGTTGATCGCGACGATGACGGTGCTCAGGGACATGAGCACGGCGCCGACGGCCGGGTGCAGCAGGATCCCCACCGGGGCCAGCACGCCGGCCGCCAGCGGAATGGCCAGGATGTTGTAGCCGGCGGCCCACCAGAGGTTCTGGACCATCTTCCGGTAGCTGGCCCGGCTCAGGATGATGATCCGGGCGACGTCCCTGGGATCGCTCCGGACCAGGACGATGTCGCCCGCCTCCACCGCCACGTCGGTGCCGGCCCCGATGGCAACCCCCACGTCCGCCGTCACCAGCGCAGGGGCGTCGTTCACCCCGTCGCCGATCATGGCCACCCGCTTCCCCTGGGCCTGGAGCGAGCGGATCTTCTCGGCCTTCTGGTCGGGAAGCACCTCCGCGAACACCGTGTCGATCCCCAGCTCCTCCGCCACGGCCCGGGCCACGGGCTCCGCGTCCCCGGTGAGCATGACCACCTCGACCCCCAGCGCGTGGAGCCGGTCCACTGCGGCCCGTGACTCCTCCCGGATCCGGTCCGCCAGCCCGAAGACGGCCCGGACCTCACCCGACTCCAGCAGGTACACGGTGGTCTGGCCCCGGGACTCGCTCTCCCGGGCGACGGTGGCCAGCGCATCGGAGAGGGTGGCGCCCTCCTTCTCCAGCAGCGCCGGGCCGCCCATGCGCAGCTCCCGACCGTCCACGGTGGCGACGACCCCGTGCCCTGGAATCGCCTCGAAGGACGCGGCCGCCCGGACCTCGATGCCCCGCTGCCGGGCGCCGTTCACGATCCCCTGGGCGATGGTGTGCTCGGAGTCCGCCTCGACGGCCGCCGCCAGCCGGAGCGCCTCCTCCTCCGTGAGGCCCTCCGCCGTGGCGACCGTCGCCACGCCGAACTCGCCGTGGGTCAGCGTTCCCGTCTTGTCGAAGACCACGGCGTCCAGCTTGCGGGCTTCCTCGAGGCCTCGCCGGTCCCGCACCAGGAGGCCGTTCCGGGCCCCGAGCATGGTGGAGATCGCGACGACCAGGGGGATGGCCAGCCCCAGTGCGTGGGGGCAGGCGATGACCAGGACCGTGACCAGCCGCTCGACGGCGAAGGTCGGGTCGTCGCCCAGGAGCAGCCATACGGTGAAGGTGAGGACACCGGAGCCGATGGCGACCCAGGTGAGCCAGCGGGCCGCCCGGTCCGCCAGGGCCTGGGCCCGGGACCGGGAGGTCTGGGCCTCTTCCACCAGGCGCATGATCCCCGCCAGGGCCGTGTCGTCGCCGGTCCCGGTGATCTCGACCCGGAGGGACCCGGAGCCGTTGACGGTCCCCGCCACCACCGTGTCGCCGGGAGCCTTCTCCACCGGCTTCGATTCACCGGTGAGCATGGACTCGTTCACCGGGCTCTTCCCCTCCCGTACGACGCCGTCGGCCGGAATCCCCGCTCCGGGTCGGATCAGCACCAGATCCCCGGCCGAGAGATCCGCCGCGGGCACCTCCCGGGGCTCCCCGTCCACCAGGAGGAGAGCCGTGTCGGGGAGGAGCTTCGCCAGCTCCTTCAGGGCCCCCTGGGCCTGGGAGATGGAGCGCATCTCGATCCAGTGGCCCAGGAGCATGATGGTCACCAGGCTCGCCAGCTCCCACCACAGCGGCATCCCGTCCCACCCCAGGGTCACGGCGGCGCTGTAGACGAAGGCCACCGTGATGGCCAGGGAGATGAGGGTCATCATCCCGGGGAGGCGGTCCTTCAGCTCCCGGATGGCCCCCTGGATGAACACCCACCCGCCGTACACGAAGACCGCCGTGCCGAAGACGGCGGGGATGTAGTCCGAGCCGGGAAAGGTGGGGGCCGTGTACCCGAGCCACTGCTGGAGGAGCTCGCCCCAGATCAGGGTGGGGATGGTGAGCGCCAGGCTCCACCAGAACTTGTCCCGGAACATGGCCACGCTGTGGCCTTCGTGCTTGTCGTGGCCGGCGTGGGCGCCGCCGCCGTCACCGCCATGACCTCCGTGACCCCCGTGACCTCCCTGACCCCCGTGGCCTCCGTGAGCAGCAGGATCGCCATGGCCAGGGTCGGCGTGCCCCTCGTGGCCGACCCGGGCTCCGTGACCGGCGTGCGCATCGTGGCCGGCGTGGGCATCGGGGTCGGCACGGGCGTGGTCCGTGGGGTCGTCGGAATCGGGCCCGTCGGCGTGCCGGGAATCGGTCATGGGAGGAGCGGTCCGGAGGATCGGATGGAGGGATGGACAGTCCGGTCAGGGACGGGGTTCAGGGCGCGTCCCCCGTGGTGAAGGCGAAGACCATCCCCCACGTCCCGTTCTCGGGATGCCGCCACCCCTCGTCGGAGTGCCCTCCCATGCCTCCCCCCATGCCTCCACCCGGCCCGCCCCCCATCATCCCATCCGTGGCCCAGTGACCTCCCAGCCCCGGACCGTGACGCTCCAGGTCCACGGGCATGCCCTCGGGCCCGGTCATTCCCCCCCCGATGTGCACCACGTATTCCGTGTGGGGCATCAACGGGTCGGCGGGTGTGAACGTGAGGCGCCGCCCCCCGGAGTCCCGGGCCCACGTCCCTGTCACACGCGGACCCGTGAGGTCCTGCAGGTGCAGGTCCGCGTAGGCCTCCATGCCGGACATCGGAGCGTGGTCGAACTCCAGGACGACGGGCCCCGTGGGATCCACGTCCACGGCCCCGCCCTGGGGCACCACGGAGAGGAGCACCGGAGCCTCGAGCTCCGGCTCGGAAGGCGTCCCTTCGGAGCAGGCGGTGGCGGCGAGGAGCGCAAGGATCGCCGCCGATGCAGGTTGAAGTCTCATCGGGTTGGAACCGGTTGAAGGTGAACGTCCGATCATATGAACCAAAGCTGCGGGCCCCTCCCTGAAGGGGAGGTGAAGCGACCGTGAAGGTTGCTTCACGCGGTGCGTCCCCCGCGAGCGGCCCGGGGATCTCAGGTCCTCGAGGCCTCGAAGATGCTCGCGACGGAGGCATCCAGCGTGCGATCGAACTCCTCGTCGGTCTGCTGTACCGTGAGTCCTTCCAGCAGCGCCCGGGAGAAGCTGGCGACCACCCCGTGGTTCCGGGCCAGGAGCTCGTTCGCCTCGTCCCGGGAATACCCGCCGGAGAGGGCGACCACGCGGAGCACCCGGGGATGGGCCACGACCTCGTCGTAGTGGCCGTCCACACTGGGGAGGGTGAGCTTCAGCATCACCCGGCCGTCTCCCTCCATGGCGTTCAGGCCCTCCAGGATCCGCGCCTTCAGGATCTCCTCGCACGCCGCCTTCTCCGGGCTGCCGATGTCCACTTCGGGCTCCAGAATCGGCACCAGGCCCCGGGCCAGGATCCGCTTCGCGGCCTCGAACTGCTGGTCCACGATGGCGGCGATCCCCGCCTCGTCGGCCCGGAGGATGACCGAGCGCATCTTGGTGCCGAAGACCCCCGCATCCACCCCCCGGTCGAGGAGGCCGTCCAGCTTGGTGAGGGGCTTCATCAGGCGGACGCCATGCTCTTCGGCCGCCAGCCCCTGGTCCACCTTGAGGAAGGGCACGATGCCCTTCTCCTCCTTCAGGTAGCGGGCCGTGGACTTGCCCTCCACCTGCCGCGCCATGGTGTTCTCGAAGAGGATGGCCCCCAGGATCCGGTCGCCGTCGAAGGCCGGGCTGGTCATGATCCGGGTCCGCATCCGGTGGACCAGGTCGAACATCTCCTCCTCCCCGGAATACGCGCCCTCCGGGACGCCGTAGGCCTCGAGGGCGCCGGGGGTGCTGCCGCCGCTCTGGTCCAGGGCGGCGATGAATCCGTCGGCGGTCTCGATCTTGTCGTGCATCTCACGTCGGTCCATGTCCTCTCTCCATCGAGGTGAACGTCGTCTCTCGGGACGGGAATGCTCACGGCGTGGGCCGCACCGCCCGGGCCCAGAGGAGGCCCCCCCGGCCTGGCGGTGTCCGGGAAGGCCCACGTACAGGATACCCAAGGGGACGAAGAAAGCGGAGACCAGGCCAGCCATCCCGGCCAGGATCATCACCGGGTCTCCGGCCCGGGCCCCGGCGGTCCGTCGGCGGAGCCGGACCCATGGCCCCCGCCCTCCCTTGCCTTCTCCAGGGTCGAAAGGAAGGACAGGACGGGGTCCTTGAGCTGCGTGTGGCGGAGTACGGCCCAGTGCTCGTCGATCCACGCTTCCAGGAAGCGGAGTACGTGACCCAGGGAGATGCACAGGTAGGGCCGTCCACCTCCCTCCGGGGCCACGGACCCGAAGGCCACCAGACGGATCCCGTGACCTCCGGGCGTGACCGCAGCCCCCGTCTGCAGCAGCCGACGGGCCACCTCCGCCGAGGCGGTCGGAGGACAGCATCCGAACCGGGCCAGGGCGGCGGCGAAGACGTCGGCTCTCCGCCCACCCCGGTTGAACCGTGCCTCCCCCTCCTTCACCTCGGCGATCAGCATGTCCGCACGCCCCTCCGGCACCTGGAGCGCAGGGTCGGGACCGAAGACCGGAGGTTCCGGCTCCCTCTCCCGGGCCGAACCCGGGATCAGCCGGTGGACACCGGGGAACCGGAAGGCCAGCACGTCCAGGTCGGTGGCCGTCCGGTACCCCTCCCGGAGCTCGACCACGGGGTACTCCACGACGGTGAAATACCCGTTCACGCGGAGGTACGTCTGAACGAGGTGCACGGCGTTGTCCACGGCGTCTTCCTCCAGGACTCGGTGGGAGGGCACGGCGCGGGTACGGTCACCTCATGGTGGCGGGCGGGGGATGAAGTCGCTGTGAAGCCCCGGTTAAGACGGGTTCATCCGGACGCGGTACGGCCTCCCCGGGCCATCCTCCAACCGCTCACCATCATCCCGAGGACGACCAGCTGAAGCGCCGTGAGCAGCAGCGTGTCCAGCCAGGGGTTTCCCGTGAAGCCGAAGGTGTGGTATGCCAGGAAAGGCCCGAACGCCCGCCAGATGGCCGGCCGGCGCTGGACCACCTCGCCGGTGACCTGGGACACGTGGACGTCGGTCTCGTCGGGGTCCGTGAACCGGAAGCGCCAGGTCGGCACCCGGGCGTTGTAGTCCATCCAGTACTCGGCGGACTCCTCGCCGGGACCCAACGCCCTTCCCGTCACGACCATGTCCCCAGCCGCCCGGGCCTGTGCCTCGGTGAGTCGTTCCAGGGGGGTCCCGGTGTCGGCGTCCAGGAGGACCCCGTCCCGGTCCCGGCGGGGATAGGCGATCCAGAACCGGTCCTCCCCGATCCCCCGCCACTCGTACCGCTGGATCGGACGTCCATCCGTGACCGCACCTTCGGGCAGAGCCGCCGCGACGACCTCCGACGGGGCCAGCGACTCCGTCACCTCGATGCCGCCGTCCCACGCCGTCTCGAAGGAACCCTGCCCCCGGAACCGGGGCTCGATGAGGCCCAGGTTGAACCACAGGTAGGCCCCCACCAGCATCTGCGTGGCCAGGATGACCCCGGCGATGGGAGCGAGCCGGGCGTGGAACCGTCGGGCCGGGCGGACGTGCTCGGTCCAGCGCTTCCGCTGCTCCCGCCGGTCGAACCAGAGGACGTAGCCCAGGACCACCAGGGTGAGGGTCAGGCCGACCAGGGTGTAGAGTATCCCCGTGAAGAAGCGTAGCGTCTCCCCCCACTGCCATACGTGGACGCTGAGGTAGGCGGCGTGGAAGGCTCCGGCCAGGGGATCCGTCCGACGGAGCGTGCGGCCCGAGGCCCGGGACAGCACGATCTCGCTGGGCTGCTCCCCCTCCATCCCGAGCACCGCCGCTGGCACCTCGTCCACGGTGTAGTAGCGGTTGAACTCATCGCCGTCCTTGACGGCTCCGACATGGGTCCCGGCGAGCTCTCCGCCCCCGATCCGTCGCAGCGCTTCGTCGGGCAGCGGGTCCAGGCGCATCCCGGTGCGGGCGTCGTACGTGCGCTCCAACTCGAAGGGACCCGGCTTCACCACGTAGACCGGCTCCCCGCCGAGGGGCTCCAGTCGCAGCCAGTAGATCCGCTCCAGGTCGTCCGCCGCCAGCCGCGTCAGGATGCTGTCCGGCGGGAGGAGCCCCGCACCCTCCAGGGGTAGACCGGACTCGTGGTGGGCCTCCAGCGCGTAGACCCCCTGGAGCCCGTTGGGCAGGGTCAGCGCCACCCCGTGGAGCACGAAGGACGAGACGATCCACCCGGTGAGGGGGATCAGGGCGAGGAGACCGAGAAGCCGGTGGGCCCGGGAGAGCCGCCGGCGGTTCACCCGGTTCCTCGCCGGGTGACGGGACGCCCGGTCCTATGCGCCGGACCCACTCGACGGCGGGTCGGTACGGCGCTCCTCCCCGGGGCAGCGACCCCGGACGGCGCCGTCCTCCTCACGCAGGGGACAGCTTCGGCAGCGGTACGCACCGTCCCGGGAGCGGCCGCCGCAGGGACGGGTCCGCTCCCCCGCTCGGCTGAGGGCGAAAAGGACGAAGAGGAGTCCGACGGCCACCATCGCCAGCAAGGTCTCCATGGCGGTCGCTCGCGGATGGAACCGGCGCCCCGGGCGGGAGGCCTCGGGAGCGCCGGTGTGACGGGAGGGTCCGTCGGCATCCGGGGATCCAGACGCATCAGCGGCCGGGCCCCGGGGCGCCGCCGGGACGCGGGTCCATCATCCCCATCCCGCCGTGCATGTGCCGCATCGTGGACGCGACCTCCTGCAGCTGTGCCCGCTGCGCCTCCGTGAGAATGTCCCGCGCGGCCAGTCCGTCCCTGGCCATGGCGGCGTGCAGGGTCACCATGTGATCCGCGGCGTTCCGCAGGTGGTCCTCGAAGGCCCCCAGGTCCGGGCTCTCCTGCTCCAGGGCCCGAGCCGCCGCCTGGTGTTCCTCCATGGCGGCCTGCATGTGCTGCATGTGCTCGGAACGCGTCTGGTCCCGGAGGGCCGTGAGCCGCTCCCTCTGGTCCGGCGTCAGCTCCAGGTCCTCGGCGGCGCCGAGGATCATCCCGGGCCCGGGGGGCATGGACGCCATCATCCCCATGCCGCCCATCCCATCCATGGAACCCATCATGCCCATCATGCCCCCGGGCATCATGCCGCCATGCATCCCGTGCATCGCGGCGGCGGTGGAGTCCTGAACCCCCATCGCGCCCCGGTGCTGCCCGTGCTGCTGGGCAGCCATGGGGAGGGCGGTGACCGCAGCCAGCGCCATCACTCCGAATATCGACGATCCTCTCATTCTCTGCTCCTCGGTTCGGCATCGGGGTCCGGCCGGCGATCCCGGGCGGGCTCCGGTGCTCTGTCGCACCCGAAGGATGGCGACCGGCGGGTGAAGACCCTGTGAAGTGGACATTACGGTCCCTTAACCGGGGTCAGCGGCCGTCCCGTCGGGTCTCCCGGAGGACCTCCAGCTTACGCAGGTACTCGTCCTCGTCCAGCTCCCCACGAGCGTATCGCGCCCGCAGCTCCTCCTCCGCATCCTCCGCCCGTCGCTCCCGGGGGCGGGTTGGGGTACGGTCGGATGCGACCCGCACGAGGCCCCATCCCAGGAGAGCCAGGGTCAGGACCCAGAAGGTCCACCATCCCCAGTGCATGCCCATGAAGAGGCCCCCGTCGTGCCACGAGGGAGACATCTGGACCGCCAATGCGGTGTGGAGGTTCATCATCGGATTCCTCCTTCGTCTCAGATCGGAGCCTGTCGACCCCGTTCACCTGTGTGGACGTTCACACCTCCCGTCCCGCCCCTCGAATCAGTCCGCCCCTGCGGGCTGCGCCACCCCCATCTCCCCCTCCCGCTCCCGCTCCGCACGACGCACCAGCGCCTCCTGCCACAGCGAGTAGATGGCCGGGATGACGACGAGGGTCAGGAGGGTGGCGGAGACCATCCCGCCGACCATGGGGGCGGCGATCCGGCGCATGACCGTGCCGCCGGCTCCATGCCCCCAGAAGAGGGGCAGCAGGCCGGCCATGATGGCCACGACCGTCATCATCTTCGGCCGGACCCGGAGGACCGCCCCCTCCATGATGGCGTCGTGCAGCCCGGCCAGCGTCCGGCGCCCCTCCCGGACGCGGTCGTCCCAGGCGTGCCGGAGGTAGATGAGCATGATGACCCCCGTCTCCGCCGCCACCCCCGCCAGGGCCACGAAGCCGATGGCCGTGGCCACCGACCAGTGGTAGCCCAGAAGCCACATGAGGAGCACCCCCCCCACCAGGGAGAAGGGGAGGGACAGCATGACGATCAGCGTGTCGGAGATCGTCCCGAAGTTCAGGTAGAGGAGGAGGAAGATGATCACCAGCGTGGCCGGGATCACCAGAGCCAGCTTCTCCTTGGCCCGCTCCATGTATTCGTACTGACCGGACCAGGTGATGGAGTATCCGGTCGGAAGGGTGACCATCTGGTCCACCATCTCCTGGGCCTCCCGGACGTAGGAGCCCAGATCCGTATCCTCCACGTCCACGAAGACCCAGGCCGTGGGGAAGGCCTGCTCGGTCTTCACGACCATGGGCCCACCGACGGTCCGGATCGACGCCACCTGCCCCAGAGGGATCTGGCCCCCGGAACCGCCCCCGGCCACGGCGCCGCCCCCCATCTGCATCCCCCCGCCCGATCCGGCGCTCTGGGCTCCGGAGGACCGCGCTCCGGCATCCCCGCCCATCCCCGGCATGGAAGCCGGCGCAGCCATTCCCGACATCCCGTATCCGCTCAGGCGGTTGCCCACCGGGATGAGGATCTCTTCGATGGCCTCGGGCCGGTCCCGGAGCTCCTGGGGATACCGGACCCGCACCCCGTACCGCTCCCGGCCCTCCACCGTGCGCGTCACGGCCATGCCCCCGATGGCCGACTCGATCACCATCTGGATCTGCTGCACGTTGAGCCCGTAGCGGGCCGCCTCCTCCCGGTCGATCTCGATGTCCAGGTACGAGCCGCTCACCACCCGCTCACCGAAGGCCGAGCGGGTGCCCGGGACCATCTGCACCGCGTTCTCCACCTCCCGGGCCAGCCGCTCCAACTCCGTCAGGTCCGGTCCGAAGATCTTCACGCCCACGGGCGTCCGGATCCCGGTGGCCAGCATGTCGATGCGCCCTTTGATGGGCATGGTGAACATGTTGGTGACCCCCGCCATGCGGAGGGCGTCGTCCATCTCCTCCACGAGGCCCTCGTAGGTCATCCCCGGGCGCCAGTCGTCCTCGTCCTCGAGGACGATCGTCGTCTCGAACATGGCCAGCGGCGCCGGGTCCGTGGCCGTGTTGGCCCGGCCCGCCTTCCCGAATACGCTCTTCACCTCCGGGAAGGACTTGATGATGGAGTCCTGCACCTGCAGCGTCTCCGCCGCCTTCTGGATGCTGATCCCCGGAAGGGTGGTGGGCATGTAGAGGATGGTCCCCTCGTTGAGGGGCGGCATGAACTCCGAGCCGATGCGCCGGAAGGGCAGCACCGTGAGGATCAGGATCGCCGCGGCCGACGCGATGACCGGCCAGCGGAAGCGGAGCACGAACTCCAGCACCGGCTTGTAGACGCGGATCAGGAACCGGTTGATCGGGTTCGCCTCCTCCCGGTGGATCCTCCCCCGGATGAAGAGCCCCATGGCCACGGGGACCAGCGTGACCGAAAGGAGGCTCGCCGCCGCCATGGCCAGCGTCTTGGTCCAGGCCAGGGGCTCGAAGAGGCGACCCTCCTGGGCTTCCAGGGCGAACACCGGCACGAACGAGACGGTGATGATGAGGAGGGAGAAGAAGAGGGCGGGCCCCACCTCCCGGGCGGAGGCCACCACCACATCCCAACGCTCGGGAGCGGTGAGCACCTTGGTGTGCAGGTAGCTCCCGTCGCCGTCCGCCTGCACCCCGCCGGGGAGGGGGATCCCCATGGCCCGGGCCCGGGCCATCTTCTCATCGATGGCCTTCTCCAGGTGCTTGTGCATGTTCTCCACCATCACGATGGCGGCGTCGATCATGGCACCGATGGCGATGGCGATCCCCCCCAGGCTCATGATGTCGGCGCTGAGTCCCAGGAGTCGCATGGCGATGAACGCCATGAGGATCCCCAGGGGCAGCGTGATGATGGCCACCAGTGCGCTGCGCACGTGGAAGAGGAAGAGCATCGTGACCAGGGCCACGACCAGCGCCTCCTCCAGCAGCTTCTCCGTGAGGGTGTCGATGGCCCGGTGGATGAGGTCCGACCGGTCGTAGACGGGGGTGACCACCAACCCGGCGGGCATCGAGCCCTCGAGCTCCGCCAGCCGCGCCTTGATCCGGTCGATGGTGGCCAGGGCATTCTCGCCGTACCGCATGACCACGATCCCCGCGACCACGTCGCCACGGCCGTTCAGGTCCGCGACGCCCCGCCGGACGTCCGGGGCCAGCCTCACCTCCGCCACGTCCGCCACCCGGATGGGAGTGCCGTGGCCGGTGGAGGCGACCACCACGCTCTCCAGGTCCTCCATCCCCTCCAGGTACCCCAGGCCCCGGATCATGTACTCCCGCTCCGCCATCTCCAGCACCATGGCGCCCACGTCCTCGTTGGAGGCGCGGATGGCCTCCATGACCCGGGTCACGGGGATGCCGAAGCCCCGGAGCGCCACGGGATCCACGGTCACCTCGTAGACCTGTTCGTATCCTCCGACGGTGGCCACCTCGCTGACCCCCGGGACGGAGGTGAGCTGGTAGCGGAGGGTCCAGTCCTGGTAGGCGCGGATGTCCGCCAGGGACATGGTCCCGGTGGTGTCCTCCAGGGCGTACTGGTAGACCCACCCCAGTCCCGTGGCGTCGGGCCCCAGGGAGGGCTCGGCCCGGTCCGGCAGGGCCCCACGGATCGAGGAGAGGTACTCCAGCACGCGGCTCCGGGCCCAGTACAGGTCCGTGCCGTCGTCGAAGATGACGTAGACGAAGGAGGTCCCGAAGAAGGAGTAGCCCCGGACCGTCTGGGCCCCGGGCACCTTCAGCATCTCCGAGGCCACCGGGTAGGTGATCTGGTCCTCCACGATCTGGGGCGCCTGCCCCGGGTAGTCCGTCCGGACGATCACCTGGACGTCCGACAGGTCCGGGAGGGCCTCCAGCGGGATCGACCGCATCGCCCAGATCCCGGCGACGGTGGTGAAGACCGCGGCCAGGATGACCAGGAAGCTGTTCCGGGCCGACCACTCGATGATGCGCTTCAACATGGGATCGCCCTCCGGGTCCCCGCCGTCACCGGACGGCGACGGTGTCCGGCGCCATGACATGCGCCGAGTGGTCCGTCGACGTCGTGTCGGCGCCCATGTCGTGGCCCGAGTGGTCCATCGACGTCGAGTCGGCGCCCATGTCGTGGCCCGAGTGGTCCATCGGCGCCGTGTCGGCACCCATGTCGTGACCCGAGTGGTCCATCGGCGCCGCGTCGGCACCCATGTCGTGACCCGAGTGGTCCGCTCCTTCCATGCCCTCGCCCGTGCCGCTCCCGGTATCCATGCCGTCCATCCCCATCCCCATTCCGGCGGTCAGAGCACCGAGGTTCGACTCCGCATCCACCAGGAACCCCGCCGACGAGACCACCTGCTCCCCCGGTCGGACCCCCTCCAGGATCTGGACGTCCCGGCCCACCGTGCGGCCCGGGGTCACTTCCCGGGGCACGAGGGTACCGTCCGCGCTCCGGACGAAGACGAGGGACCGGGTCCCGGTGCTCAGGACGGCGCTCCGGGGCACAACCGGGGCCACCTCGAGCGCCGGCGCCTCGAGCCGGATCCGGGCGTACATCCCGGGCTTGAGGAGCCCCTCCGGATTCGGGAGCTCCAGGCGGATCCGCCCCGTCCTCGACTCCAGGGAGACGGTCGGATGGACGTAGGTGATCCGGGCATTGAACTCCTGGCCCGGGAACGCCTCGAACCGCACGGTCGCGGGTCGGCCCTCGGCGACGAGCCCCAGGTCCTTCTCGAAGACCTCGGCCTCCACCCAGACGGTGGACAGATCCGCGATGCGGTAGACGGTCATGCCGGGCATGATCCGGTCCCCTTCCACGACGTTCTTCTCCACGACGATCCCGGAGGCCGGCGCCCGGAGCGTGAGGGTGCGGGACACCTGGCCCGTCGCCACGACGCGCTCGATCTCCTCTCGGGGGATCCCCCAGTACTCCAGCCGTCGCTGGGCGGACTCCACCAGCGCCTCGGCATTGTCCCGGGCCCGACCCGGGGCGGCATCCGCCAGGAGACCCATCGCCAGTACGAGCTCTTCCTGGGCGGTCACCAGTGCCGGGCTGTAGATCGCCAGCATCGCCTGGCCCGCCCGGACCGGCGCACCGGTGAAGTCCACGTACAGCGTCTCCACCCACCCCTCGATCCGGGGGTTCACGGTGGCGAGGGACGTCTCGTCGTAGGCCACGGTCCCCAGGGCCTCGACCGACCGCTCGAGACCCCGCTCCTCCACGGTGGCGAAGGTCACGCCGATGCGGCGTCCGTCCTCCTCCGAGAGGCGGACGGGCTGCTGCTCGCCGGCTGCGGCACCCATGGCTGCGTGGTTGTGATCCTCCATCCCGCCGTCGGCCTCGGCTCCTCCGTCCTGGAGCTGGAACCCGACGACGGTCGCGGCGACGACCACGAGGGCCGCGGACAGTGCGATCTGCTTCCGGTTCTTCATCGGGTGGTCTCCGAGGCCGCAGCCAGGGACGAGGGGGTCTTTGGAAGGGGACGGCCGACGACGGCCTCCAGTCCGGACACGGCGCGGCCGTAGTCGGCCTGGAGCTGATAGAGCTCCAGCTCGTAGCGGTTCACCGTCAGCTGGGCGTCGACCAGCGTCATGAAATCCACCGCACCGACCCGGTACGAGGAGCGGGCCGAGCCGACCATGGCGGAGGCCTGGGGCAGGACCTCACCCTCGTACAGCTCGATGAGGGAGCGGGAACGCTCCAGCTCCGCCAGCAGCTCCCCGATGCGGGCGTCGACCTCCGAGCGGAGGCCCGCCAGATCGGCCTGGTTGACGCGCTTCATCGCCTCCGCCTCTTCCCGGGCCGCCATCTGACGTCGGGACGCGAAGATTGGAATGCTGAACCCCACCATGGCGCTCCCCATGTGCTCCGTGCCCAGGCCCATGTCCCGGCGTCCGTAGCTCACGCCCAGGGTGAGGTTCGGCCAGATGTCCTTGTGGGCCAGGGCGACGCGGGTGTCCGCCTGATCCACCGCCAACCGACTCCGCTCCAGGGCAGGCCGAGACTCCCATGCCCAGGTCCGCAGGGTGTCCTGATCCGGAACGGCCGCCGGGAGCTCCGGGAGCACCGGTGAGGGCACCGGCCGATCGGCCGGCTGGTCCAGGAGCCCGTTGATCCGGGCGGCGAGGGCGGTCCTCCGAGCCTCCATCCGCCGGATCTCTCCGTCCATGCGAGCCACCTCCACGTCCGCCCGCAGGACGTCCGCCTGGCGCCCCTCACCGCTGGCGTAGAGGGACCGGGCCACCGTCTGGAAATCCCGGAGGAAGCCCAGCGTCTCCCGCTGGACCTCGACCTGCCGGTCCAGGGCGTAGAGCTCGTAGAACCGGGCCGCCGTCTCGTCCCGGATCAGCCACCAGGTCTCGGCGGCGCCCACCCGGGCCATCTCCATCGAGGCCTCGGCGATCTCGCCCCTCAAGCCCAGCTTGCCCGGAAACGGAAGGGTCTGCATGAGCTGGACGGACGGGGCCATGGAGTTCACCATGTCCGTGTTGAAATCGGGAAGCCCGAAGTTCATGACCCCCAGCTGAAACATCGGATCCGGCAGGGTGGAGGCCTCGGGTACCCGGCTCGCCGCCGCCTCCGCGGACGCCGTGACGGCCTGGAGCCGCGGGTTGCGCAGGGCGACGCTGTCCAGGAGTGCCGGAAGCTCGAGCCCGCCGGCCGGCGGCAAGGCCTCGGGGGGGGCCTGGGCCAGGCCTGGCGAGGGCCCGGCAAGGGCCAGCACGAGGGCCACTGTGAGGAAGGTCCGGTTCATGACGGTCCAGAAGGGGGATGCGGAGTCACGCACCCAATTCTGGTCCGAACCAGATGAAGCCTTCGTTAGGCCTTCATGAAGATGGCTTCACGTTCCCTTCGGCTCGGGGGTGGCCGCGATCAGGGGAAGCCGCACCCTGAACCGTGCTCCACCCTCCGGCCGGTTCGACGCGGCGACCTCTCCGCCCAACGTCCGGACGATCGCCTGGACGATGGAGAGCCCGAGCCCGGTCCCCGCCCGGTCCGAGCCAGGGGTCCGTGCACGATCCGCCCGGAAGAAGCGCTCGAACAGTCGCCCGGGCTCGTCGCCCAGACCCGGTCCGGTATCCCGGACCTCCAGCACCAGGCCGTCGGGCCCCCGGTCCACGACGACCTCCACCCGACCGCCCGCCGGCGTGTACTTGATCGCGTTGTCCACGAGATTCCAGAGGATCTGCCCCAGGAGCCCCCGGTCCAGGTGCACGTCACCGTCTCCCTGGACCTCGAGGCCCAACCCGACCCCCGCCGCCGATGCACGCCGCTGGAACCGGTCCACGACCCCTCGGGCCAGCTCCGCCGGGTCCACCGACTCTCCCGCTCCGGCCAGGACCCGCGCGTCGGCCCGGGCCAGGGTCAGGAGATCCTCGGTCATGCGGCTCATCCGGTGGATCTCCTCGAGGTTGCTCTCCAGGACCGCACGGTACTCCCCCGGGCTGCGCTCCTTCCGGAGTGCGATCTCGATCTCCCCCCGAAGGGCGGTGAGGGGCGAGCGCAGCTCGTGGCTCGCATCGGCGGTGAAGCGCCGCTGCGCGTCGAAGGCAGCCTGGATCCGGGTCAACATCGTGTTCAGGACCTCCACCAGCCGCCGATACTCCCGGGTATCGGCGTAGGCGCTGATCCGGGCGTCCAGCGACCCGACTCCGAGACCCTCGGCCTGATCGATCACCTCGTACACCGGCCGCACGGCGCTCCCGGCGAGCCACCAGCTACCCAGCAGGGAGACGAGCCCCACCAGCCCGGTGACCAGAACGGCCGACAGGACCAGGCGATGCACCATCACGTCCCGGGCCACCAGAGGCGCGGCCACCTCCAGGACGTGCCCTTCGTGGGCCATCCCGAACCGGGACAGGGGATAGTAGAGCACCCGGACGGGCATGGCGTCGTAGTGGCCTTCGCCCCAGACCAGGTCCCCGGCAGCGGCCTCCGAGAGCGCGCTGGGGTCCACCGGCAGGTCCGACGTCATGTACTGACTCCGCAGCAGGCTCCGGCCCTCGGCGCTCCAGACCTGCGCGTACCGGACCAGGTCCCGGACGGAGGTGGCCTCGTCCGGGGTGAGCTGCCATTCGTGGAACTCCATCCCCCCGCCGGGGGAATCGGTGACCGACGCCGCCTGGATCGACGCCACCGCCACCAGGGAGGCGTTCAGCTCCTCGTCCAGGGCCCGCCGGAAGAGCCAGACCGAGAGGGCGGACAAGGCGGCCACCGCCAGGGTCATGGACCCGGCGAAGCGAAGGGCGAGCTGGACGCGGAAGGATCGCACCCTCAGTCCTCTCCCCCGGCCCGGAAGAGGTAGCCCACACCCCGGACGGTATGCACCAGGGGGTCCCGCTGCTCCGGTCCCCGGAGCTTCTGCCGTAGATGGGCCACGTGGACGTCCACGACGTTGCTCATGGGATCGAAGGAGAGGTCCCAGACCTTTTCGAGGAGCTCGGTGCGTCGGACCACCCGCTCCGCGTTGAGCATGAAGAACTCCAGGAGCAGGAACTCTTTCGGGGTCAGGTCCAGTCGTTTGCCTCCGCGGGTCGCCACGTGCTTGAGGCGGTCCAGCTCCACGTCCCGGTACTGCAGGCGGTCCGGTCGCTCGGCACCCCCTCGACGGAGGAGCGCCCTGATCCGGGCCAGGAGCTCGTCGAACCCGAACGGTTTGGTCAGGTAGTCGTCCGCCCCCACGTCGAGTCCCCGGACGATGTCGTCCCGGCTGTCCCGGGCGGTGAGCAGGAGGATCGGCACCGTGCTCTCCTTCGACCGCAGGTCCCGGACGATCTCGAGACCCGTCTTGCCCGGCATCATGATGTCCAGGACCAGGAGATCGTAGTCGTGGACCATCGCCATCACCGCCCCCTCGCTGCCGTCGTGGGCCACGTCCACGCTGTAGCCCTCCTCCTTCAGACCCTTCTCGAGGAAGCTGGCGACCTTCTTGTCGTCTTCTGCCACCAGGATCCGCATCGATGGCTCCGGTATGGGATCGGAGAACCGTGGTCGGCCCCTGCGCACGGCTGGCGCAACCCGCGCCGACTCCGACAGTTTACCTCGACGGTCCCTTCCCCAACACGCCCCGCGCCATGACGCTCACACGCCGCGAGTTCGCCGCCATGCTGGCCGGCGCCGTGGGCGGAGTCACAATCCCCCTCCTTCTGCGCAGCCCGGACTCGCCCCCGGACGTGTCGGCTTCCGAGGATCCGACGCGCCGCAGGGCGGACTACTTCGACTGGCGAAGGGTCGGACCTCGCGTCCAGGTGGCGCTCCTGGGAGGCGGGAACTCCCTCCTGTTCATGGGTGGGCAGAAAGCGCTCCTGAGCGACGCGAAGAGCTTCGGGCTCGGCCGGACGCTGGCTCGGGAGGCCCGGGAGTTCGGGGTGCCCATCGACTGCCTGGTGGCCACCCACCACCACGGGGACCACTCCGGCGGCGCCGAGGCGTTCCGCGACCTCCCTCGGCTCGCCCACGTCAACGCCGCGCCCCGGATCCTCGAGACGGCCCGGGCGAACCTCGAGCGGGCCGACACGTCCCTGGCGGCGCTCCGGGGCCGGCTGACCGATTCCGGCGCGCCGCCCGAGATGACCGAGGAGCTCGAGGGCATGGTCCTGGAGCTCGCCACCCTCGCTCCCGAGGACTTCGGGCCCACGGAGACCTTCGAGGACATCCGCGAGATCGACATCGACGGGCACCCTGTCCTGGTGCGATGGGTCTCCAGGGGCCACACCGACGGCGACGCGTTCCTCCACCTGCCCGAAGAGAACGTCCTCCACTGCGGAGACCTCCTCTTCCACGAGCGGCATCCGTACATCGACGTCTCCTCAGCTGCGACGCCGGAGGGGTGGGTCCGCTGCCTCGAGGCGATGCTGGCGCTGTGCGACGAGGACACCGTGGTCGTGCCGGGCCACGGGGACATCACGGATCGCCGGGGGCTGGAGACCCAGAGGGACTATTTCGTCCAGCTCCGTACCCTGGTGGAGGACGGCCTGGCCGAGGGACGGTCCCGTGAGGAGATCGCGATGCTCGAGACCCCGGCCCTCCGGAGCCTGAACGGGGCGGAGCAGTACCTGGGACGGAACCTGGGGATCGTCTACGACGAGATGGCGGGATAGGCCCGGGCCGCCCTCCGCGGGCGCCCACCCCCTGGATGCACCCCGTAGGTTGTCCTAGCCTTGGCGCTCGCTTCGGCGCGCACCCTCAGGCATCCCGAGGCTGCGCTCCGAGCCATCCCCCCACCCGCCCCCGCCCGTGTCCGAGTTCGAATACATCACCGTCCTCCTCTCCATCATCTTCGGACTGGCCATGTCCCACCTCCTGCGAGGCGTAGGGGTGGCGATCCACCAGCGGGAACGAGGCCAGTGGGACATCGTCCACACCCTCTGGGTGGCGAACGCCTTCCTCCTCCTGGCGGTGAACTGGTGGGTCACCTTCGACTTCCAGGCGTACGCGGACGAGTTCCGGGCCGCCTCCCTTCTGGCTGGCGACACGACCCCGAGCTTCTGGACGCTGGACATCTTCCTGACGCTCCTCCTGTGGGCCGTCTTCCTCTACATGCCGTCCATCCTCCTCTTCCCCCCGGACCAGGACACGGAGGAGAGCTACAACCAGGTCTACCACCGGAACCGGGTGTGGCTCATGGGCAGCCTGATCGGCTGGGTGATCATGGAGGTGGCCCAGACCGCCATGCGCGGGGCGCTCCTGGACCCCTGGTTCTACCTGCCCTTCATCGGGCATTGGCTCCTGCTGTTCATCCTGGCGATGCTGGTCCGCCGTCGCGGGGTGCAGCTCTTCGTGGCGTGGTGGGTGTTCGGGAGCCTGGTGACCTGGTCCTTCGGGGTACGCCGGATCCTCACCGCGCTCTGAGCCGGACCGGCAGCGACCCCCGCGAACCGGGCATGGCGTCGCGACCGTCGGGGGGTGGTGGACATGGTGCTGCGCCGGGGCGTGCTCCTGGCCGTGGGCGGCGCGGCGGTGGGCGTGGTGCTGGCCCTGGTCCTGGCGTCCGCGCTGGACTTCCTCGTCTTCGAGGTGAGCCCCCGGGACCCGGTGGTCCTGGGCGCCGCTCCGGTGGTCCTGCTGGTGGTGGCGGCGCTCACCAGCCTGTTCCCGGCCCTGCGGGCGACGCGGGTGGACCCGGCGGCGTCGTTCCGGGCGGACTAGCCGACCGGGAGACCGGCGAAAGAGGGGAGGCGGCGCATGTTGGCGAGGCCGCGCATGTTGGCGAGGCCGCGGGTCCCGTTGGTCACCCCTCCCCCTCTCCCGCCTCCGGCAGCACGAACGTCCCCGCGGGGATCCACTGGGGATCGCCCTCGAAGGTGGGCGACGCGGTGATGGGCCGGGCCGCCCCCCCGGCGAAGGGCACCAGGTAGAGGTCCCAGTTCCCGGAGCGGGAGGACCCGAAGGCCACCCAGCGCCCGTCGGGAGAGACCGCCGGCACGAGGTCGATGCCGGAATCGTTGGTGAGGTTCCGGACCGCCCCGCTCTCCAGGTCCAGGTGGAAGATGTCGGTCCCCACCCCCACCCGGTTCGAGTCGAAGACGATCCCGCTCCCGTCGGGCGTCCAGACGGGGTGGCCGTCGTTGGAGTCCCCGTCGGTCAGGGCGCGCTGCTCGCTTCCGTCCAGCCGCACCAGGGCCAGGTCCTGGGCCCCGTCGGGACCGGTCCCGTACACGACCCAGTCGCCGTCGGGCGAGACCCTGGGCTGCACCTTCCGGCCCCCGTCCCCGGTGATGCGCAGCACGTCCTCCCCCCGCAGGTCGCTGGAGAAGAGGTCGGTGCCGGCGTCGCTCGGGGCGGCATACACCATGCGCCGCCCGTCGGGGGTGAAAGCCGGGGACTCGTCCACGGCGGGGTTCGTCGCCAGCCGGGTCGCCATCCCCTCGCCGTCGGGAGCCATGGCGTACAGGGCCTCGGGGTTCTCGACGTCGGTCAGGAAGACCAGACCGGGTCCCTCGGGCACCCAGCGAGGGCTGTAGTCCGGAGACCCGGTGCCCATGAGCTTCACCGGCCGGAACGCGCCGGTGCGGAAGCCCTCCGCCGGGAGCAGGAACAGGTCGCCGTTCCCCGACCGGTCGGAGTAGAACACCAGATCGAAGCCCGGCGCGTCGGAACTGCCCTCGCGCTCCGCGCCCCCACAGGCGGCCACGACCAGCAGGACGGCGGCCGGAACGACCCGCCACATCAGCGACCGCCGTCGGGATGCGCGCCGAAGCGCAGGAGCGACGACGTCACGGCGTCGTCCCCGTCGAGGACCACCACGTAGAGCCGGTCGTACTCGTCCTCGGCGATGGGCGAAATCGGATCTCCCCCCAGGGCCTCGACCAGGGCCGGCGTCGTATTGGAGTGACCCACCACCAGGTGATGGCCAGGTGACGTCCTCAGCAGCTCGACCAGCGCTTCCATTCCGGGTCCGCGGGGATCGTAGACGTGCACCTCCATTCCCCGGGGCCCGGTCACGGGAGCCGCGGTGAGCCGCGTGCGCCGGTAGTCCGTGGAGTGGATGGCCGTGAGGGGCACGTCCGCGAGCATCCGGGCGAGCTCCGCGGCCCGCTCGGTGCCTGCGGGGGTGAGCGTGGGGTCCGTCTCGTGATCGGTGGCCCGCTCCGCGTGGCGCACCAGGTAGACCGTCGTCAGGCCGGTGTCGGCGCCCTGGGCCAGGACCGGCACCGCCGGCGCCAGCAGCCCGGCGACGAGGACGACCCCCGACCACCTCGACCACACCCTTCCTCGTCTCGACTCGTTCCTCATCCCGGCTCCGGTTCTGTGAGCATCAATTCGGCGAGCACCGTCTGGAGCTCCTGGGCCCGGTAGGGCTTCGCCAGCAGCGGTACGCCCCAGGTGCCTTCGACGTCCTCCAGGTCCTGCACGTTCCCCGTGACCAGGAGGGCCCGGGCCTCCGGGTCCAGGGCGCGGATCTCCCGGAACGCCTGGTACCCGTCCATCCTGGGCATCGTGATGTCCAGCATCACCACGTCGATGGCGTCCCCCTCCTTCCGGTACAGCTCGACCGCCTCCACCCCGTCCCGCGCCTCGCTGACCTCGAGCCCCATGTCCTCCAGCATGCGGCGACCGACCTTCCGCACGGCGGGCTCGTCGTCTACCAGCAGCACCCGGCCGGTGAGGGCCGGCGACTCGGCCAGCCAATCGACGGGGGGATCCAGCCGGCGGGCAGACCGCTTGGTCGAGGGGAGGATGAGGCGGAAGCGCGATCCCCTCCCGGGGGCGGTCTTGAGCTCGAGAAGCCCCCTGTGGGACCTCACGATCCCGGACACCACGGCCAGGCCCAGACCCCGGCCCGCGCTCTTGGTGCTGTAGAAGGGTTCGAACACCCGGCCCCGCAGATCGGCGTCCATGCCGGTGCCGTCGTCGGTGACGGTGAAGTGGACGAGCTCCGTTCCGGGGGCGGGCATCTCCCCCGTCACCAGGTCTTCCACCACGATCCCTTCGGGCCGGATGAGCCCGGTCTCCACCACGATCCGCCCCGCACCCCCGGGCAGGGCGTCGGCCGCGTTGGTGAGGAGGTTCAGGACGACCTGGCGAAGCTGGGTCACGTCCCCCCATACCGGCGGAAGGTCCGGATCCGAGCGGATGTCGACGATGGCGTCCTTGGGGAACGAGACGCTCAGGAGCTCGCCCATCTCCTGGACCACCTCGTCCAGATCCACCACGCCCTGCTGAACCTGGCCCCGCCCGGCATAGGCCAGGATCTGCCGGCACAGGTCCGAGGCCCGTCGGGAGGCCCGCAGGATCTCGGCCACGTTGTCGCTGGCCTCGTGGTCCAGGGGGAGCTGCCGCTCCGCCAGGTCGGCGTTCCCCATGATGGAGACCAGGAGGTTGTTGAAGTCGTGGGCGATGCCGCCGGCCAGGATCCCGAGGCTCTCGAGCTTCTGGGTCTGGTGGATCCGGTCCCCGAGCCGGCGCCGCTCCTCTTCCGCCCGGACCCGCGCGTCGGCCGCCTGCTCCCGCTCCTCCACCGTCCCGGCCACCACCAGGGACGTCATGACGCAGACCCCCACGAACACCGCCTGGTGCAGGAGGGTGAGGGTCGGGTTCGCCGCCAGGACGGGGCCCAGCCCCTGTGCGGTGCCCAGGAGCGCCGGGAGGATGAGGACCAGGTTGGCCAGCGCCGCCCCGGCCAGGCCGAACCGGAAGGCCGCCCACAGGAGGAGGGGGAAGGGGAGGTACAGGAAGATCTCGCTCAGGTCCCACTGGGGGGGCGTCCCGAACAGGAATCCGCTCACCAGCGCCATGGCCGCACCGAGGACGGCCGCCTCCGCGGGACGATCCCGCGTGCGGAGCCCGTCGCCGGCGAAGAAGGCCAGGACCACCGGGGTGAGGATGAGGATGCCCTGGGCGTGGGTCATCCACCAGCGGAACGCGAGCTCCCCGAAGGTGATGGTGGCCGGTGGATCGGTCATGAAGATGAAGAAGACCGACACGAGGGAACCGACCAGCGACGACACGCCGGCGCCCAGGCCGATCAGGGCGACAACGTCCCGCCACCGGAACAGGGAAGGCGAGAACCCGATCCTGGAGAGGAGCCACCCCGCCAGGACCGCCTCGGTCACCCCACCCATCCCGGTGCCCAGGGCGCCAATGAAGTCTGGGGGCCCCACCGGCGCCGAGGCCAGCGTGATCAGACCCTCGGCCACGAAGATCCAGGGCCACGCGCGCCATCCCGCCAGCATGATGTAGGCGAGGGCCACGCCGCTGGGGAACCAGACCGTGCGGTCGAGCCGGACGTCCAGCCCGAAGAGCGACGGCCGCAGCGTCATCAGCCCGAGGACGCAGAAGATCACGACGAAGACCAGTCCGCCCCGGAGACCTCTCCCCCAGCGCTCCCTGGATTCGTGAGTGATCTGCATGCCCGGCTCCCGACTCTCAGCCCGCCGACGTGAACGGCGGGTGGCCGACGCGACTGCCCGCACCCCGGAGGATGGCGTCGACGGCGAGGTCCCGCCAGATCATCGAGCCGCGTTCCGGGACCGCATCCATTCCGCCGCGGTGGCGGCCAGCTCCGCCATCACCTCGTCGTCGGTGCGGCCCGACCGCTTGAGCACGTGGAAGCCGTGGTCGGCGCCCTCGACGACGTGAAGACCGGCCCGCTCCCCCAAGCCCTCCACCACCGGCCGCAGGAGGTCGAGCCCCGCCAACGCGTCCCGGTCACCCTGGAGGAAGAGGAGGGGGGCCGATCCGTCGTGGAGATGGTCGGCCCGCTCCGTCCCCGGCCGCCCAGCCGGGTGGAGGGGGAAGCCCAGAAGCACGATCCCGTTCACGGGCAGGGCCTCCATGGCATCGGCCTGTGTGGTCATCCGGCCCCCGAAGGACTTCCCCCCGGCGAAGACCGGAAGGCCGTCGGCCAGCTGCCGGGCCTGCGCCACGGCCTCCCGGACCGCCGGAAGCGCCACCTTCGGTCGGTCCGGTCGCCGGCTCCCCGAGCGCATGTACGGGAACTCCCAGCGCCAGGAGGCGACGCCCTCCCGGGCCAGCACATCGGCGATGCGCTCCATGAAGGCGTGCCGCATCCCGGCCCCCGCCCCGTGGGCCAGGGCCAGAAGACACCAGGGCTCCGGAGGCCGGACAAGGAGCCCCTCCCCCACCTCGATGGTCTCCGGTCGTGCCGAAGGGTTATCCTGCATGCTCTCACCTCCCGAAGGACCTCAACGCCCGGTCCATGGCCCCGGACCCCGTAATCCGACACACGCGTCTGCCCAAGGGCAACGGAATCCTGGAGGTGGAGACCCTCCTCCCCCTCCCGATGGACGACGTCTTCCCCTTCTTCGCGGAAGCCGGGAACCTCCAGCGCATCACGCCGCCGGAGCTCGACTTCCAGGTGGTGACGCCCCTCCCCGTCCAGATGGCCGCCGGCGCCGTCATCGAGTACCGCCTGCGCCTGTTCGGGATCCCGTTCCGGTGGCAGACGCGGATCACGTTGTGGGAGCCGCCGCGCCGCTTCCTGGATGAGCAGCTCCGGGGGCCCTACCGGGAATGGATCCACGTCCACGACTTCGAGCCTGCGGCAACGGGCACCCGGATGACCGACCGGATCCGCTACCGCCTGCCCCTCCACCCCTTCAGCCGGCCCGTGGCCCCCCTGGTCCGGACGCAGCTTACCCGTATCTTCAGGTTCCGCGCCCGGGCGATCCGCGACGCCCTCCTGGTCTCCGGCGGGCCCGCCCCGGGATGAAACCCTCACCCGGCCACTGCGATCGTGACCTGCCGACACTGCGTCGACGCCGCCGACCTGTTCTCGGAACGGATCGCCCGCCGCGAGCTGGCCCGCTACCGGCGTAGTGGCCCCGCGGCGTCGACCCTGCTGCTGCTCGACGCCCTCCGGGCCCAGGGGGTCACGGACGCCACCGTCCTGGACGTCGGCGGGGGGGTGGGTGCCGTGCAGCACGAGCTGCTGGCCGCAGGGGCCCGACGGGGTACCGGGGTCGACGTCTCGGGGGCGTACCTCGCCTCGGCCCGGGCGGAGGCCGAGCGTCGAGGGACGATCGATCGCCTGGACCTCCGCCGGGGTGACGTGGTGGACCTGGCGCCGGAGCTACCCCGGGCGGACGTGGTGACGCTGGACCGGGTCCTGTGCTGCTATCCCCATCTCGAGGCTCTGGTCACCGCTTCGTGCGGGCGCTCGACGCGCCTCTGGGGGGCGGTCTTCCCACGGGAGAACCTCTGGGTGCGGATCGGCGTCGCGATCCTGAACGGGCTGCAGATCCTGCGGCGCAAGGCCTTCCGCGTCCATCTCCATGGCAGCCGTCGGGTGGAGGATGCGGTGCGCGCCCAGGGCTTCGCTCCCGTCGCCGCCGCCCGCACGTGGCTCTGGGAGGTCCGGGTCTTCGTCAGGTCTCCGGAGCCGCAGTCCGCTCCCGGGGGCTGAGATCGTCCACGGCGCCGACGGACGCCGTCCCCTCCCCCACCACGCCCTCCACCACCACGGCGGCGGCCATGTGGCCCGTCATGTTCGTGGCGCTTCGGAACATGTCGGGAACCCGGTCGACGCCCAGAAGGATACCCAGCCCCGCCAGCGGCACCCCCACGGCGTCCAGGGCCGGAGCCAGGGTCATGATCGAGGCACTGGGTACCGGCGCCACGGTCGCCGCCGCGAAGAAGCAGGCCAGGACGGCGCCTCCCCAGGCCCCGCCCGGCACCGGCACCTGGTAGAGCCAGGCGAGGAACACGACCGAAGCGCCCTGGAAGAGGCCGCTCCCGGCCCGGTTCATGGACGCAGCCAGGGGAATCACGAGATCCTTGACCCGCTCGGAGACCCCCAGGGCCGGGGCGTCCCGGAGGAGGATCGGGAGCGTCGCCACGCTGCTGGTCGTGGTGAACCCCATGGTGTAGCTCGCCAGGGTGCCCCGGATGAACCGTCCCGGCGGAGTGCGGCCCAGCGTCGCCACCAGCGGCAGGTAGACCAGGGTCATGAAGACGAACAGACCGACGATCACCACGCCGACCAGGGCCGCCAGGCTCCCCAGGAGGTCCAGTCCGAGTCGGGCCGCGGCCGGCGCGGCCAGGCCGAAGATGCCCACCGGAGCCGTCCACAGGATCCAGTGGACCAGGCGAATGAAGGCGGCTTCGACGGCGTCGGCGATCTCCAGGAGCCGGTCACGTTGGGCAGCCGGAAGGGTGCCGGCCGCCGCCCCGAACAGGATGGAGAAGACCAGCAAGGGGAGGAGACGGCCGGCCGAGGCGGCGGCGAAGGGGTTCGCCGGCACCAGGTTCACGAGGAAGTCGACGATGCCGGGCAGTTCGACGGCATCGGCGGCGCCGGGTGCGGGGTTGGGGACCGGGGGCACGAACTGCAGCGCCAGCCCCATCCCTCCCATTCCCGTGAGCACGCCCACCAGGGTCGTCCCGAAGATGAACGCCAGGGCGGTCCCGCCCAGGCGTCCGAGGCTCCGGGCGTCCCCTAGGCGGGCCACCCCGCCGAAGACGATGGCCATCACCAGCGGGATGACGATCATCTGGAGCGCCCGGATGAAGAGATCGCCCAGCGGCTCCGAGCCCAGGGCCAGGGCCTCGAGGAACGGCGTCGTCGCCCAGCCGGCATCGGCCCCGAACGAGGCCAGGAGGCCGACGACGAGACCCAGGACGAGCCCCAGGAGCATCAGAGAGTTGTTCATGGGGCGCGAAGGTAGGCCTTGGGAGGCCACCGCCGAAACCCGGTGCGCCGAGCGGTCAGTCCCGGTCCCGGAGGGCCCGCCTGAACTCCCCTAGCGACGGAAGGGCGATGATGCGGTCGTCGCCGGTCGACCGCGCGGCGTCCTTCGCCGCCGCGCCCCCCAGGATGACGAGGACGCCCGAGGGCAGGCCGTCCAGCAGTTCCTGAAGCTGCTCCGGCACCTCGTCCGCGTCCGCGGGATGCACCACGCTGATCCCCACGGCCGAGGCCTTCACGGAACGGACGCTCAGGGCGATCTCCTCGGCAGGGAGGTCCTGGCCCAGGAAGACCACGCGCCACCCCTCCATGGCCGCGACCGTCGCCGCGAGCAGGGCGCCGAGGTCGTGACGCTCCCCCTCGAGCGTGCCTACCACCAGGGTCCGGCCGGTAGCCGTCTCGCCGGCTCGCTCGAGCATCCACCCCACCACCTGCCGGATCACCGCGACGGCGGCATGTTCGTGGGCGGGCCGAAGAGTGCCCGCCCGCCAGCGGCGCCCGATCTCGTGGAGGAGGGGGGCGATCAGCTCGTCCAGGAACCTCTCGCCGCCAAGGACGACGACCTCACGGCGCAGGAGCCGCTCCAGGGCCGAGGGATCGAAACGTTCCACCGCCTCCAGGGCCAGGGCCGCCGCCCCCGTGCCGGGGATGTCCGACGAAGCGGGAGCGTCGGGACGAGCCGCCCGGGCGGCCTCATCCTCGGCGGCCATGCCCTCCAGGCGGCGGGTCGACAACTCGGCCACCGAGCTGATGGCGCGTCCGACCTCCGTGACCCGTCGCAGAAGGATCAGGCGGTCGACGTCCGCATCCGAGTAGAGGCGTTGTCCTCCCTCGCTCCGCCCGGGCTCCACGACCCCGTACCGACGCTCCCAGGCCCGTAGCGTGGCGGGTGTGAGCCCGGTTCGATCAGAAACCACCCGGATCGGGTGTCGGGCGCGCTCTCGGTCGGTCACCGCGGTGAACTCGTTCATGGAGGTAGAGTAACCTGTCTGTTCATGCATTGTCAAAGAAACAGGAAGACGAAACCTTGACAACGCCTATCAGCGTCGTAGATTCCCTGCACAAACCTTGTACACACCTCACAGGAGTTGAACAAGATGAAGCGTTTCGCCCGCATCGCCTCGGGAGTGGCCGTCGCGGCCGCCCTCGTGGCCGGCCCGGCTTCGGCTCAGATGGCCAACGATGACATCGTCGACGTCGCCGTGGAGAACGGCAACTTCACCACCCTCGCCGCCGCCCTCGAGGCCGCCGGCCTGATCGAGACCCTCAAGGGCGACGGTCCCTTCACCGTGTTCGCCCCGACGGACGAGGCCTTCGCCAAGCTGCCGGCGGGAACGGTTGAGGCCCTCCTGCAGGACAAGGAGCGGCTGACGCAGATCCTCACGTACCACGTCGTACCCGGTGAGGTGATGGCCTCCCAGGTCGTGGGCCTCGATGAGGCCGAGACGGTGAACGGGGCGGCCCTCCGGATCACCACCACGGCGGACGGTGCGGTGAAGATCAACGACGCCACCGTGACCTCCGCGGACGTCCGTGCCTCGAACGGCGTCATCCACGTGGTGGATACGGTCATCCTTCCGCCCTCGGGCCAGTGAGGGCTTTCTGACCCGAGCGGTCGGTATGGAC
>DATHRY010000187.1:0-6182 GCA_035464715.1 Longimicrobiales bacterium
GCAGGATCGCGTCGCCGCGGGCGACCGACCCGCTCCCTTCTATTTCCGTATGCCTGGCGCGGAGCAGACGCCCAAGGTCGGATGGGATGCCGGAGTCGCCACGGGCCTCCTCGACACCTTCGATCCCGCCCTCGTGTTCGAAATCGGGAACATGTACCACGAGTGGCACGAGATCGGTGCGCGCGTGGCCCGCTACCACGCGTCCACCGAGGTGCTCGTGTTCCCCGCCGTCGCCGACCCGGGGATGGCCTGGCGCCAGGGCGAAGCGCCGAGCGGAGGCATCACCTTCTCCGTGGGCGATCCCAACGTCGAGCCGGGTGCCCTTCGGGAGGTCCGGATCGTCGCCGCGCTGCGCCCGGAGTACGCGGCGAACCTCGCTCTGATGGAGGAGGTCCTCCGCGAGTTGGACGACAAGTTCGCCTGGGCGGAACGTGTCCGTGTCCAGCTCGACTCGGCCATCGCCCATGTCCGATAGCCCGCCAGGACGTGATCCAGGAGCCGCAAGACCATGAGCGAGTCCTTCGTTCCCCGCGTCGGCGGCGTCCTCAGCGCCGACATCGCCGTCCCCGAGCACGAACGTCAGTTGCGCTTCCATTCCCGGGTGCTGACCACGGGGGAGGATCCACTCTGGCGGGCCGACCTGATGAACAACCTGGGCATCCCGATCATCGGGCTCGGGGCGCGCACCGAGGCACACGCGGACCTGCCGCTCCAGTGGATGCCGCACATCCAGGTGTCGGACGTCGGGGCCAGCGCGGGGCGCGCCGTCGAGCTGGGCGGGAGCGAGCTGATGCACGGCCGGGACGAGGAGGGCAGGAGCCAGTGGGCCGTGCTGCTCGATCCGAACGGCGCCGCCTTCGGCGTCATCCCGGTCGTCCCCGCCGAGGCGCTCCCGCCCGTCGACGGCACCGCCGCCGCGGGTCCCGCCGCGCGGGTCGGACGCATCGCCTGGCTCGACCTGACGGTCTCCGACGCGGCCGCCACCCGGGACTTCTATCGGGAGGTCGTCGGTTGGGGTGTCGAAGACTTCGTCATGGACGACGACGGCGAGGCCTACGCCGACTACGTCATGCTCGGCGGTGACGGGAATCCGGCCGCGGGGGTCTGCCACGCCCGCGGCACGAACCGGGGGCTCCCCCCGGTCTGGATGATCTATCTGCCGGTGGGCGACCTCGACGAGAGCCTCCGGCGGGTCGGGGAGGAAGGGGGCGAGGTGATCAAGGCGTCCAAGGGGGACGACGGGGCACACGCCTACGCGGCGATCCGGGATCCGGCCGGGGCCTGCCTGGCGCTTGTTCCGGGGTAGGGGGTGCTCGAAGGCCGGGAGATCAGCGGATGAGCCGTCCCGACCGTTTCTGCGCCTCTCACGGACGAGGAGGTCATCGACCACCGCTTCGTTCGCCAGGAGGTGCACCGTGTCGACGCTCGTGATCATCGGAACCGCCATCGGATTCCTGCTGGGGCTGGTCCACGCACGGGGTGTCTACCTCGGGCGGGTCCGCGACGCGGGCGCCACGCCCCCCTCGGCCGGAGCCCGGCTGCGGGCCGCCTACGCGGCGCTGTGGGCGATCGCCCTGTGGACCCTGTTCGGCACCTACGTCCTGGTGCTCTGGCTGGTCGCCGTCCCGATCTGGGCCGCCGCCCGGGCACTCGGCGCTCCCTCTCCCCTCACCACGGAGGCCCGGGCATGAACACGAACCGCCCTGCACGCGTGGGCATCATCGGCGCCGGCGTCGCCGGCCTGGCCACCGCTCGCCAGCTCGTGTCCCGAGACATCGACTGCACCGTGTTCGAGCGCGGGGGCCGGCTCGGCGGTGTCTGGTCCATCGGCTATGCCGGATTCGGGGCCCAGGTCCAGAAGGAGCTCTACGAGTTCCCCGACTACCCGCTCCCGGACGGGACCCCCGACTTCACCCCCGGGGAGACGCTCCAGGCGTATCTCGAAGGGTACGCGCGGCACTTCGGCGTCTGGGAGCGGATCCGGTTCGGGGCCAACGTGGTCGAGCTTCGGGAGGGGGCCGCCGACGGGCGTCGGTGGACACTGGTCACCGAGGGGGACGGAGAGGCGAGGAGGGAGGAGACCTTCGACGTGGTGGTGATGGCCGTCGGCCTGTACTCCCACACCCCGCACGTGCCCGAATTCCCGGGTCGGGAGCGGTTCGGGGGCGAGGTGATGCACGTATCCGAGCTCCGCGACAGAGACCAGCTCACCGGAAAGCGGGTGGTGGTCGTGGGCTTCGGCAAGAGCGCGACCGACGCCGCCATCGAGTCCGCAGCCGTCGCGGACCGGACCAGCCTGGTCTTCCGCGAGCCCCACTGGCCCGTGCCGCAGAAGCTCCTCGGCCTCGTGCCCTTCAAGTGGGCCATGCTCTCGCGTCTGACCAGTGCCCTCATCCCCCAGTACTACGAGCCGTCCCGGGCGGAGCGCACGATACACACCCTTGGACGCCCCCTCGTGTGGCTGTGGTGGCGGATCGTCGAGCTGCTCCTGATCGGACAGCACCGACTGGGCTCGCGGCGGGGCCGCAGGGTCAGCCTGGTCCCGTCGACCCCCGTCGAGGTGGACACGCTGGGAGAGGCCACGATGCTCCCTCGCCCCCAGCTCTACCGGCTGCTGCGGAACGGGGGGATCGACCCCCACCGGACCCGGATCGCGGCGTTCACCGAGACCGGCGTCCGGCTCGCCGACGGGCGGACGCTGGGGGCCGATACCGTCGTCATGGGGACCGGCTGGTCCACACGGCCCGCCTTCCTCTCCGACGCGCTGCGGGCGCGGATCGGCCTGGAGGACGACGGGTGCTACCTCTACCGGCAGATTGTGCACCCCGACGTCCCGTGGCTGGCCTTCGTCGGGAACGCGGCCACCATCCAGAACATCGCCACCTACAGCATCCAGGCCCGCTGGCTGGCGGAGCTGATCGAGGGGAGCCACCGCCTGCCCGATGCCGAGACCATGCGGCGCGACATCGACCGGATGAGAGCGTGGAAGCGGTCCGTGATGCCCTACAGCTCGGCTCGGGGCGCCCGGCTGCTGCTCCACATGCTCCACTATCACGATCAGCTGCTGGTGGACATGGGCGTCGACCCGAGGCGGAAGCAGGGCCTCCTGGGCCCGTTCAAGGAGGTCTTCGCACCGTACGAATGCGCCGACTACCGACCGGTGGTGGCGACGGGGTGACCGCTCAGCGCCCGGGTGACCCGGCCCCGAGTCTCCGGGCCGTCGCCTCGGCCTGCCGCATCACCCGGAGGACGTTGCCCCCGGCGAGCCTGGCCAGCTCCTCGTCGGACCATCCCCGGCGGGCCAGCTCGGCGAAGAGGACGGGGAAGGTGGAGACGTCCTCCAGACCGGTGACGTACTCGGGGATCCCGTCGAAGTCCGACCCGATCCCCACGTGGTCGTGTCCCGCCACGTCGGCGATGTGGTCGATGTGATCCGCGACCTGCGCCACCGTCGCCACCTCGCCTCCGTCGGGCGCGACGTACCCCGGATAGAACACCTGCATCACCACGCCGCCGTTCCCGGGGAGCCGTCGGAGCACGTCGTCGGGGACGTTCCTCGGGCTGTCGGACAGGGCCCGGGCGCCGGAATGGGAGAAGATCACCGGCGCCTCGGCCACGTCGAGGGCGTCGTGCATGGTCTCTGCGGAGACGTGGGACAGGTCCACCAGCATGCCGAGCCGGTTCATCTCCCGGACCACCTCCCGGCCGAAGTCGGTCAGGCCGCCGTGCTGCGCGGTGTCCGTGGCGGAGTCCGCCCAGTCGGTGTTGGAGAAATGGGTGAGGGTCAGGTAGCGGGCCCCCAGGTCGAAGAAGCTCCGCAGCGCGCCCAGCGAGTTCTCGATGACGTGGCCGCCCTCCATGCCGAGGAGCGAGGCGATCCTGCCGCGCCCGAAGGCCGCCTCCACGTCGTCGGCGGTCAACGCCAGCTCCAGCTCGTCTGGATAGGCGGCGATCAGGCGCCGGGCGATGTCGATCTGTTCGAGCTGCCGCACGGCTGGGCGGGCCTCGTCCACGCTCACGTAGACCGACCAGAACTGCCCTCCGACCCGGCCGGCGCGCATGCGCGGCCAGTCCGTGTCTCCGTCGGTGCCGCCCCGGAGGTCGTATCGGCCCAGGTCCCCTCGGGTCCGGTCCCAGAGGAGGCCCGGCAGATCGTTGTGGCCGTCGATGAGGGGCGTGGCCTCGAGGATCCGTCGGACCCGATCGGCGACCGGATCCTGGGCGGCGGCCAGGGTGGGGACGAAGGCCATGATGAGCACCAGCCAGGCGTGGGCGTGTCGCACGGATCCTCCTGCGAAGAGGGGGGAGCGGGGCCAACCTACCGAGGTGGGCCCCCGGGCACGACTCCCGTCCGCTGAAGACCTGTGCCGGTGTAGCCTTCACGCATCGGGCGCTCGCCGCTCCGGAGGCTCCGGCCGGGCTCCGGGCTGTCGGAGCGCGGTCTCGGCGATGAGGTTGGGACGTCGTGCACACCCCCGGCCGGTACCGCCCCGGCCCCAGGTTGGAGGAGCCCACCTCATTGAAGGCCTCACGATGACCCCCGGAGCTTCGAGCCGGCTCACCCGATCCGGACGTGGCGTCGTCGCCCGACCACGGCCGCCTTCCCGGCGTCCCGCCTCGGCTGGGCTCCTCCTCGCCCCTCTCCTCGCCGCGTGCGGCTCGGGGGGGGAGGGGCCCGACTTCGTCCGGGGCGAGCTGATCACCTTCACCGGTGCGCCGACGAGCCCGAACGGGGCGTGGTGCTGGTTCCAGGACGAACGGGCCGTCGTGGATGTGGGGCATCCCGACGGGCCGATGCTGATGTTCACGGCCATCTCGGCCTCCCGGACCGATTCCAGCGAGATGGGCGACCTGGACCTGCACTTCCTCGGCCTGGAGGGCGGCCCCCGGGGCACGGTCGAGCTCCACGACCGCCTGGAGCAGGACGACCACGACGTGGCGGCGCTGGTCCGTCTCGAGACCGGTGAGACCCTGGCGATGTACTCCCGTCACGGGAGCGACCCGCTCGTCCACGTGACCCGGTCCGGGGTCCACGACCCGTCGACGTGGAGCGAGCCCGAGGTGTACACCGAGGAGGCGGGCGTCACCTATCACAACCTGCTCACCGCCGGGACCGGCGCCGAGCGGCGTCTCTATGACTTCTCGCGCTCCCGGGGCTGGAATCCCAACTTCCTCACCTACGACCCGTCCAGCGGGACGTGGGCGTACGGCGGGCGTCTGCTGGCGAGCGAGGGCCGACCCTACCTCAAGTACCGGTCCTCCGACGACGGCTCCCGGATCCACGTGGTGGCCACCGACCAGCATCCCCGCGACTTCGACAACTCGATCTACCACGGGATCATGGACGGGACACGGCTGACGGACTCCCACGGCAACGTGGTGGACGGCGACCTGAGCGATCAGGACGCCGCGGCCCCCTCGGAGCTGACCGTGGTCTTCCGGGGCGATCCGGACAACGTGGCCTGGATGGCCGACGTGGAGACCGACCCCCGCGGCCGACCCGTGATCGCCTTCTCGGTGCAGAAGGACGGACGTGGGCTGCCCCCCGGGCAGGGAGGGCTGGACCATCGCTATCACCTGGCGCGGTTCGTTGACGGCGGGTGGGTGCAGCACGAGATCGCCCACGCCGGCGAGCGTCTCTATCCCCGGGAGGACGACTACACCGGCCTCGTGGCCATCGACCCGCACGACGTGGACCGTCTGGTGATCTCGACGAATGCGGACCCCGTGACCGGCGCTCCCCTCGTGAGTCGCGCCGACGGGCTGCGGCACTACGAGCTCTTCGAGGGGACCTCGACGGACGGGGGCGCGACGTTCACCTGGACCCCTCTCACCCGGAACTCCAGCGTGGACAACCTCCGGCCGATCATCCCGACGTGGGAGGGAGACCGGAGGGTCGTGCTCTGGATGCGCGGCACCTACACCAGCTACACGGCCTGGGACACGCAGATCGTGGGCCTCGTCCAGGACCGGCGATGACGGCTCGGGTGACGGGTACCGGCACCCGGGCGGGGCGAGTCGGAAGAACGGGGCCCCCTTCGGGAAGGGCGCCTCGACGGGCGGGATGGGCGCCGGGTGTCGCCGTGCTGCTCCTGGCTGCCTGCGGCAACGAGCCCGCCGTCCCCGACCGGGGGGATGCCCCCTTCTGGACGACGCCCGCCGGCTGGGTCTTCGAGGACTCC
>DATHRY010000188.1:0-3886 GCA_035464715.1 Longimicrobiales bacterium
CAGCTCCCGGATCCGGGGCGCGATGGTCCCGGCCTGGGCCGTCGAAACCACGTAGCCCGGCGATGAGAGCCGCCACGCGGTGGGGGTCGGGCCGGTCAGGGAGAGGTAGATCATGGGTCGGGGATCGTCCCGGAAATCGTACTGGAGGACGTCCTCGACGACGCCGACGACCGTGAACCAGTTCTCGTCGTCGGGCCCCTTGAGCCGCCGGCCCAGGGGGTTCTCGGCGGGCCAGAGGAGATCCGCCGCGGCCTGGCCGATCACGACGTTGGTCCCCTCCTCCAGGTCCCGCTCGTCCAAGGCCCGCCCCATGACCACCGAGATGCCCATGGTTCCGAAGTAGTCGCCACCGGCGAAGGTCACGTCCAACAGTTGGGCTCCGTCGGGGTCTGGCGCGTCCTCGGTCACGTACCGCATCCCCCGCAGGCCCTCATCCAGCGGGACGTTCTCCACGATGCCCGCGGAGCGCACGCCAGGGATCGCCTCCAGCCGCGCGAGGAAGTCCATGTGGAACCGGGCCCAGCTGGGGCCGTCAGTGAGGTGCTCCTGCTCCGGCGCGAACTGGAAGGTGAAGACGTCGCGGGTGTCGTAGCCGGGATCCACGTTCCGGAGCTGGCCGAAGCTCCGGAGCAGAAGCCCGGACCCCACCAGGAGAACCAGCGCCAGCGCCGTCTGCACGACCACGAGCCCGTCCCGCCGCCAGCTGCGGCGCTGCGTCGAGCCCCGGCTCCCGTCCCGGAGCCGGTCGACGTTCGGGCGGGACGCGCCCAGGGCGGGCAGGAGGCCGCAGACCAGCGCCGCCGAGAGGGTGGCGGCGAGGGTGAAGCCCAGGGCCGTGGCGGAGAGGTGGACCTCACCGATGCGGGGCAGGCCCTCGGGCACGATGCCCAGGAAGGCGGGCAGGAAGACCAGGGCCAGCCCCACGGCCACCACGGCCGAGAGCAGCGACACGACCACCGCCTCGGCCAGGAGCGACCGGATCAGCCGGCCCCGCCCGGCGCCCAGCGCGGTCCGCACCGCCAGCTCACGCCCCCGTCCCTCGGCCCGGACCGAAAAGAGGTTCGCCACGTTGGCGCAGGCGATGGCCAGGACCACCAGGACGCTGCCCATGAGGACCCAGAGGGCTACCGACACCGAACCCAGGACCTCCTCCTGCAGGGGCCGGATGACCGCGACGTGCTGCTCGATGAGCGCCGCGTACCGCGGGGAGCCCCCGAACCGCTCCGGCAGCCGCCGGGCCAGGGTCGTGAGCTGCCCCGCCACCGACTCGGCGTCCGCACCGTCGGCCATGCGGCCGACGAGGTTGAGGCCGAACCGGCCGACCTGGATCTCGTCGGCGGTGAAGTCCGGCTGGGGCAGGTAGACCAGCGGCTGGTCCAGCGGGAAGTCGAAGTCCGGCGGCATCACCCCGATCACCGTCTTGGGCCCGTCCGACACGAAGGGGCTCTCGCCCACGACCTCCGGGTCTGCCCCGAACCACTCGACCCAGGCCCGGTGGCTCAGGACGACCACGTCACCCTCGTCCTCGGCGGTGGGCAGGCGCCCCAGCGCGGGCTGCGCGCCCAGGACCTCGAAGAGGTTGTAGCTCGGCCAGGTCATCAGGACCCGCTCGACCCGGTCCCCGTAGCGGAGGGTCGAGGTGCCGCCGTTGAAACGGGCGATCCCGTCCAGCAGGTCCGCCTGCTCCTCGTACTGGATGAGGAACTCGGGCGAGATCCCGAACTCGTCGGGGAAGTCCGACCCCGGCGCCGAGGCAGCGATGTACACCAGCCGGTCCGGCTCCTCGAAGGGGAGCGGCCGCATCAGAACGCCGTCCACCACGCTGAAGATCCCCGCGTTGACCCCCAGGGCCAGCCCCAGCGTCCCCACCGTCGCCGCCAGGAAGCCCGGCGACCGGGCCAGGGTCCGGGTGGCCTGCTTCAGCTCGGGTACCCACTCCCCCATCGTCATCCCCACACCCTCCCGTCGATCGTCGTGGTCCGACCCGGAGATCCAGGTCGGTTGAAAGCGTTCCGCGGTCGCGGCCCGCAACAGGTCCGCACTCGTGGCCACCAGCGCGAGGGCGCCCCGCACCGGCCCTTCCCGCTCCCGGGCCCGCCGGACGTCCGCCCTCGCCCGCTCCGCCATCTCGGGACCGAACCGACGCCGGAACCCGGGGGGGAAGAGGAGGACGAGGAGCTCGAACCAGCGTCTCACGGTTCCCAGGCCCTGAGCGTCCGGGCGGCCCGGTCCGCCAGCGCCGCCATGCGCCGGGACTCCTCAGTCAGGAAACCGCGTCCATCGGGGGTCAGGGCGTACCACCGCCGGGGTCTTCCGGGGTGCTGCTCCCCGGCCTCCGGGGGCTGCACCTCGTCCACCAGGCCCCATGCCATGAGCCGGGCGATCACCCGGTAGAGCGTCCCGGCCCGTGGGGTCAGCGTCCCCTCCGAGGCCTCCTCCACCGCGTCGGTGATGGCGTACCCGTACCGGGCGCCTCCCGCCAGGGAGAGGAGGACGTGGAACTCGAGCCTGCTGAGGCCTCCGTCGAAGTCGTCGGTCACCGCGCTCCCTCGTGTAAAAGTGTCGCTCGCATATATACGACGAGAGTATTTGGAAGAAAGTTGCAGGGAGGCGGATCGAGGGCATGAGGGCCGGGCGCCCGGCACGTGGAGCCGGCCGTGTCACACCGGGGTGCCGTCGATCGTTCAACTTCTGCGGAGCACCGCTCCGGGGACCCACTGGGTCCCGATCGGGATACGAAACGGGATCCCTCTCTTCGACCGGGAGCGCACATGTCCGTTCATCGTTCGGCCCTCTTCCTGGCCCTACTCCCCCTCGCCGCTGCGTGTGGCGATCCCAGCGGCCCCGGCGACGGCCCCGGCGATCCCATCACCCAGCTCCCCCGGGGGCTCACGGGGGCGGAGACGGAGCTCATCGCCGCCTCCAACGCCTTCGGTATCGACCTGCTGCGGGAGGTCCTGGCCCGGGAGGAGGAGCCCAACGTGGTCCTCTCGCCCCTGAGCGCCTCCATCGCCCTGGGGATGACGCTCAACGGCGCCGACGGCACCACCTTCGAGGCCATGCGGGAGACGCTCGGGTACCCTTCGCTGGACCGGGCCGAGGTCAACGCCGCCTACCGGGCGCTGATCGAGATGCTGGTGGACCTCGACCCCACGGTGGAGTTCCACGTGGCCAACTCGCTGTGGGCCGACGAGGGCTTCCCCTTCGAGGCCAGCTTCATGGAGACGGTGGCCGACGCCTTCGCCGCGCCCGCCCGCACCCTGGACCTCCAGGGCCCGGCCGCCCTGGGCGAGATCAACGGCTGGGTCGACGAGGAGACGAACGGATACATCCCGAAGCTCCTGGACGAGATCGGCCCGGACATCGTGATGTTCCTCATCAACGCCATCTACTTCGAAGGCACCTGGACGCTGGAGTTCGACCCCGGGGAGACGGAGGCCGCCCCCTTCCGGACGGCCGGCGGGGGCGAGGTGGAGGTCCAGATGATGAACATGCCCGAGCCGGAGGTGAGCTGGGCCGCGGGCGACGGGTTCATGGCGGCGGACCTCCCGTACGGCGGCGAGGCCTTCGGGATGCTGGTGCTGCTCCCCGACGAGGACGGATCGGCCCGGGAGCTGGTGGCCGGGCTCTCGGCCGAGGACCTGGCCGGGATCGAGGCATCGCTGCACGAAGGGGAGCTGGCCCGCCTCTCCCTTCCCCGCTTCCGACTCTCCTACGGCGAGAAGCTGAACGACGCACTGGAGGCCATGGGGATGGGGGTGGCGTTCGACCCGGACGTCGCGGACTTCTCCCGCATGTCCCCGGTCGGTCAGCTCTTCATCGACGAGGTCCGGCAGAAGACCTTCATCGAGGTGGACGAGGCCGGGACCCGGGCGGCGGCGGTGAC
>DATHRY010000189.1:0-5572 GCA_035464715.1 Longimicrobiales bacterium
CGTCTCCCCCGGATGCGTCACGGAGATGTCCCATCGGGCTCCGGCCGTCCGCAGGGATGTCGCAACCCCTTCGCCCGTCCTCCGGGAGGTGCCCATGTCGCCCCGTGCCCTCGCCCTCATCGCACCCGCCCTCCTCCTCGCCTCCTGCACCCCGCCCGTGGACGTCGACGCGGAGCGCGATGCGATCCGGGCCCAATCCGAGCAGTGGCTCGCCATGAGCCGGGCGGGGGACGCCGCCGGCGTCGCCGCGCTCTTCGCAGACGACGCCACCCTCCTGTGGGAGGACCGCCCCCTCGTCTCGGGAGGCGAGGCCGTCGAGGCATTCCTGGTCCGCGACTTCGCCGAAAGCGGAACGGACGGGACCTTCCGGGCGGACCGCATCGACGTGGCCGCTTCGGGGGACCTGGCGGTGGAGAGCGGGACATGGCGCGGCGAGAGCCAGGAGGGCCGCTACCTGACGGTCTACCGGAAGGAGGGCGACGCCTGGAAGGTCCAGGCCGACATGTCCCTCGGGGCGTCCCCGAACGGGGGGGCACCGGCCTGGGCGACGACCCAGCTCGCCACCTGGTACGAGCTCTACAACGCCCGGGACGGGGAAGGCCTGTCCCGGATCTACGCCCCGGACGCGGTGGTGGGCGGGACGGCCGGCGCTCGAGGCCGGGCCGCCATCGCTCGGCGCTTCCGCGACGGGTGGGCCGAGTCCGACGACACCTGCACGGGCGCCTACGACGACTTCCGCATGGTCGACGACCTCGCGGTGGGCTCTGGCCGGGACGTGTGCACGACCCCCGACGGGCAGACCACGACCTACCGCTGGATGTCGGTGGCGGAGCGGCAGGCGGACGGGAGCTGGCTCCTCATCCGGGACCGGGGCGTGGAGATGGGGTCCTAGGACGGACTACACCCCCACGAACCGGTACATCAGCCGGATCAGCCGGTAGGCCTCGTCGGCGTCCCGGGCCGTGTACGCCACCGTGAACCCGTCGACCTTGGACATGCCGGGGATCGACTGCAGGACCTCGACGTGGGTGGTGGACTCGAAGCGCATGCGGATGCGCACCGGCGCGCCCGGATCCCAGGCCTCGTAGCCCCCGGCGGCCAGGCGGTCCAGGGCGGCGGCGACCCCCGCCCGGAGCCGCCGGTGGACCTCGTCGGGATGCACCAGGCGCGCCGAGGACGGCGTCTCGGGGGTCTTGGTGGTCACCGTCTCGGTGCCCAGCAGCGCCTCGAGCTCCCGGGCGGCGGCCGCGTCGCCCGAGACCAGGATCACCGGCACCCCCTGACTCCCGGCGAAGGCGGCGTTCATCCCCCCTTCCCCCACCTCCACATCGTTCAGCCACAGGCCCTTCACGGAGCCGGACCCGGTGTGGGCCAGGAAGCCGTCGGGGTCTCCGGCCATGGCGTGGTAGCCGATGAAGAGGGCGCCGTCGAAGGAGTCGTCCAGGCCCTGGACCATCCCCAGGGGCTTGATGGAGCCCTGGATGTAGACCACCCGGGGATCCAGCTCGGTGTGGAGGAGGTTCTGGTGGTCGCCGTGGGAATCGTTGACCAGGATCTCGGCGTCGGGGGTGTGGGCGAAGATGGCTTCGACCACGGTGTTCACCTCGTCCGTGGCCAGCCGCCGGCCGGTCGCGTAGTCCTTCCCGGACGAGGAGGTCATGGCCGGCGTGCCCACCCCGCCGATCCCCTCCATGTCCACCGAGATGAAGAGGCGGAGGGGGGCCTGCTGGGCGGCCAGGGAAGCGGGGAGCGACGCCAGGGCGAGGCCGGCCACGACGATCGAGAGCGGGGTGCGGCGGAGCGCGGGCGGACGGGGCGAGGGCATGGCGGGCCGGGACCGGGGGGGACACATACGAAGACTCCGGGGACCCGCCCAGGATGCCGCCCCTCCTCCACCCGGACAAGGTGGGGATCGGAGTGTGCTGGACGCCTCCCCGTCCCTCGGTCTAGCTTGCCCCAGGCGCGGCGGGCCTTCGCCCCGAGCGCCCTCCCCCCCTCGGGGCCCGGTGACGAACCGGAGCGGATCCCACATGCCATCTCGGCCCGACCCTTGAGCGACACCGACGCCTCCCTCCGAGCGGCGTTGTCGGGCCGCTACGAGCTCGAGGGGGAGCTCGGGGCCGGCGGCGCGGCGGTGGTGTACGCGGCCCGGGATCTCCGGCACCGCCGCGCGGTGGCGATCAAGGTCCTGCGACCCGAGGTGGCCGCGGCCCTCGGCGCCGAGCGGTTCCTCCGGGAGATCCGGACGAGCGCGAATCTCCGCCACCCGGGCATCGTGCCCCTCTTCGACTCGGGGGAGGCGGGCGGACGCCTCTATTTCGTGATGCCGCTGGTGGAGGGCGAGACCCTCCGGGCCCGGCTCATCCGGGAGGACCGGTTGCCCGTGGAGGACGCGGTGCGCATCGCCACCGAGGTGGCCGAGGCCCTGGACCATGCCCACCGGCGGGGCGTGGTGCACCGGGACGTGAAGCCGGAGAACATCCTGCTGGAAGACGGCCGTGCGGTGGTCACGGACTTCGGCATCGCCCGCGCCCTCGCGGGCGGGCCCGCCGCGGCGCCTCCGGGGACGGCCCTCACCCGGATCGGGCTCGCCCTGGGCACCCCGGCCTACATGAGTCCGGAGCAGACCGCGGGCGAGGGCGAGATCGACGGCCGGTCGGACCTCTACAGCCTCGCCTGCGTCCTGTACGAGATGCTGGCGGGCCACCCGCCCTTCACGGGCGACACGGTGGAACGCCTCTACGCGCAGCACATGGTGGACACCCCGCCGCCCGTCACCAGCGTCCGCCCCTCCGCCCCCGCCGCGGTGGCGGCCGCCCTGGCCCGGGCGCTGGCCAAAGCCCCGGGCGACCGCTTCTCCAGCGGCCAGGCGTTCGCCCGGGCACTGGTGCTCCCGGTGCCGGCGCCGGTGGCCCGTCGCTCCGTCGCCGTGCTTCCCTTCCGGAGCCTCAGCTCGGATCCCGAGAACGAGTACTTCGCCGACGGCATCACGGAAGACGTGATCGCCCAACTGTCGAAGATCCGGGCGCTGAAGGTCGTGTCCCGCACCTCCGTCCTGCCCTTCCGCACCCGGGAGCAGGGGCTCGCCGAGATCGCCCGCCGGCTCCAGGTCGCCACGCTCCTGGACGGGAGCGTCCGTCGCGCGGGGTCCCGGGTCCGCATCGTGGCCCAGCTCGTGGACGCCGCCACGGACGAGCCCGTGTGGGCCGACACCTACGATCGGGACCTCACGGACATCTTCGCCATCCAGACCGAGGTCGCGCTGCGGATCGCCGAGGCCCTGGATGCGGAGCTGTCCACGGACGAGCGCACCCGGATCCACGGGCGGCCCACAACGGATCCTCGGGCCTACCAGCTGCTCCTGCAGGGACGACACCACCACATCCGCTTCACCGCCGACTCCCTGCGGCAAGGGATCGACTACTACCAGGAGGCCCTCCGGCGGGACCCGGCGTACGCCCCCGCCTGGTCGGGGCTGGCCATGGCCTACACGGAGCTCGGTGAGCAGGGGATGCTCCCCCCGGACGAGGCCTACCCGAAGGCGAAGGAGGCCGCGGCCCGGGCCCTCGACCTGGACCCGGAGCTCGCCGCCGCCCACGTCACGGTGGCCCACGTGCGGATGGTCTACGACTTCGACTGGGCGGGCGCGGAGGAGGAGTTCCTGCGGGCCCTCGAGCTGAGCCCCGGCGCCGCGGACGCCCATGACCTCTACGGCCGACTCTGTTCCGCCCTGGGACGGTTCGAGGAGGCCATCGAGCTGCTGACCCGGGCCCAGGAGCTGGATCCCCTGGCCCACCGCAACGACGTGGCCACCGCGTACCTGCGGGCGGGCCGGTACGAGGAGGCGCTGGAGATGGCGGGTCGCTCGGCGGAGTTCGCCCCGGACGACGCCCGGGCCCAGGCCACGCTGGGCTGGACCTACCTGCGCCTCGGCCGCGAGGAGGAGGGGCTGCGGCACCTCGAGGAGGCGGTGAGCCTGTCCCAGGGCAACGTGGGCTGGCGGGCCCAGCTCGCCCAGGCCTATGCGCTGCGTGGGCGCAGCGAGGACGCCCGGTCGATCCTGACCGATCTCCTGGACGGGTCCCGGACCGGATACGTGGCGCCCTACCACCTGGCCTACATCTACACGGGGCTCGGGGAGGTCGACCAGGCCCTGGACTGTCTCGAACGGGCCTTCGAGGACCGGGCGGCCGCCCTCTACGGCGTGAAGGGCTCGTTCCTCTTCGAGCCGCTGCGGTCCCACCCCCGGTTCAAGGCCCTCCTGGGCCGGATGAACCTGTGACGGCACCGGCCACGAGGTCCCCGTGACGCTCCTCCGCTTCGACGAGCCCCTGGAGACCTGGTTCCAGGAGGAATCCGACCGGGCCTCCCTGGCGGTGGTGCGGTGGGGCCTCCTCCTGGGCATCGTCCTCTACGCCGTCTTCGGCATCCTGGACGGATACATGCTCCCGGAGACCCACGGCTTCGCCCGGCTCGTCCGCTTCGCCGTGGTGATCCCCATCCTGGTGGCGGTCGTCGTACTGTCCTCGTCCCCCCGCTTCGTGAGGGTCCAGGCCGCCACCGTGGCCGCCACCGCCCTGGTCCTGGCCGGGGGGATTCTGGCCATGATGTGGGCCTCCCGACCCGAGGAGCCGGGGTTCCGGCACTATTCCACGGGCCTGATGCTGGTCCTGATCTGGCTCGGGACCTTCGCCCAACTCCGGTTCCGCCCGGTGGTGTGGACCGTGGCGGCGATCCTCGCGGGGTACGTCGGCGTGGCGGTGGTCCGCCAGGGGATGACGGCGGGCGGGATGGAGAACCCGAACACGCCCGTGTTCATCAGCAACAGCTTCTTCCTGGCGAGCGCCGCCATCCTCGCCGTCTTCAGTGCCTGGGCCTTCGAGGCGTCGAAGCGGGCGGGCTTCCTCCAGACCCGCCAGATCCAGTCGCTCCTGGGACGGATCGAGACGCTCTTCGGCCAGCAGGTCTCGGCGGAGGTGGCCCAGACGCTGGTCCGGGAGACCGACAACGAGGCGAGCCGCGTCCTGGACGTGACGGTCATGTTCATGGACATCCGGGAGTTCACCCGCCTCGCCGACGCCCGGGAGCCCCGGGCCGTGGCTACCCTCCAGAACACCGTCTTCGACGCCCTCATCCGCATCGTCGTGCGGCATGGCGGCATCATCAACCAGCTCCTGGGCGACGGCCTGATGGCCACCTTCGGGGCCCCGGTCGCCCGGGAGGGTCACGCCGCGGACGCCGTCCGGGCCGGCCTGGAGATGCTCGCGGCCGTCGCCACCCTCGTGGACGAAGGCACCATCCCCCCGATCCGCGTGGGCATCGGGCTCCACTCGGGAGAGGTCGTGGCCGGCAACATCGGCAACGAGCTCCGCAAGCAGTACTCCCTCGCCGGCAGCACGGTCATCGTCGCCGCCCGCATGGAGCGCCTCAACAAGACCTACGACAGCCGGATGCTGATCTCCGACGCGGTCGTCCGCCGCCTGGGGGATACCGACCCCACCGGCGAGGACCTGGGAGAGGTTTCCCTGAAGGGCCTGGAGCGGCCGGTGCGGATCCACAGGCTGGCGTGAGG
>DATHRY010000190.1:0-1991 GCA_035464715.1 Longimicrobiales bacterium
CGTGGCCCTCCTCGTCCTCCACCCGGTCCGGCGGACCGCGGGTGAGGTGTTGAACGGCTATCGTATCGGCACGTACCGCTCCACGCCGCTCCGAGGGGATCCCACCTATCTGCCCCCGGGGGGATTCGTGGAGGTCCGACCCGAGGACGAGGACATCCGGATCTCGCCCCACTTCACCCTGGGCGAGTTCCTGTGCAAGCAGCCCGGCGACCCCCGCTACCTCGCGCTGAGCCGGCCCCTGGTGGAGAAGCTCGAGCTCCTCCTCGGTGCGGCCAACGCCGCCGGGATCCCCGCTTCGGGGCTCACGGTGATGTCCGGCTTCCGGACCCCCTTCTACAACCGGAGCATCGGCAACACGACCGACTACTCCCGGCATCTGTGGGGGGACGCCGCCGACGTCTTCATCGATGAGGACGGCGATGGCGAGATGGACGACCTGAACGGGGACGGAGCCCGGAACGTCGCCGACGCCCGTCTGCTCGCCCGGGTTGTGGAAGGTCTCTCTGCCCGGGCGCCCGAGGGGTACGAGCCCGGGGGCCTGGCGGTCTACCGTCGGAATCCCGTCCACGGCCCGTTCGTCCACGTGGACGCCAGGGGGGTCCGGGCCCGCTGGTAGCGTGGGGCGGTGTCCCGGAGCGCGAGCGGATGCGAGCGGGCGGACGCGGTGCCGACTCGGCCTACGCCATCGACCGGGGGATGAGGAGGAGGGCGACACTCACCCCCGCGATGACATCGCGGACGGAGAATCGACGGGCCTCGGCCACTCAGCCTTTTTCCTGTTCGTAGTCCCGCTCGATCCAATCCACCATGCCCCCCATCACCAAGGCCGGCTCGTGGCCGAGCCGGGCCAGGATCGACGCAACCAGGGAGGACCGGACCTCGTCACCGCAGATCACCGCCACGGGCTTCCCGGGATCTTCGAAGTCGTCCGCCTTCTCCCAGGCTTCGGTCCAGGAGAGCAGGCTGGATCCCGGGACGCGACCGTACCGGAACTCGAAGCCGTCCCGGGAGTCCACCACCGCCCAGTCCGCCAGGTTCTCGTGGAGGGTGTCCACGTCGATCGTGGGCATGGCCACGGTGGCGTACCCCGCTTCCTTCCAGGCCTTCAACCCGCCCTCCAGGTGGCCCAGGACCTCGAAGCCCCCCTCCTGGAGCAGCTTGGCGGCCATCTTGCCGATGGCCTCGGGCTCCCCGTGGACCACGAGGGGCAGGTCCGCCGGGAGCACCATCTCGGCCCGGTCCACCAGGTCGGCCCGGTTGAACTGCAGGTTGATGGCACCTTCCAGGTGCTCCCCGGCGAAGCGCTTCGGGGTGCGGAGGTCCAGGACCGCCGCACCCTCCTGCTGTGCCCTGAGGATGTCCTCGGGGGTCATACGCCGGCCTCCGCGATCTCTTCCTTTTCGATGAGGCCCAGGTTGTAGGACTTGATCCGGCCGTAGTTGTCCGGAAGCGGCTTGGCGGTGTCCTTCACGAACCTCCCGAAGGCCTCGGCGTCCGGCTGGGCCATGGCCAGGTTGTGGTTCCGCTCGAACCAGATGGTGGAGCTGGCCTTCCCGCTCATGTTCACCCCGCCGCAGGCCGACCCGCCGTAGTGATTCGGGAAGACCTCCACGTGGTCGGGGAGGGTGAACAGCTTCTCCCGGATGGAGTGGAACTGGGTCTGGGCCCGCTCCTCCTCGTCCATGACGTCCAGCGCCTGATCGCCCACCAGGAGATCCGGCCGCCCCACATCGCCCACGAAGAGGGAGTCACCGGTGAGGACGGCCCAGGGCTCGTCGGTCCGGGCCCCGTCCGTCACCAGATAGGAGGTGTGCTCCGGGGTGTGGCCCGGGGTGTGGATGGCTTTGACCCGGACCTCCCCGACCTGCAGGACCTGTCCCTCCTCGAGGGGCGTGAAGTCGTAGGTGGCCGGCGCGCTCCCGTAGAGGTAATGGGGGCAGTCGTTGGCCTCGGCCAGCTCCCGGGCGCAGGACACGTAGTCGGCGTGGAGA
>DATHRY010000191.1:0-3380 GCA_035464715.1 Longimicrobiales bacterium
AGGCTCCCAGGGCCGCCGTCTTCAGAAGTCGGTTGTTCATCGTCGGTTCCTCGGAGTCGGTGGTCAGAAGCCCAGCGAGACGGAGATCCAGAAGCTCCGACTCGGTGGGAACGGGGCCACGTCGATGTTCCGGGCGATGGCCTGGCTTCCGAAGTTGCTCACCTCGGGGTCGAGCCCGGTGTAGTCGGTGACGACGAACAGATTGCGGCCGCTGAGGGTGAGCGACGCGGACCGCACCCCGTCCCAGAGGATCGATCCGACGAGGTTGTCGGGAAGGTCGTAGGTCAGGGACAGCTCCCGGACCTTCATGTAGCTCGCGTCCTCGATGTAGCCACGGGTGTCACCCGCCACCGCCCAGTTGAGGAGACGGTACTCCCCGTCGCCGTACTCGCCGGTGGACCCGTCGGCCAGGGCCCGCTCCCGGACGTTGGCCCGGTAGTCCGCGGTGTTGGCGCCGGCGTCCGCCAGGAGCCGGGTGAGGTTGATGATGTCGTTGCCCTCGGACCAGTCCAGAAGGGTGCCGATGCGGAAGTTCCCGAACACGAAATCGTTCGCGAAGCCCATGCGGAAGGTGGGATTCGCATCCCCGACCTTGGCCACGACGACGTCGCCGTTCGCGTCCGGACCGATGGTGGAGACGATCTGGGTGAGGGACTCGCCCTCCTCGATGCGGAAGGCGCCGAGGCCCGTGCCGAAGCCGCCCGTCTCGAAGGCGGGCACCGGCAGGTCCGTCACTTCGGACCAGTCCCGGGAGAAGGTCGTGGTGGTGATCCACTGGAAGCCCTGGCTCCGGAACGGCGTCGCCGCCAGCGAGGCCTCGAAGCCCTGTACCGTCGCGGCGCCCCCGTTGAAGACCTGGAGGTTGAAGCCCGTCGACGGCGCCGGGGTCCGCTGCAGGATCAGGTCCTGGATGTCCTTGTTGAAGTAGGTGAACTCCAGGGCCGTCCGACCGTCGAACAGGTTCAGGTCGAAGCCGACCTCGAACTCGGTCTGGCGCTCGGGCTTGAGCCCCACGTCTCCGGTCGTCCCCTGGACCACCACGCCGGGGATCCCCCCGATGTTGTTGGTCGCGGTGAGGGGCGTGAACTTCTGCCCGTAGAGGGGCTGGTTGCCGCTCTGCCCGTAGGCGGCCCGGAACTTCAGGCCCGTGATCGCGTCGGTGAGGTTGTCGAACCGGTACGACGCCGCGGCCTTGGGGAACCAGTAGTACTCGTCGGGATCCCCGTTCACGCTGGACCGGTCGGCCCGGATCCCCGCGGTGAGCAGGAGGCGCTCATCCAGGAGCAGGACCTCCTGCTGGGCGAAGAAGCCCAGGTCCCGCACCAGTGCCCGGTTCTGCGTCACGGTGGTCTGGACCCCGGAGTTCACGTTCTGCTGTCCCGCGGTGAGCCCCTGGGCCAGCGTCCGGGAGATGTCGAGCTCCCGCTGCTGGTACTGGGTCCCGAAGGTCGTGGTGGCTTCGTACGTGTCGCCCCTCAGGTTGTAGATGAGGTTCCCGCCCAGGCTGAACACGGTGTTGTTGGAGTTGCTCAGCTGCGACGTGCCGGCCAGCCCGTCGTTGGGCTCGAACTGGAGCTCCGGCGGAGCGAAGATCGTGTTCTCCTGCTGGAAGTAGTCGGCGCCCGCCGTGCCGTTCAGGGCCAGCCTGCTCCTGTCCCCGCGGAGCAGGTCGACGTCGAGGGTCATCGCCGCCAGGAGCCGCCACACCGACTCGTCGTTCTGGAACAGGTCGACCGTCTGGAACGGGTTCGACCGCTCGTAGGGGTTGACGGGGAAGGTCCCGTCGGACTGCTGTTCGAGAGGGACGAAGCTCGGCGTGAAGGGCAGGACCATGTAGTAGCTGGTCCCGGAGTTGTCGTTGTTGGTCAGGCCCCGGGACGCCTTGGAGTGGATGAGGTTGGCCGACAGCCCCGTCGAGACGCGGTTGCTGAAGTCCTGGTCCACGGTCAGCCGCAGCGTCTGCCGCTCGAACCCGGTCTTGTCGATGATCCCGCCGTCGTCCTTCCACCCGGCGGAGAGGAAATAGCGCGTGTCCTGGCTGCCGCCGGACACCGAGCCCTGCGTCTCCCAGGCGAACGGATTCCTGCCGGCGAGCTGCTGCTCGAAGTTCTGCGGCTGCAGTGGGGCTCCACTGGCGGAGAAGTAGTCGTCCACGTTGGTGTCGTCGACGAGGCCGGCGTCCAGGGCGTCCTCCCGGGTCCACTCCCGGAACTCGAACTCGTTCAGCAGGTCGAAGGTGCCGAACCGCTGCGTGAAGCTGATCCTGCGCTGCCCCGGCGCCCCACGCTTGGTGGTGATCAGCACCACGCCGTTGGCCGCGCGGGAGCCGTAGAGAGCCGCCGCCGAGGCCCCCTTCAGGATCTCGATCCGTTCGATGTCCTGGGGGTTCAGGTCGACGATGCGGTTCACGGCGTCGTCCTGGTTGGAGCCGTTCGAGCCGCCGCCGGACAGGGAGATGTTGTTCAGGGCGTTGGGGACGGAGGCGTTGGACATGACGATGCCGTCCACCACGTAGAGCGGCTCGAGCTCACCGTTGATGGTGGAGGGCCCCCGCAGCCGCACCTGGATGCCTCCGCCCGGCGCACCCGAGTTGCTCTCGATGTAGGCGCCGGGGACCTTACCCTGGAGGTAGTTCTCCAGGCTGGCCGCCGTGGGCGCGTTCTCGATCTGGTCGGCGGAGACGGTGGCCACCGCGTTGGCCAGGTTGCGCCGGGCCACGCTGGTGGCCTGACCCGTCACCACGATCCCCTCCAGGTTCAGCGCGTCCTGGTTGAGGGTCACCCGGATGTCGTTGGCGGTCCCCGAGACCGTGATCGTCGTGGTCCGGTAGCCGAAGTTCTCGAAGCGAAGCTCCACCTCGCCGCCGGGCACGGAGATGGTGAACCTGCCCTCTCGATCGCTCGCGGCCTGCGCGCCGGTGCTCGTCTCGGTGATGATCACCGTCTCGAGGGGCTGCCCGAACTCGTTGACCACCACACCGGTGACCTCCCGGGCCTGACCCTGCGCGATACCGGGCAGCAGCCCGGCGAGGATCAGGAGGGAGAGGCTTCGGACAAGGACTGCTCGCATGTCGCCTCCTGCGTTGGGGGACCGGACGGTCACCCGAACGGCGAGCCGTCCGTGCACCGAATAAGGGCCAGTGACGGACGGGTAACAAGCGTCTTCTTGGGAGCGACCCCCGTGAGGCGGTCCACGCGGCGGGATCCGGGTCGCTGGCCGGTGCTGCCCGCGGCGCATCGCCCCACCCCTGGACCGTCAACGCCGATCATGCCACCGTGCGACGATTTCCCGAGACGAATCCGAGACTGGCGAGGAGGAGGACCGTGGGCGCCATCCGCGACTTCATGGACCGGCACTACCTGCATTTCAACGCCCGCGAG
>DATHRY010000192.1:0-8566 GCA_035464715.1 Longimicrobiales bacterium
TCAGGCGATCGGACTCGGTGAGGACCAACCGCTGGAGGACGTAGCGGTCGTCGGGATCCAGGTCGTCGCCGGCGAGCTGCTCCACGGAGCTCCGGATCGACGCCAGCGGGTTCTTGATCTCGTGGGCCAGGGAGGCGCTCAACTCGGCCACGGCCTCCAGCCGCTGGTGCCGGCGGTCCAGTACGCCCATCCGCTCGGAATGGGTGATGTCCTGGAAGATGGCCGTCCCGGAGGGCGCCGCGTCCCCGTGCCGGTCCACCACCGTGGTGCTGACGCCCAGGACCACCGGCTCGCCGTTCCGCTCCACGCTGGTCTTGAACCGGAGGACCGGCACCCGGTCCCGCACCGACTGGAGCAGGATGCGCCCCATGGACTGGGCCGAGTCGGGGAGCACCTCCTCCACCGGGGTCCCGGGCGGGGCGTCGCCCTGGACACCCAGGAGCCGGGCCCCCGCGGCGTTCAGGTAGGCGAGGCGCCCTTCACCGTCGACGGTGAGGATCCCGGTGGTGAGGGTGTCGAGGATCTCGGAGGTGTCCAGGCGCAGCTGCCGGAGCTCCGACTCCACCGCCCCGAGCTGGATGCCGGCCCGGCGCAGGCGGTCCCCCAGGATCCCGGTGGCCACGGCGACACCGGCGAAGAGGACGAGCTGGAGGGCCAGGGGCCCGGTGACGCTCTGGCCCTTCAGCAGCACGATGTCCCCGGTGAACATCACCGAGGCCAGCACCCCCATCAGCACCCCTCCCGAGAGCGGGAGCAGGAGGGCCGCCTCGGAGATCACCAGGATGTAGAGGGGCGCGAAGTCGCTGGTGGCGCCGCCCGTCACGTGGACCGTCGCCGTGACGATCAGGACGTCCAGGAGGACCTGGAGGTACAGGAAGCCCGACTCGGGCTCCCACTCACGGACGTGGGTCACCCAGAAGGACCACCCGGTGAGGAGCCCGCCGATCAGCACCGTGGTGCTGGCCACCAGGCCCTCTTCGAGCCCGGTCCCCCGCCACACCAGGACCGCCCCGAGGAGGAGGCCCGCCAGGACGATCACCCGCCCCAGGTACAGCCAGCGGAGGAAGTCCCGGGGCACGAGGAGGCTCCCGGGATGCGCGGACGGCAGCGGTGGGGAGGTCATACTTCGACGCTACACCACGGTTCTTGCAGAATGCAACGATCCCGGATTTGCAGAACGCCAGAGTCCGACGGGGGGCCGGGACCGGGGGGGGGCGACCGAGGCCCGGAGAGGGTCGGAGCCGACCGCGGCTCAGGAGGCCGCGACCCCACGGCGGCGCTCTACTGCTGCTGGGTCGGGACCTTCAGCGTCTGCCCGGCCATGATGCGGTTGCCCCGGATGCGGTTCTCGGCCCGGAGCCGATCCACCGTGGTCCCGTGGCGCCGGGCGATGTCCCAGAGCGAATCCCCCCGGCGGACCTTGTAGTCCACCACCGCCTCGACCGCCTCCGCGTTGGACGCGACCCGCTCCAGGAGCTGGGGCTCCTCGTCGGTGAGCCGGGTGACGTACCGGGCGTAGTCCCGCGGAAAGAGGGCGATGTGGTAGTGGGCCGGATAGCGCTCCCGGGTGGCCTCGAGCACACCGGCCCCCTCCAGGCTCGTCAGGACGCCCTCGAGCCACTGGCGGCAGTTCCGGTCCCGGGTGAGCCGCAGGTCCAGCGCCATCCCGGTGGGGTGCACGGACCGCTCGGAAGCGTTCCGGGGCTGCCGGTCCTGGGGCCGGGTCAGCGAGGTCACGACGAGCTGCTCCCCGCAGGCGGCCCGGTACTGCTCGGCCAGGCGACGGACGAAGAGCTCCACCTCGGGGCGTGCGTAGGGATAGGAGACGCCGTGCAGCGTGTAGTTCCGGTCTCCCCGGACGGGGACCAGGTAGCCCGCGTTCACGAAGCGCTGCAGCTGGGCCCCGCTCCGGATGAAGGTGTAGTCGTGATCGCGGGCGACGCGATTCTGGATGTCCAGAGAGGCCCGCGACCCGCGGAGGCTCTGCGCCGCCAGAGGCGACGAAGCCAGCACGAGGATGGTCAGTGCCACCCCCATTCCGATCCCACCTGTCCTGAAACGCTGCATCCTGTATCGAATCGAGGCGAGTGTGAATTGCTTCGTGCTAGGTAAACATCTGAAGTCGGTTCCACAAGAGGCAAGGGTGCAACACCTCGCCCGATCCCGCAAGGATCCCGATTCTACGCCACCTCCGGACGCAAAGACGGGCGCCGGGAAGGATACCCGACGCCCGCCCTGATGTGTGAGACTCGGAACCCGGCTCAGGAGTTCCGCACCCACCCTCCCTTGGCTGCCTCGTATCGGGCCTCCACCCGGTCCCAGTTGATCACGTTCCAGATCGCCTCGAGGTAGTCGGGCCGGCGGTTCTGGTAGTTCAGATAGTAGGCGTGCTCCCAGACGTCGATCCCGAGGATGGGGGTGTGGCCCCTGAGGAGCGGGCTGTCCTGGTTCGCGGTGGACATGACCTGGAGCGTGCCGAAGGGGCACACCGTGAGCCAGCCCCAGCCGGAGCCGAAACGGGAGCCGGCTGCATCGTTGACCTTCTGGCGCAGATCGGCAGCGGAGCCGAAGGCGTCGTCGATGGCGGACCCGAGATCGCCGGACGGCCCCTCGGGACCACCGGGGGTCAGGATGTCCCAGAAGAGGGCGTGGTTGGCGTAGCCGCCTCCGTTGTTGCGGATGGCGGTGCCGGCGTCCCCGAAGGCGGGCAGCCCCCTCAGGATCTGTTCCGCGCTGAGCCCGTGCAGGACCTCGTGCCCCTCCAGGGCGGCGTTGAACTTCTTGGTGTACCCGGCGTGATGCTTGGAGTGGTGGATCTCCATGGTCCGCGCGTCGATGTGCGGCTCGAGGGCATCGTAGTCGTAGCCGAGCTCGGGGAGCTGGAAGGGGTAGGCCATCGGAAGGTCCTTTCTCGATGAGGGTTGGGCGGGTATTTGCGCGCCGTTAGGGGACCCCATTTGGGGCGCTGGGTTCCGCCTCCCGGGTGCCGGGCCCGGGGTCGCGCGCTAGCTTCCCGGCATGTCCGAGTCACACCCCGTACGCCGGATCCTGCTGGTCGATTGCGACATGTTCTTCGTCCAGGTCGCCCGGCTCGAGGACCCCGAGGGCGCGGGCCGGGAAGAGCTCCTCATCGTGGGTGGCTCGCCCACGGGACGGGGCGTGGTGACCTCGGCCTCCTACGCGTGCCGCGCGTACGGCGTGCGCTCGGCCATGCCCACCGGGGAGGCCCTCCGGCTCTGTCCGGACGCCGTGGTGGTGGGCGTCCCCCGGGGCGCCGTCTCCCGCCGCAGCAACGAGGTCCGGGATGCGCTCGAATCCCTGTCGCCGGTGGTCCAGGCGGCTTCCGTGGACGAGTTCTACCTCGACCTCACGGGGACGGAGCGGCTCCTCCGGGACGAGTCCCTCGAAGCCACCGCCTGGCGCATCCGGGAGCAGGTCCTGGAGCGGACCGGCATCGGCGTGTCCCTCGGTGGGGGGACGAACCGCCTGATCGCCAAGCTCGCGACCCGGCCGGCGAAGCCGGGCGGGGTGGTCGTCGTGCCCCCCGGAGAGGAGGAGGCCTTCGTGGGGGGCCTCGAGCTCCGGTCGCTCCCCGGCGTGGGCCCCTCCCTCCTGGCCACCCTGGCCCGGAAGGGGCTGGTCACGGTGGCCCAGGCCCGGGCGGTGGAGCCGGAGTGGCTCGTACGCTGGCTCGGCGAGGGGCGGGCGGAGTGGTTGCAACGACGCATGCGCGGGCAGGACAGCGCCGGGGTCCACCACGGCGAGGTGCGCAAGTCGATCTCGTCGGAGCGCACGTTCTCCCGGGACATCGACGACGACGAGGAGCTCGCCCGACGGCTCCTGAAGCTCACCGTGTCCGTCACGGGGACGCTCCGGGACCGGGGCCTCCTGGCCCGGACCGTCACCGTCAAGATCCGGGACCACGACTTCAGGACCCGCCAGCGGAGCCACACCTTCCCTGAGCCCGTGGAGTCGGACCGGGTGGTCTTCCCGGTGGCGCGGCAGATGCTCGCCGACCTGCGGCGTCAGCGGCGGACCGGCGCCCGGCTCCTGGGCATCGGCGTCTCGAACCTCCACGAAGGGCCGCCTCCGCGGCAGATGGTGCTCTTCGAGGGTGGCGAGCCCAGGGAGACGGAGCAGGACCGGGCCCTGAACCGGGCCGTGGACGGGCTACGGAGCCGCTTCGGCCGCGACGTCGTCCTGCCCGGCGGCATCGTCCGTCCACCGGGGCCCGACCGGGAGGGCTGAAGGTGGCCGACCGGGAGGGCTGGAGGTCGGCGGGCCGGCGGGTCCACGCCCTGCCGACCCGTGGGTCGCCGACGCCGGAGGGTGTAGATTCCGGGACCATGAACGCCCCCTCCGATCCCGTCCAGTTCGACCTGCGCCGCGGCGCGGTGCACCTGTGGCGCGGCCTCCGGCTGCGCTGCCCGAATTGCGGCGGCGGTGGCCTCTTCACCCGCTGGGTCCGCATGCGCAAGGTGTGCCCGAGCTGCCACCTCATCCTGGACCGGGGAGAGCCCGACTACTTCATGGGCGGGTACGTCTTGAACTTCGTCACGGCGGAGTTCACCATCGCCCTGGGGGCGCTGGGCGTCATCTTCCTGACCTGGCCCGCCGTGCCCTGGACGGCCCTGAAGTGGTCCCTGATCGCGCTGATGATCCCGGCGCCGGTGGTCACGTATCCGTTCTCGAAGACGGTCTGGCTGGCCATCGACCTGACCCTCCGGCCCCCGACCTGGGCCGACCTGGAGGGCCACGGCGAGAACGTGCGGGCGGCACCGGCGGAACCCATCTGAGCCGGCCCGACGTGGGGCCCGGGACGCGCCTCGCACGGGCACACCTCGCGAAACGTCGAAGGGGCCGCCCCGTCCGGAGCGACCCCTTCGATGTTCCCACCGTCTTCGGCGGCCCCCGTCGGAGGCCCTCCGCGGGACCCGGTCAGTCCCCGTGGTGCGCGTGGGGCTGGCTCTCCCACGGCTTCCGCTCGAAGTAGCTGTCCGTCATCTCCTTGACCTTCCCGGAGAGGAGGATCAGGGCGATGAGGTTCGGGATGATGACGATGGCCAGGGCCACGTCCCCCAGCGACCACACCACCGCCAGGGGCACCACCGCCCCCACGAAGTGCATGGCCACGAAGACCATCTTGTAGGGGATGATCGCCTTGGTCCCGAAGAGGTAGTAGGCGCAGCGGTCGCCGTAGTAGCTCCAGGAGATGGCCGTGGAGACGGCGAAGAGGAGCACCGAGATCAGGACGATGTACTGGCCGAAGGTCCCGGGAAGCCCGCGCTGGAAGCCGAGCATGGTCAGGGGCGCCCCGCTCTCCACCGCCGGACCGTAGAGGGACGTGTACTGCTGGCCGTCGTCGGACACGGCCACGCCCTCGCCCGCCCGGATCGTCCCGGAGAAGGGCACGGTCTGGGCCGGGTCCACGTAGAGCTCCTCCATCGCCACCTCGTGCCAGGCGATGAGGGGGGCGTGCACCGCCGACACGTCCTGACGGCCCGCCACGACCTGGATCTCGTCCGGCGTGACCGTGCTCTGGTAGCGGCCGGACTCGGTGAGCTGGACGTAGGACAGGTCACCGCCGACCAGGGTGATCTCGGTGGGATGCCGGTCGTCCCACACGCCGGTCATGATGATCACCATGGCCGTCATGGTGCAGATGACCAGCGTGTCGATGAAGGGCTCGAGAAGTGCCACCACGCCCTCGGAGACCGGCTCGTCGGTCTTGGCCGCGGCGTGGGCGATGGGCGCCGAGCCCTGACCGGCCTCGTTCGAGAACAGGCCGCGGCGCACGCCCCACATCAGCGTCACGAGGAAGGCGCCCACCCCGGTCCCCGCGATCCCGGCGGAGGGGTTGAAGGCCTCCTGGAAGATCAGCATGAAGGACGGGATGATCTGGCCGGCGTTGGCGAGGATGATGACCAGCGCGCCCAACACGTAGATCCCGGCCATGGTGGGGGCCAGGATCGAGGTCACCCGGCCGATCCGGCCGATGCCGCCCAGGATGACCAGCGCGACGACCGTGGCCGTGGCGATCCCCGTGGCCCACACCGGGATGCCGAAGGTGGTGGACATGGTGTCCGCCACCGTGTTCGCCTGCACCGCGTTCCCGGTGAGGAAGGCGGTGAACGCCAGCAGCACGGCGAAGAACACCGCCATGGGCTTCCAGGCCGGCCCCAGCCCCCGCTCGATGTAGTACATGGGCCCACCCGAGACCGTCCCCTGCTTCCGGTGAGGGTCGTCGGAATCCACGACGGCCCGGTACCGCTGTGCCAGGGTCACCTCGGCGTACTTGGTCGCCATACCCACGGCCGCCGTCACCCACATCCAGAAGAGCGCCCCCGGTCCACCCCAGTGGATGGCGATGGCCACACCGGCGATGTTCCCGATCCCGACCGTTGCGGACAGCGCCGTCGTCAGCGCCTGGAAGTGGGACACGTCCCCGGGCTCGTCGGGATCGTCGTACCGCCCCGTCGCCACGGCGAACCCGTGCCCCAGCCGCCGGATCTGGACCAGGCCCAGCCGGAGGGTCAGAAGCAGCCCCGTCCCGATGAGGAGGAGCACCATGAACGGGACGTTCTCCTCTCCGACGGGGATGCCGAACTCCACCACGTAGGTGTTGAGGAAATCGACGACGCTCTGCAGAAAATCCATGCGGTGGTCTCGTGGTTGCTGGACCGGATCCCGGAGGAACGGACGCGCTAGAATGCCGGGGGGCCGGGGTCAGGGCAAGGACATACGCCCGGGCCGGGGAAGAGATGACGGAAGGGGCAGCGAACCCGCCGGACGGCGGGTTGCCAGGGGATCGGTCGGCGCAGACCGCCGCGGCCGACCGACCGGGGGAGCGGATCCGGCCCGGCAGCGACGCCGGGGCCGGACCCGCCCGTACCGATCCGGGTCAGGCACCCTCGGGGAGGGGCTCCAGGAGATTGGCCGAAAGGGCTTCGATGATCATCTCCCGGGCACGCTGGGCGATGTCGTCGAGGGACGGGCTGTCGGCGAACATGCGCCGGGCCCGCTCCTTGAGGTCCTCCACGGAGGGGATCTCCGGGTGTGCGGCCAGATACTCGCCCAGCATCCGCTCCGCGTCCTCCCGGGCCCTGGTGGCCGAGTCCCGGATCTCGTCCAGACCGGGAAGCTGATCCCACCGGCGCCGCATGTCCTCGACCATCCGACGGACGGGCACGGTCGCCGCCACCTGAACCGCGACGTTCTCCAACGTCTTGCGGCCGAGGGGCCGGGCATTGTCCACGACCTCCTTGGGCGGCGCCCGCAGGTCCCAGACCAGGCCCGTCCACGACATCGCCTTGAGGATGTAGTACGAGATGTCGATCTCGTACCAGCGCCAGCCCTGGGCCGTGGCGGACTGGTAATGGTGGTGGTTGTTGTGCCACCCCTCACCGAGGGTGATGAGGGCGAGCCACCAGTTGTTCCGGGAGTCGTCGCCGGTGACGTAGCGCTGGCTCCCCACCACGTGGGCCAGGGAGTTGATGAAGAAGGTCCCGTGATACAGCGCCACCGTGCTCCAGAAGAAGCCCACGACCAGCATCTGCCAGCCGCCGGCCAGGAAGCAGCCCACCCCGAGGAGGATCGCCGGCACCAGGTGGTACTTGTTGAGCCAGACCAGCTCCGGGTACTTCGTGAGGTCCTGGATCGTGCTGTAGTCCGCACTGTGTCGCTTCGGCTTGAAGATCCACCCCACGTGGGACGCCCAGAATCCCATGTGGATCGGGGAGTGCACGTCCTCGGGCGTGTCCGAGTGGAGGTGGTGATGCCGATGGATGGCGGCCCACCAGAGCGCCCCGCGCTGGGCCGAAGACTGTGCGATGAACGCCAGCACGAACTGGAACCAGCGGGACGTCTTGTAGCTCCGGTGCGAGAAGAACCGGTGGTAGCCCGCCGTCACCGCCCACATGCGGATCAGGTAGAGGGCCACGGCCACCCAGACCGCCGTGGCCGACACCCCCGTCCAGATCGCCCCGAAACAGGCCAGGTGCACGAGGACGAAGGGGACGGTGGACGGATAGATGATGTCGTCGTGAGGCTCCCCGGAGGGAGGCGGAGCCTTCGGATGATCAGGATGCACGAATTCTGTTCCTCGGATGGGGGCGGTGACCCTCTCCTTAAAGAGACCGCCGTACGGCACGTGCGGTCAACGCCGACGGCGGGCGTTGAAGCAATCTTCACGTATGCTGTCGGGGGCATGGGGCGCAGCGCACCTCCAGGATACGCCGGAACGGAGTCGAAAGGTCCGACCGCGCGGGCCGCACCGCACGAGGCCCGACCGCGCATGGCCGGGTGCCGGATCCGGCTCTTCGTTCCCTTCGGACGCGGCACCGGGGTCGCCCTCGTCGGCTTGACAATTCAGACGCTCGGTTAAAAAATTTAACAAGCGTTCAAATACGCCGGGAGCGTCCATGTCGCCGGAAGCCTCGTCCACCCTATCGCCCCACGTCCGCAAGAAGCGGGAGAAGCGACGCGCGGAGATCCTCCACGCGGCGCTGGAGACGGTACGGGAGAAGGGGTACCACGCCACCACCCTCGACGACATCGCCGAGCGGCT
>DATHRY010000193.1:0-12854 GCA_035464715.1 Longimicrobiales bacterium
CGCTGCCCGCACTGCACGTCGGACGTGGCGGCCTGACGACGTGCCACGGCCCGGCCGCCCCAGGGGAGCGACCGGGCCGTGGCCGTGTCGGGAAGCGGCGGCGTCAGAAGACCACGATGGCCGCTGGCCCGGACGCCTCCGGGTCGTTCAGCCGCACTGGGAATACCCGCACACGTGGCACTTCACGCAGCCCTCCTCGTAGGCGAGCTGGCCGGCACCGCAGTCCGGGCAGGACCCGAAGAAGCTCTGGGACGGCGCCGGTGCCTTGGCCTGGACCTGGGCCTGCTCGGCGCCGCTCCGGACGGGCGCACCCAGGGGGAGGGTCTCCTGTACTCCCTCCTTCTCCTCCAGGTATCGCTCCAGCGCCTGCCCGATGGCGTCGGGGGCGGAGAGCACCTTGTTCGGCCCCACGCCCACGGCCCTGTCGCAGGAGATCCCCCGGAGCTGGTCCTTGATGGCCGTGATGGGGATGCCCGAGCGGAGCCCGAGGGACACCAGCCGGCCGATGGCCTCGGCGTCGGCCATGGCGGCGCCCCCGGCCTTGCCGAGGGTGCAGAAGACCTCGAAGGCCCGCCCGGTCTCGTCCTCGTTGACCGTCACGTAGAGGTCGCCGAGGGGGGAGTTCATCTTGACCGTCCGCCCCCGGAGCATGGCCGGCCGCTGCCGCTTGTGTCGCCGGGCCGCCGCCGTCGCGTCGGTCTCGGAGAGCTGCGTCTCCAGATCGGCCATCTCGACCCGGAGCCGGTGGACCTCCTCACGGCTGTCGGCGAGGTGCTGCTCGAGCTCCGCCACCCGGGCGTTCGCCTCCTCGATCTCCGCCTCGACCTCCTCGGACACCTCACCCTGACCGGTCTTCCCCGTGGAGAGGACCTGCATGGGCCGGGAACCGTCCCGGTAGACCGTCACGCCCTTGCAGCCGAGCTCGAAGGCCAGCTCGTAGATCTCCCGCACGTCCTGTTCGGTGGCCTCGAAGGGGAAGTTCGTGGTCTTGGAGATGGCCGAGTCCACGTGCTCCTGGAAGGCGGCCTGCATGCGGACGTGCCACTCGGGCGTGATGTCGTGGGCCGTCACGAAGACCCGCTGGATCTCCTCGGGCACCTCGTCGAAGTGGATGTGGCCCTCGGTGGCGATCCGCTCCATGAGGTCCTCGGAGTACCACCCCTGCTCCTTGGCGATGCGCACGAAGTCCGGATTGACGTCGGGCATGAGGACGCCGGCCTGATTCCGCATGAACGCCACAGCGAAGAGGGGCTCGATCCCTCCGGAGCAACCGGCGAAGATCGAGATCGTCCCGGTGGGCGCCACGGTGGTCAGGTTGCAGTTCCTCAGCGACCGCTCGGGCCGCACGCGAGTCCCGTCGGCGTGGTGCGCGGCCGTCTCGTCGGGGCCCCAGATGGAGGCGTCCCAGGCCGGGAAGACCCCCCGGGTCTCGGCGAGCTTCTCGCTGGCGTTCCGGGCCTCCTCGTTCACGAACTCCATGAGGTGCCGGCCCATCTGCACACCCTCGGTGCTGGAGTAGGGGATCCCCAGGCGCACCAGCATGTCGGCCCATCCCATGATGCCGAGGCCGATGCGACGGATGGTGTGGGCCAGGTCGTGGATGTCCTCGAGGGGATAGCGGTTGGCGTCGATGACGTTGTCCAGGAAGTGGACGGCCAGGTGCACGACCTGCCGGAGCCCGTCCCAGTCCACCCGCTCGTCCAGCGGCCGGTCCGCCGGCACGTCGGTGTTCACGAACTTGCCGACGTTGATACTCCCCAGATTGCACACATCGTAGGCCAGGAGCGGCTGCTCGCCGCAGGGGTTGGTGGCCTCGTAGCTGCCCAGCGCCGGGACCGGATTGTACTCGTTGGCCCGATCGATGAAGAACGTCCCCGGCTCCCCGGTCTTCCAGGCCCCGTGGACGATCATGTCGAAGATCTCCCGGGCGTTCTCCTGCCCCACGACCTCACCGGAACGGGGATCGACGAGGTCGTACTCCGACTCGGCCTCCACCGCGTCCATGAACGCGTCGGTGATGGCGACGGAGATGTTGAAGTTCGTGACCTGGGAGGTGTCGTCCTTGCAGGTGATGAACCGGCGGATGTCCGGATGGTCCACCCGGAGGATCCCCATGTTCGCCCCACGCCGCGTGCCGCCCTGCTTCACCACCTCGGTGGAGGCGTCGTAGAGCTTCATGAAGGACACCGGCCCCGACGCCACGCCGGAGGTGGACCGCACCTGGGAGCCCTCGGGCCGCAGCCGGGAGAAACCGAAGCCCGTCCCGCCCCCGGACTGGTGCACCAGCGCCATGGCCTTGAGGGTGTCGTAGATCCCGCTGCGCCCGTTGGAGAGGGCATCCTCGACCGGCAGGACGAAGCAGGCCGAAAGCTGCCCCAGGGGCCGGCCCGCGTTCATGAGGGTCGGGGAGTTCGGCTCGAACTCGCCCCGGGTCATGAGCCCGTAGAACTGGCGGGCCACCTCCTCGATGGCCGCCTCGGACGCTCCGTAGCGCCGGTCCGCCTCCGCGATCACCCGAGCCACCCGCCAGAACATCACCTCCGGCTCCTCGATGGGCTCCCCCTCTTCGTTCTTCTTGAGGTACCGCTTTCCGAGGACGATCCGGGCGTTCTCCGTGAGGTCGGAGACAGGGAGGTCATCGGGGGTGGAATCGTCCCAGATGAACGGCTCGGGCGGGAAGGGCGGGATGGCGGACGACATGGACTGGATACTCCCGTTGTGGAAAACGTCGTGGAAAAACGGTGGAGCGTATGTGGAAAAGCAGCGACAGAGCCCGTGCGCCGCCGGACGCGGTGTGGAAAGCCCCTCGCCGTGATACCACGGATTGGGGCGGGCCGAGTATAGGGACACTAGATCTTGTGGTCAAGCGGAAAACCGCGGGGGGCTCCACGGGGGGCCGACAGGCTGCGCATCCCGTCCCCGGAGAAGCCGCGGAATCCGTCTGCTTTCGGTTTCTGTTCGGCATGATACCGGGTCCACCGCTCTCCGGGCAAGGCTCGCCGCAGGGATGTCGACCGTCCCGCCGACCGTCAGAACGAGAGGCCCAGACGCAGGTAGAGGCCGGGGCTCGAGGACTCCACCAGCGGGAACGCGAGTCCCGTCCGGAAGACGACGGGGAGACGGTAGAGGAGCGTCAGGGTGGTGGTGAGCTCGACTCCGGTGGACGCCAGCGGATCCCGACGCACCGAATCATACCCCGGTCCGCCCCCCGCCGGTCCCCAGGCGTTGCCCGCATCCAGGAAGGCCGTGGCCTGCAGACGATCGAGGTGGAGAGGCACCAGCCCGAGCCCCCGGTTCACCATCACCAGGGGTACGCGAAGTTCGGCGCTGGCGGCCCAGGCGTTCCATCCGCTCCGCACCCCTTCCTCGTAGCCCCGAAGCGGGAAGAAGAGGGAGGTACCGCCGAAGAGGGAGAAGCCCGTCAGCCCCTCGACCTGCCCTCGGGCGCCCCCCAGGTCCCAGCTGAAGGCGTCGGCGCCGGGCCCCCTGGACCGCCCCCCGGCCAAGCGCAGGGCGACGACCGCGTCGGCGAAGCCCGGGCCCGGAAATGACTGGTACAGGGTGAGCTGGCCCAGAAGGTCGTTCCGCGAGCGGTCCTGGCCCCGGACGCCCCGGAGGCTGTCCGCAACGGTCCGCTCCCGCCGGATGCGGCCCAGCAGGAAGAGGCTCGCTCCCTCCTCCCGCCCCAGCGACAGGGCGTGGCCCCGGGCGGTGGAGAGGGTGAGGGCGAGCTGCCCCTCGGCCAGCCGGGCCGTCGGCCGGGCGAGGGAATACGTCTCCTCGAGTTCGAGGTCCGCGTCCAGCAGGTCCCGGGATTCCCACACCATGCCGCCGCTGGCCGCCAGCCGGGCGAGGCTCCGGAAGCGGACGCGGTCCAGTGTCAGCCCGAGACGCATCCTCCGCTCCCGCTCCCGGACATACAGCACCCGCGGCTCTCCGCCCTCGGGTTGCACGGTGAAGGGGCCGTCGGCGTCCCAGTCCTGCTGCACGTCCAGGGAGAGGACCGGCACGCCGAGCCCTCGCCACGCGTACCCCGCCGACCCGGCGAGCTGTCCACCGAGGGACATGGCCGCCCGCAGGCCCCAGGCGTGCCGGCCCACCACGTCCTCACCCCCGGTGCTGAATCCCAGGTAGTCCTCCACCACGGCCCGGCCGCGACGGTCCACCCCCCCGGCCACCAGGGGGGCCCAGTACCGGGGCCGGAGCGAGGGGAGAGACGAGTACGGGCGGACGGGGGCAGCGAGGGCGGCTTCCGTCTCCGGGGGCAGTTCGGGGCGCGGGGGCGCCGCCGAGGCCCGGAAGCGGGCGTCCAGTGGAGCGGGACTCCGGGGCCCGTCGGGGAACCAGGACACCCGGGCCAGCTCCCAGCCGTCCGCGGTGTACTCGGTGACGTAGAGCCAACCCCGCGCCTCGTCCAGGGCCGGGAAGGCCACGCCCGTGACCACCCGGGTCACCGCCTCCACGGGCCCTACCTGCCCCGACCCGGGATCGACGGTCGCCGTCACGATCTGGGGCACGCCCGTCCGATCCGAGCCCCACAGCAGCGCCGTGCCGGCCCGGGTCCAGGTCGGCGCCAGGTCGATGGCCCTGTCCCGGGTCACCTCCAGGGCGACCTCACCCGAGGTGGCGTCCACGATCACCACGTCGGCCCGACCGGCGGCGGCCCATCGCGTGGCCGCGATCCAGCGCCCGTCGGGGGAGATCGACGGCATCGCCCAGGGGCCCGCCGGGAGCTCCGGCAGGGGCCGCGACGCGCCCGAGGCGACGTCCACCCGGACCAGCTCGGTCGTGCCGCTCCCGGTCCGGACCGCCGCCGCCCAGGCCCCATCAGGGGAGAGCGCGGGCTGATCGAGGCGGGCGCCCCGTGTGATCCGCCGCGCCTCGCCGGTGGGCTCCACCCGCCAGAGGTCGTCGAGGACACGGTAGTTGTCCCGGTACTCCGCCTGGGCCAGGAGGACCGTGCCGTCGGGTCCCACCGCCACCCGGGCGTTCCCGTTCGTGCGGAGCAGAAAGGCGTCCTCGCCGGACGCCGGATCCCGGCGGCGGAGCTGGGCATCGCTCCGCCCGTCGGACCGGGGGTAGACCACCGCACCGTCCGCGGCCACGGCCGGAGGCCCCACCAGACGGCCTCCCCGGGTGAGGCGCTCGGGGACCGTGAGGCCGCCGGGGGCCGCGGACAGGAGGTCGCGCACGCTGTCCGCCCGGAGCCGGACCTCCGTCGACCAGGCCTCCCAGGCCGGAGAGAACCCCTCCCCGAACGCGTCCCGGGCCGCGGCATCCGGACGATACGGGATCCACTGGCCCGCCGTCGCCTCGAGATACGCACGCATCCCCGCCTCCCCGTGCCGGGACACGAGGGCCTGCAGGATGGAGACGCCGTAGAGGTAGTCCCGCTCTCCGGCAGGCCACTGGGGCGAGCTGCCGGAGGCCCGGTCGATGGTCTCGAGCCCACCGCCCAGGGCCGCGGTCCGGAGCATCATCTCGAAGTAGGTGCCCCGACCCCGACCCTGGTCTCCCAGTCTGGACTCGTACCAGGTGGCGAGGCCCTCGATGGTCCACCCCGGGACCGCGAGCTCGGGGAAGAGGGGCCAGCCCGCCGAGGGACGGCCGAAGATCGCCCTGAGGAACGCACCCACGGCGCTGGTGACGTCCAGGTGGACGACGTGGGCGAGCTCGTGCGTGATGACCAGGTCGAGCCAGTCGTCGTAGTTCGACAACGCGTAGCCGTCCACCGGCGGCCGCAGGTAGACGACCACCCGGACCGGCGGACGGACGAACGCGTAGCCGTTGGCCTGATCGACGTCGTCGGTGAGGAGGAGTTCCACCCGGTCCCGGGGAGGCGGGTGGAGGGTGGCCCCCAGGCGCACCCAGGCCTCCTCGGCGAGCCGTGCGGCCCGGCGCCCCACCGCCTCCAGGCCGGACGGGAAGGTCACGTCGAAATGGGTCGTCCGGAGGGTGGCCCAGTCCCCGTCCGGGGCGATCTGGGCGTCCGCCGCCCGGGCCGGCCCCAGGACGGCGGCGGCCAGGAGCAGGAAGCCTGCGAGGCGCCGGGACCCGGCGGCCCGGAGCGTCTTGTCTTTCCGTCGGAACTCCGCCAACCTCCCCTCCATGGCCGACACGACCCACCCCCTCTGGTACCAGCTCGGATACGCCCTGGAACGGGCGCGGCGGGAGCCCACCGGGGACCGGATCCGGGACCTGGGACGCAAACTCGCCGCCTTCCGGCGGGAGGACCAGGGGCCGACGGCGCCCAGCCGGAACGGGGAGGAGAAGACGGAGGACAAGGCGGCGGACTGGCTGGTCGCCACCGTCTCGGGCGGGGTGGTCGCCGCGGCCCTCAGGGGATGGCGGCCCCGAGCCCAGCCCGGCGTCGCCCTGGTGGCCCGGGCTACTGCGGCCGGGGCGGCGGCGGCGGTGGTGCTGGAGCTCGGCCGGGAGCTGCTGCGGGGAGAGCGGGACTGGGACGTGGAGATGCTCACGGACCGTCTCCTGTCCGGGGCCGCCCGGGGCCTGGTCTTCGGCGCGGTCGCGGAGCCGCGGCTGCCGGGGCCGCCTCTCCTCCGGGGTGCCGCGTGGGGCACCGCGGAGTTCCTCCTGACGCCGTTGGGGGGCCTCGGCCGACTCCTGGGGCGTCACACGCCCTACGGTCGAATTCCGGTGGTCCAGACGGTGCTGGGGGGTACGGAGTCCGGGGACGACGGCTTCGTGGAGCACCTCGTCTTCGGCATCGCGCTGGCCCTCCTGGCCGGCACCGCGGGTCGCGGCGACCCGGTCTAGGGGACTCCCGGACCTCCCGGAGGCGACCCGCGTGGCGGATCGTCCAGCAGGGGGATGCGCCGGAGCTCCGGGTCCGCCTCGAAGACCGCGCGGGCTCCCGCCACGTCCCCCGCCATGGCCGGCGGACAGGGAGCGAGCTCCAGCCCGACCTCGCTCCGTCGGCTCCCCGAGTCCCCGGAGACGATTCCCAGGAGCTGCGTCGGGGCCTCCTGCCGTCCGAAGGCCTGGATCCCGCAGAAGGACCCGGGACGGGACACCACCGCCGTACCCACGTAGCGCAGACCCTGGGATCCGACGGCGTCCAGGACCACGTACCGTGCGCCGGCGGACTCCGCCGCCTCCAGGAGGGCCCCGTCCGCCTCGCGGAAGGGGTAGGTGCGCGTGGGGATGCCGGACATGAGGTACCAGATGCGCGGCTTCCGGGTCAGGGCCACCGAACCCGGCGGGAGGGCGGCGCCGCTGAAGCGGGCCGCGGTGACGAAGTCCACCGTGGGGGCTCCGGCACAGCTCCAGGGTCCGGCGGCATCCACGGCCGCCCGGCACGACGACGCCCGGGCCATCGTGTCCGTCCACGCCCGCCCCGCCAGAACGCCGAGGACCAGGCCTCCGACCAGGAGGGGGACGCCGGGCTGCAGGCCGCGGATCCGGGCCGCACCCGCAGAGACGCCCCGGGCGGCGTAGAGGAGGACGAGGGGCACCAGGGGGAGGGCGAACCGGGCTCCGGACCAGACCTGGGGCCACACCAGGATCAGGCCCACGTAGAGAGGGACGAAGATCTCCGCCACACCGGCCCGCCGCAGGTGGAGGAACCAGCCGACGCACGCCAGGCCGACGAGGGACACCGCGACGAAGGTGAGCCCGCCGCCCGCCCCGTCGAAGAACGTCTGGGCGCCGTGGGTCTGCAGATACCCGGACAGGTTGTCCACCACCCGGCGGACGAAGTCGCCGGCGCCCGCCGTGCCCAGGTCCGGCTGGTAGGGATCCAGGAGCCGGAATTCGCTCTGGTAGGCCCCCTGCCCTCCCGCGGCCAGGCGCGCCCGGAGGGCCCACGCCCCCCCGACGAGGGCCGCGGCCCCGCCGACGATCCCCGCCACCCGCCACCGCCCCCGGAGCCCCGACGCCGCCACGGCGGCCACGGCCAGGGGCAACCCGGCCGAACGGGTGAGGAGGGCCAGGAGCAGCACGGTCGTCGCGGCGCCCACCGGCAGGGCGACCCGGCGCCAGGCCGGGGCGGGTCCGTGGATGTCGTCGGCGGCTTCGAGCTCCCCCCCCGGCCCGATTCTCTCCTCGGCCGTCGCCGCGGCTCCCGCCCCCTCGGGCGCGGGCACCTCCACCCCCGTCCACCCGGAGCGGGGCACGGGCAGGAGGCGCTCGACGGCCCAGAGGGCCAGGAACAGGAAGGCCACGAACGGGACGTCGGAGAGGATCCAGCGACTGTGGTCCAGATACGCCGCGGACAGCCCGGTGAGAAGAGCCACGCCGAAGGCGACCTCGTCCCGCACCCGCCGGCGGGCCCACAGGAACACGGCGACCACCCCCACCAGGGACATGGCGACGGGCGCCGCCTTCAACGCTCCCCACCCCCGGGCACCCAGGGCCATGGTGACGGCGATCAGGAGGGGGAAGACCGGCGGGTACTTGGTGTGGGGAGGTGCCGCCGGATCCCAGGCCTCGGTGTAGCCGTCCCCCTGGAGGAGGGAATGGGCCAACGACAGGTACGCCGCATTGTCGCCCCCGGGATGGGGCGCCGCGACGAAGACCGACGACACCAGCGCGGCCTGTACGGCCACCAGCACCGCCGCCAGGACGAGGGTGCGGCGCCTCATCCGGTGGCCGTCCAGGGCCCGGTCCGGCCCGGGGCGGGCGTCCAGCTCCCCAGGACCACCGGCCGAGACGCGCCGGTGCATTCCGGCACGTTCCCGCACCGCCCCCGGGTGAAGGCCCAGGCCAGCAGGGCGAAGGCCGCCGCCTCCCGGGCTCCCGGGTCCATGCCCAGGGTCGTCGCACCCACGGCCACCGGGACCGGCGCGAGGCCCGCCCGGATCCCCTCGACCAGCACCGGGTTCTCGGCACCCCCACCGGTGAGGATGACCCGGTCGGTGCCCCGGGGCAGGACCCAGCGCTCCAGGGCGCGGACCACGCTCTCAACGGTCAGGGCGGCGAAGGTGGCCATGAGATCCGCCCACTCCGTCTCCCGGCCCGGGGTCAGCCCACGCTCGTCGGCGAGGCGGCGGACGAGTGCCGGACCGAAATGCTCCCGACCCGTGGAGCGAGGGGGCTCGCGTCGGAAGAACGGGTCCGCCAGAAGGTCGGCCAGGAGGGCCCGGTCCACCGTCCCCGCGACCGCCAGAGCGCCGTCGGCGTCGTAGCGTCGCGCACCCCCCGAAGCCAGCTCGGCGCACACGTCCATGAGAGCGTTGGCCGGGCCCGTATCGAACGCGAACGGCGGCCGTCCGTCCTCCCGGGGGGGCAGCCAGGTCACGTTCCCCATCCCGCCCAGGTTCTGAAGGGCCACGGACTCGTGCCGGCGCGAAAAGAGGACCCGGTCGGGCCAGGGCACCAGGGGAGCCCCCTCGCCACCGGCGGCCAGGTCGGCGGAGCGGAAGTCGTGGACGACGGGCACGCCCACGCCCGCCGCCAGCACCGCCGGGTCCACGAGCTGGAGGCTCGTTCCCGGCCCTCCCTCCCGGGGCGGCCGGTGCCACACGGTCTGCCCGTGGCAGCCCACGGCCTCCACCTGTTCGGCGGGGACTCCCGCATCGGCCAGGACCTCCCGGGCGGCGGTACCGAACCACTCCCCCAGGTCCCGCCGGAGCTCGGCGATCTCCGGGGTGGTCGCCTCCCCGGCGGCGGCCGCCAGGATCCGGGCCCGGTCGGGGCCCGGAAAGGCCGTGGTGCGGAAGGCCTCGACCCACGTGTCGGGCAACGCATCCGGGCCCGCCTCCCCGACCCGGAGAAGGACCGCGTCGATGCCGTCCGCCGACGTCCCCGAGATGAGCCCCACGAAGCGGGCGCTCCGGGCCGGGTCACCCACCCTCGCCCTCTCCCAGGGAGACCACCCGGGCCACCCGTCCCCCCGCCTCGTCCAGGAGCCGCCGCGCCTCGCTGCGGTCCACGCCCCTCCCCTGCATGACCAGGGCCGTCTTCACGCTGCCCTCCGCGTCGCCGAGCAGGGCCCGGGCCCGGTCCCGGTCCACCCCGGTGGTCTCCATGAGGATGCGCTCGCCCCGGTCCTGGAGCTTCTGGCAGGTCACCTGGAGGTCGACCATGAGATTCCCGAAGACCTTCCCGAGCCGGATCATGGCGCCGGTGGTGATCGTGTTCAGGACCAGCTTGGTCGCCGTCCCGGCCTTCATCCGGGTGGAGCCCGTCACCACTTCCGGACCCACCAGCGGTGCGATGACCACGTCGTGGACCGCCCGGAGCTCGTCCGGCGGTGGCGTGCACAGCAGGAAGCCCGTTCGTGCGCCCCGCTCCCGGGCGCGGGCCAGGGCCCCGTGGACGAAGGGCGTGGTCCCGGAGGTGGCGATGCCCAGGACGAAGTCGTCGGTACCCACCTCGGCCTCGTCGATGGCCGCCGCCCCGTCCCGGGGGTGGTCCTCCGCGCCCTCACGGGCCCGGATCAGGGCGCCGTACCCCCCGGCGATGATCCCCTGCACCATGACCGGATCCGTGCCGTAGGTCGGCGGCATCTCCGAGGCGTCCAGCACGCCGAGGCGGCCGGAGGTCCCGGCGCCCACGTAGATCAGGCGTCCCCCCGCCCGCAAGGCGGCCTCGGCGAGCTCCATGGCCCGCGCGATGGCGGTGCGCTCCCGGCCCACCGCCTCGGCCACGCCCCGGTCCTCCGCGTTGATCACGTCGACGATCTCCAGGGGGGACAGGGTGTCGATGGTCCGGCTACGGGGATTGCGTTGCTCGGTGAGGCGGGGGTCCATGCGGGCGGGACCGGGTTGTGGGGAGGGGGCGGCGCGATCTACCCTTCGCGTCCGGCTCGGGACCGAAGGTAGTGATCAAACCAGGGGCCCGCCGCCAACCTGTACAAACCAGTCCCTTCCCGGAAGATCCTACCGTGCCCAACCGCCTCCTCTCCGGCGCCGAGACGCTGGCCGAAGACCTGATCGAGCTCCGCCGGGACCTTCACCGCCATCCGGAGCTGGGCTTCCAGGAACGCCGGACCGCGGGGGAGGTCGCGCGCCGTCTCCGGGACGCCGGCCTGGACGTGCAGGAAGGGGTGGCGGGGACCGGCGTGGTGACGGAGATCGGCGACGGGCCGGGCCCGACGGTTCTCCTCCGGGCCGATATGGACGCGCTGCCCATCCAGGAGGACGCCGACCACGACTACGCCTCCGAGAACCCGGGGGTGATGCACGCCTGCGGCCACGACGGCCACACCGCCGGGCTCGTGGGGGCCGCCCGGCTCCTCGCGGCCGAGGCGGCCGAGGGCCGCCTGCCGGCGGGCCGGGTGCGCCTCGTCTTCCAGCCCTGCGAGGAGACGGTGGGCCCCGACGGCCGGAGCGGGGCCATGCGGCTCCTTGAAGAAGGCGTGCTGGAGGGAGTGGATGCGGCCCTTGGCCTACATATCGCCTCCAACGGACCCGCGGGGATCTTCCTGGTGGGGCCGGGACCGGTCATGGGCGCGGCCCAGGAGGTGGAGGTCCGGGTCCGGGGTCGGAGCGCCCACGCCGCCTTCCCGCACGAAGGGATCGACGCCCTGGTGCTGGCGGCCCAGGGCGTCGTTGCGACCCAGACCGCCGTATCCCGGCGCATCCCGCCCACCGAGGCGGGCGTGGTGACGTTCGGGGAGATCCACGGCGGGACCGCCGGGAACGTGGTGGCCGACGAAGTGCGGCTCCGGGGCACCATCCGGAGCTTCCGACCCGAGGTCCACGACGCCCTCGTCGAAGGCCTCCGGGGCGCGTTCAGGGGCCTCGAGGCCCAGGGCGCCGAGGTGTCGATCGACCTCCTCACCCCCTTCCCGGCCGTGAACAACGACCCGGCGGTGGCGGCCGAACTGGCCAGGGCTCTGCGGGAGACGTTCGGCGAGGAACGGGTCCACCCCCAGCCGGCGCTCCTCACCGCCGAGGACTTCGGCGTGATCTCCGGAGCGGTGCCCTCGGCCTTCTTCTGGCTGGGGGGCGCCCTGGCGGAGCCCCGGGCCCATCACCACCCCCGCTTCGACTTCGACGAGCGCGTCCTGCCCATGGGCGCCGCCGCCATGGCGGCCGGGGCCGTGCGGCTCCTGCGTTCTCTCGCCTGACCTTATCTCTCCCCCGCTCCGATGCGATTCCTCGACGTTCCCACCCGTCTGCCGCTCGTCCTCGCCACCCTCCTGCTGGGCGCCTGCTCGGGGACGCCCCCGGAGTCCGCCGAGGGCCCGGCAGGACCCTGGGCCCGGGGCTGGCGGTACGCCGCGGACACGCCGCCGGTGACCGCCCGGAACGGGATGGTCGTCACCACCGACGAGCTGGCCAGCCAGGTAGGCGTGGACGTGCTTCAGGCCGGGGGCAACGCGGTGGACGCCGCCGTGGCGGTCAGCTTCGCGCTGGCGGTGGTGAATCCGGAGGCGGGCAACATCGGCGGTGGCGGCTTCATGGTGGCGCGCCTGGCCGACGGGACCACGGCGGCGCTGGACTACAGGGAGACGGCTCCGGCGGCCGCGGATCGGGACATGTACCTCGACGCCGACGGCAATCTCACCGACGGGTCGGTCGTGGGGCACCTGGCGTCGGGCGTTCCGGGCACGGTCCGAGGGTTGTGGGAGGCCCACCAGCGCTTCGGGTCGCTGCCCTGGGCCGACCTGGTGGGGCCGGCGGTGGCGTTGGCCGAGGGCTTTCCGGTGCGGGAGCGGTTCCTCGGCTCCCTCGGAACGAGCATGGTGGAGGCCCTCTCCGCCTTCGAGGCCTCGGCCCGGCAGTTCCTGCCCCGGGAGGGGGCCCCGCCCCAGGTGGGTGACACCCTCCGGCAAGCGGATCTGGCCCGGACCCTGGTCCGCATCCGCGACGACGGACCCGACGGATTCTACGGCGGCGAGACCGCGGATCTGATCGTCGCCGAGATGGAGCGGGGCGGCGGCCTCA
>DATHRY010000194.1:0-32833 GCA_035464715.1 Longimicrobiales bacterium
CTGTCGCTCTTCTACGAGACCGCCTCGATCTCCGATCCGGAGGTCACCGGATGGGAGGACCTGAGCGTCTTCTCCACCCTGGTGGCCGCCCAGACCGAGCTGGGCCGCCGCGTGCGGCTGGGGGTGTCGAGCGGCTACGCCCGGGGCGAGCTGACCCGGCTGGACGGATCGTCGGCCACGCTGTCGGGGATGCTGGACACCGAGGTGACGCTGTCCGTCCCCTTCGCCAACGATTTCGTGGTCCTCTCGCTGGTGGGGATCCTCCCCACCGGGAACAGCGAGCAGGACGCGGACGAGGCCGAGGTGGCCAGCATCGTCGCCGCGGAGCTCCTCCCCTTCCGGGTCTCGCACTGGGGTGCCGGGGGCGGGTTCGGGGCCAACGTCGGCTTCGCCCGCCCGGTGGGCTCGGTGGGCCTGGCCTTCGGGCTCGGGTACGTCCTGGGCGCCGAGTACAATCCCGTCACCGACGAGGACTTCGCCTACCGCCCCGGGAACGCCTTCACGGTGAGCGCCGGGCTCGACGCCACGGTGGGCCGGGCCGGCAAGGTGGCCGTGCAGGCGGCCTTCCACTCGTTCAGCGACGACCAGCTCGACGGGGGCAACCTCTACCAGGCCGGGGACCGCTTCCAGGTGATGGGGAGCTACGCCTTCCCCGTCGCCTCGGGTACCGGGATCGCCTATGCGGGCATCGTGCACCGGGGCGGTGGCGCCGTGGGCGACGAGGGCGACGCGCTCTCAATCCTGGGCTCCCCCTCCCAGGACCTGGTCCTCGTGGGCGGCGGCGTGCGGCTGGCGGTGGGGAACGGGATCCTGGTCCCCGACCTGGCCGTGCGGGTGTTCCGCCGGGCCGACGCCGTCGGGCAGGGGTACGTGGGCCGCCTCGGCGTCGCCTACGAGCTGCCCCTGGGGAGCCTGGACCTGATTCCGGCGGTCCGGGCCAAGCTGGGGAGCGTCGAGGACGCCCTGGGGATGTCGTCGGGACTCTCCGGATGGGACATCGGGGTCACACTCCGCTACCGGGAGGCCGGCCGATGAAGCGCTTCGTGACGGGCCTCGTGGCGACGGCGCTCCTGGTCGCCTGCACCGACGGGTTCTTCTTCGAGCCCGATACTGCACCGGCGGGCTTCACCATCACCTTCGACCTGACGCCTCTGCGCCAGTACACCTCCGCCGACCTGGGCAGCACCTTCGACAAGGTGGACCGGGCCCGGATCGTGCTCAGGGACAGCGAAGAGCAGGTGGTGGCGGACGAGTCCACCTCTTTCGACCCCTCGAGCCCGACCGTCGAGGTCCCCCTGGACTTCGACATCCCCGCCGAGGGCGCGACCTACGGGCTCACCGGTGAGCTGTACGTGGGGATGGAGCTGATCTATTCGGGGTCCACCACGGTGAGGATCTCCCCGGCCGGGAGCACGTCCGCCGAGATCCCGATCCTGCCCATCTCGGTCGAGATCCAGAGTCCGGACACGGTCCGGTTCGACGCCCTGACGGACACGGTCGAGGTGCCGGTCTACGGCATCTTCGCCAACGGGGACTCCATCCCCGGCGTCGGGATCGCGTGGACGGTGCTCGATCCCGCCATCGCCAGCGCCACCTCGGCCGGGACGTTCGTGTCCCACGCCGAAGGGTCGACCCTGGCTGTCGCCCGGAGCGGGGACCAGGTCGACACGACCACGGTGGTGGTCGCGCCCGTGGTGACCGAGGTCGAGGTGCAGCCCGACGTGGTGTCCGCCGACGTCGACGTCGACGTCCAGTTCACGGCCACAGCGATGGACCGCCGGGGGAACGCCCTGGAGCGCAGCACGGCCTGGAGCGTGGACAACACCAACGTGGCCACCATCGACCAGAACGGGCTGCTGGTGACGCAGGGCGAGGGGACGGCCGAAGTGACCGCCGAGGTCGAAGGGGTGACGGGCACCGCCCAGATCACGGTCACCCGGGTGATCCTGCCGGTCGTCTCCGTGACGGTAGAGCCGTCGAGCCGCGAGATCCTGGTGGGCGAGACGGTCGGCCTGACGGCGGTGGCCCGGGACGCGAACGGGTCGGTGCTGCTGGGGCGGACGACGACCTGGTCGAGCGGGAACACGGGGATCGCCCGGGTCTCGACCGCCGGGGTCGTGACGGGGGTGGCCCTCGGCGACGTGGAGATCACGGCCACGGTGGAGAACATCTCCGCCACCGCCACCATCTCCGTCGTGGAGCCCGGCGTGGCCACCGTCACCATCGCACCTCCGGAGGCGGAGCTTGTGGTCGGGCAGACCCGGGCCTTCACCGCCACGGCCCAGGATGCGGACGGGAACGTCCTCGAGGGCCGGACGGTGACGTGGTCGAGCTCGAACACCTCGGCCGCCACCATCTCCGCGGCGGGTGTCGTGACGGCCGTCGCGCCGGGGTCGTCGACCATCGAGGCCGTGGTGGACGGTGTGTCCGCCACGGCGGCGGTGACGGTGATCCCCGTCGCGGTCGCGAGTGTCACGGTCACGCCGTCCGCGGCCAACGTGGTCATCGGCGCGACGCAGGCCCTCACGGCCACGGCCCGGGACGCGAGCGGGAACGTGCTGACCGGCCGGACGGTGACGTGGTCAAGCCTGAACACGTCCGTCGCCACCGTGTCCACGTCCGGCGTGGTCACGGGGGTGGCGTTGGGGACCGCCACGATCCAGGCCCTGGTGGACGGGGTCGCGGGCACGTCGGCCATCACGGTCGTCGAGGTCCCCGTGGGCAGCGTCGAGGTGACTCCCGAAGCCGCCACCGTGCTGGTCTCCCAGACCCAGCAGCTGACCGCCACGGTCCGGGACGGGAACGGCAACGTCCTGGAGGGCCGCACGGTCACGTGGTCCAGCGGCACGCCGTCGGTGGCGACCGTGGACGCGAACGGCCTCGTGACCGCCGTCTCCGGCGGGACCGCCGTCATCTCCGCCACCTCGGGCGGGGAGAGCGGGCAGGCCACGATCACGGTACCGACCCCGACCCCGGTGGCGGGCGGCACCTTCAACCAGGGCGACGACGGCGAGGGCGGGCCCGTGGGGACCGCATTCCTCTTCGATCCGTCGAACGACGTGGACCCCGGGTCGCCCGTGTCCTCGGTGACGATCAGCGGGCCCGCCGGATGGAACGCGAGTGAGAGCCTGGAGTGCCTGCCGATCTACGAGGAGACCGGCCACATCTCTGCCGATCGCGCCTTCTGCCTCACCGATGCCGATCCGGTCTCGGGCGCGTACACGGGCACCTCGACGTTGGGCTCCACCGACTTCTCGGTGGACGCGGCCTCCCTCCTGCCCCGGCCCGTCATCTCCTCGATGGCCAGCGCCGGGACCGACGAGATCGCGGTGTGGTGGGAGGGGGATGCCTCCCACGGTTCGTACGTCATCCGGGTCTACGATGCGGAGACCGGAACCACCGTGGCCCAGGGGGTGGTGCCGGGCGATTGGCGCAGCGTCGCCCTCTTCGCGACCCTCACGCCGTCCACGGACTACGCGGCGGTGGTCATCGCCCTCAGCGAAGACGTCACCGCCGAGGGCGAGCCCTTCCCGACGACCTTCCGGGCCGCCGAGTCCGATCCCCTGAACTACATCACGCCTGCGGGCCAGCAGCTCTGGGTGTCGGGCTACGACGACGCCTCGATGACGGTCTTCCGGCAGCCCACCTTCTCGGTGCTCGGGACCGACACACCGCCAGGAGCCGTGAACCTGGCCGACGTGATCATCTCGTTCTCCGACGTCGCCATGGCGGCGGACGCCGGGGACCCGGGCGTGATCTACCTGTTCGACGTCTTCGGCTACGAGGCGTTCAGTTCCGCTTCGGTGGGCACCGCGGTGGAGTGGCTGGTCGAGAACCCGTATCGCGCCGAGATCTACGCAGGCGGGGCCGGCGGCTACATCCACGTCATGGACGACTTCTACTTCGAGGAGATCGACGCCGTGGACGTCGCCGGAGCCATTGGCGGCATGGCGGTCTCGCACGACGGGAGCAAGATCTACGCGACCACGGACGACGACCTGGTCGCCATCATGGACGCGGACACCCGCACCATCACCACGGTGAAGGTCGGGGCCGGACCCACGGGGGTGGCCGCCACGGCCGACTACGTCTTCGTGGCGAACGGGGGCGACGGGACCGTCACGGTCCTCGACGCGGGCACCCACGAGCTCGTGACGACGATCACGGTGGGTGCGAATCCCGCCGACGTGGTCGTGGCACCGATCGGGACCTACGTCCTTGTGGCGAACCGCGGGTCGGGAACGGTGTCGGTGATCCGGATCGAGAACCTCGCCGTCGAGGACACGATCCAGGTCGGCTCCGAGCCCGTGCAGATCGCGTTCGCGAAGGAGGAGCACCTGGTGTACGTCACCAACTACGGGGACGGAACCGTGTCCGTGATCTCCACCCTCACCCACGATGTCCTGAGTGTCCTCCAGAAGCCGGGTGCCTGGGGTGTGGCCGTCCGCTATTCGGACGGGGCGACGTACTCGCCACCGCCGACGAGCCTGCAGGGGGCCGCAGGGGTGGCGCCGCTCCGTTCGCGGTCGCTGCGCCCCCCGAACTGAGCCACGGGCCGGGGGGAGGGCCGCTTCCCACCCGGCCGGGCCCCGGGGGCCGCTCCACTCTCGTTGAGCGGACGCGGCCCCCGCCTGCGCCTCAACTCGGTGGACCCGCCGCGCGCGCCCCGGGAACGTCCCGCGGGATGCGCCCCACAAGGGGTCCCGCACGGAGGGAGGTGCAGTCCATGGGAGACAAGAAGAAGCTGGTGATCGTCATCACCCGGGGGTTCGACGACGAGCGGGCCTCGGTGGCCTGGAGCATCGCCAACGGCGGGCTGAACAACGACATCGACGTCTCGGTCTTCCTGGTGAGCAGCGGGGTGGACTGGGCCCGGAAGGGCGCAGGGCAGGGGGCGCATCTGAACCCCTTCGATCCCACCATGGACGACATGATCCAGAAGGTGGTGGACGCCGGCTGCACCATCTGGGTCTGCCCCCCCTGCGCCAAGGCCCGGGGGCTCGCCCAGGAGGACCTGATCGACGCCGCCGTGATCCAGGGCTCCGGCGGGATGCACGGTGCCATCAAGGAAGGCGCCCAGGTCCTGAGCTTCTGAGCGGCGCGGCCCGGCCGGGGGGAGGGTCACCTCCCCCCGGCGGGTCTCCACGTCGAGCGACGAAGAGGGCCCCACCCCCCACGTCAGGCGGACGAAGGGGGTCGGCGCCGAGGGTGGAGGGACCGGCCGCCGGTGGGAGCGGTCCGGCCTGCCGGGTCAGCGGCTCCCGAAGAGCACCGACGCCCCCTGCTCGAACACGATGTCCACGGGGATCCCCGCCTCGGCCAGCCGGTCGAGGTCCTCCTGGAGGCCCGCCGGCACCCGGCCGCTCTCGGCCATGAGGGCGTCCACGCCGTCGTAGTCACCGTCGCCCTGCAGGGTGAGGATCAGTTCGCTGAGCCCGTCCACGGCGCGACGCATGGCCTCCATGTCCACCCGGTACGTTCCGGACTCCGCATCCCGGCTGAAGGCGCCCGCCTCCTGGAAGTAGTTGAAGCGGACCATGTTCGCCTGCCCGTGGGCGCTCGAGGCGCCGAACCGGACCGACCGGAAGATCCCGGCGAGGAAGGTCACGTAGTGGTCCTCCAGGGAGGTCTCCGTGAGCTCCCCGTCCTCCAGCAGACGGGTCACCATGTACAGCCCCAGCACATCGGCCTTCCCCTCCTCCATGGGGGACGCGTGCTCGCGCAGCGCCTCCCGGACCGTGCCCCGATCGGTGATGGTGTTCTTGATCCCCAGACCGTGGGCCACCTCGTGGAACATGGTGTTCGCGAAGAAGGCGTCGAAGGTGACGTGCCGCCGCTGCTCCGGGTCGATGAGCTCGGCCGCCAGGGGCACCATGATGCGGTCGAACTTGGCCTGCATGGCGTTCTTGAGCTGCAGGCGCCGGGTGCCCCGGGCGAGCTGGACCTCCTCGTCGTTCGGGAGGTTGATGGCGATGGTCTTGGAGCCGGCGTTGGCGTCCCCGGCGTAGTAGACCGCGTCGTAGGCGTTCAGGTCCGAGTCGCTTCCGGGGCGCTCCCGCTTGTACGCCTCCGCCACGGGCAGGCCGGCCTGCAGGCCGGGGAGGAGCGCGGCGAAACGCTGCAGCCGCGCGCTCCAGGCCATGTCCTTGAGCAGAACGTAGCCCTCGTGGGCCGCCTTGTAGCCGTATCGTTGGTCCTCGTAGGTCTCGATGGGCCCGATGACCACATCGACGCGGTTGTCCTTCATGTCCAGCCAGGCGAAGTCGCTGGGCTGGTAGTCGTCGGTCAGAAGGGCATCCGCCCGGAGGGAGAGGTAGCGTGCGAGGCCGGGCTCCTCCGCCGCCTCGGCGGCGGCACGGAGGTGCTCGGCCGCCTCCCTGTGCTCCGCGGCGAAGACCTCGTGGAAGGGCCGCGCGACGAGACCGCCGTCGGGGCCGCGCTCGACCATCGTGTAGAGGGACCGGAGCGCCGGGTCGGCCTCGGCGGCCGCCTCGAACTCGTCGTCGGTCATGTCCTCCGGATAGAACCGGGCGCCGGCGGGCTTGGCCCCCACGCCCTCGAGGAACGGCTCGTCCCCGGCCAGCCGGTCCCAGGGCCCGTAGTTGATCTCCAGGTAGCGGCGGAGGGCGGCGTCGTCCCCGGCCCGGGCCAGGAGGGGCTCGGGGTCGCCCCACGCCTCCCGCCAGAACACCGCGTCCATGGCCGGCATGGCCGCCAGGAGATGGCGCACCACCTCCTGCTCGGCCTCGGTGAGGTGGTCCACGTCGGCCGAGAGCCGGACGGTGGCGTACTGGTCCACCCGGGTTGCGAGGTCCGGGCCCGACGTCACGTCCGGCCCTTGGTCGGTGGGGGTGCAGCCGGCGATCACGACGACGGCCAACAGGCTTGGGAATGCGGATGCGGTGCGCATGGAAGGCGGGGGCGTTGGGGACGGGAGGGCATGCGGAAATCTAGCGGGTGCCCCGGGCCGATGCCTCCATCCGAAAAGGCTCGCGGCCAGGCGGGCGGGCGTGTATCATGTCGGTCCACGGAGCCGGGTGTCTTCACCTTGCACATTCCCCCGCCGGACTCCGCAGGAGGACGCAGAACAACCCATTTCCCTCTCCCACGTGGAGGTCCCCATGCGCAGCACAACGCACCGCGCGCTCCTGTTACTCGGCGCGATCGCTCTCCTCTCGGCCTGTTCCGATGCCTCGGAGCCGCTGGCGCCGCCCCCGGTCGCGGCCAGCCTCTCGAACGCCCCGACCGCGCTGGGGTCCACCGTGTTCGAGTTGGCCACGAGCCCGGATGGCAGCTTGTTGGCCGCGGAGACCTTCACCGGCAACGTCGTGGAGCTCCGGAAGGGGGAGATGGAGGTGATCGGGGAGGGGTTGTTCGGCGTGACCGGCCTGGCCCCGATCGGCCGCGGCAACACCCTCGTCCTCACCGGCGGCGGATTCGGCCCGCCCGAGGTGGGCACCAAGGTGTACCGGCTGTCCCAAGGCGGGATGCGGATGGTGGCGGACATCGGCCACTTCGAGGAGACCGTGAATCCGGACCAGGTCTGGAACGTGCTCGAGCCCGAATCCAATCCCTACAACATCGTGAGCATGGGCGGCGGGTCGGCCCTGGTGTCCGACGCCGCCGGGAACTCGCTGCTCCACGTGACCACCGACGGCGCGGTGGACTGGGTGGCGGTCCTGTTTCCCCAGCTGGCCTCCACCCAGCCCCTCAAGGACTTCGTGAACTGTCCCGGGAGCGGGGCACCGTTCTGCTCCCTGCCCGACGCCATCCCGGCCCAGCCCGTGGCCACCTCGGTGGCGGTGGGGCCGGACGGCTACGCCTACGTCGGTGAGCTCACGGGCTTCCCGGGCACCCCCGGGATATCCCGCGTCTGGCGGGTCGACCCGGACGCCCGGCACCTCCTCTGCCCTGGCGAAGGGTGCACCCAGGTCCTGGGCGGGCTCACCTCGATCGTGCACCTGGAGTTCGGGCCGGACGGCCGGCTCTACGTGGTCGAGCTCGATGCCCTGGGGTGGCTCGCCATCGAGATCCTGGGGGGGAACCCGGCCGCCGGCGGCGTGGTGAAGGCCTGTGACGTCGATGCCGGGACGTGCGAGGTCGTGGCCGACGGGCTCAGCCTTCCGCTGGGACTCACCTTCGACGCCGAGGGCGTGCCCTGGGTCGCGGAGAACTCGTCCCTGGGCGGCGGGGCGGACATCCATCCGCTCTTCTGACGGGACGGCGTGATCTCGAGCCGCCGGCGGGGCCACTCCCGCCGGCGGCTCAGCCTCCCGGTCCCTGCTCCAGCGCGGTCCGGACCCGGTCCTCCAGCGCCTCGGGCTCGGCCGCGTAGAGGCGGCGGCCGAGCTCACGGGCCTCGGCCCAGGCGCGATCCCTCAGCTCGTGGCAGGCGGACGCCAAGGCCGCCCTCGCCTCGGGCCCGGCCACCAGCTCCGGCTCCCGGGCCAGGAGATCCTCGAGGACGGCCAGATCGTTGGCCAGCCCCAGGAGGGCGGTGAGGCGGTCCTGATCCGGGATCTGCTCCTGGAGGTCCGGGGGAAGAGCCGGGGCCAGGAGCTGCAGGTGCACCGCCAGGTCCTTGGCCCTCTTCCGCCACGAGTGGAACGCTGCGGGGACGCCCGTTCCCGCCGCCTCGCCGGCCCAACCGGAACCGCCCTCGTAGACGCGCCGAAGCCCCGCTGCCAGGTGAACAGCCCCGAGCCCGTCGAGGGCCAGATCTCCCGCCAGAGCCCGACCCTCTACCGCGGCGTCACGGACCCGGGCCAGGGGACCGTCGGGATGGAGCACCTGCTCCTCGAGCAGGCTACGACGCTCCAGGAGGCGATGGGGGAGGGGGTCCAGGGCTCCGGGGCGGGGGCCGGCCCCGAGCCAGCCGGTGACGGACCGCTCACCGAGAACGAGGCCCAGGGTGACGCCGGTCACGCGGGCATCCCGGGCGGGTCCCAGAAGGCTCGCCGCCTCGCGGTAGCGGTTGTTCTCCGACTGGAAGACCTCCTCTCCCAGGTGGGGGCGGGCCAGCCGGAGGACGGCACGGACGCGCTTGATGGTCTTCCGGATCTCGTGGACCGCACGGCCCGGGTCCGCAGGGGCCTCGTCGACCCGGGCCACCACCTGGTCGAGGCCCTCCTGGAGGGCCCGTCGCAGTCCGACGGCGGGGTCCGAATCCACGATGGGGCGCCGTGCGGGGCCCAGGGAGGAGGGGGCGGCGCCGGGAGCGTCGGACCCTTCTGCGGAGAGGACTCCCGCCCCGGGTGCGTAGCGGGCGACGAAGCGGGCCAGGATCTCCTGGGCCACGGGGGTCTCTTCGCCCCGCACGGCGGCGAGGAGCGCCTCGGCGCGCTCCGGCGGGAAGTAGCCGTGGTGGCGGTAGGTGCGGATGCGGACGCCGAATCCCTCCGGGTCCCCCTCGGGATGGAACTGCGTGGCGTAGACGTTGGCCCCGACCCGGAACATCTGCACCGGGCACGCCTCGGACGTCGCGAGGAGGACCGCTCCGGGAGGTACCGCGTCGCAGGCCTCCTTGTGTCCGAGCAGGACCCGGAAGCGACCCGGGAGGTCCTGGAGCAGCGGATCGGCCCGCCCCGCGTCGGTGAGACGGACGTCGGCCCCGCCCACCGGCTCGGAGTAGCGGTCCGACAGGGTGGCCCCGAGCCAGGACCCCAGCAGCCCGTTCCCCGAGCAGGCCCCCAGGAACGGGAAGTCGCGCACCACCACCCGATCCAGGAGCGTGGCGAAGCCCGCCTCGATGTCTCGCTGCAGCGCAGACTTGTCGGCTTCCGGCGTGCTCACCTCGAACGGGCTCCCGCCCACGATGATGGCGGCGTAGGCGTCGAGGTCCAGGTCGGGGAAGACCCCCCGGTCGAGCCGGATCCTCTCAACGGCCTCGGGGCGGAGGCGACCGTGGCGGAGGATGGCCTCGAACTCACTGTCCGACGCTTCGTCCTCGGGCCTCAGCTGGAGCACGAGGATCGGCGCGGCTTCGGGGGTGGGAGGCGTCACGGCGGGCGGAGGGAGGGACACGGTCGATGCGGAGGATCTGAGGCCCGTCGACGCCAGGAAGCGGCCCACGGAGGTCCGAAAGGGTAGGCGTCGGCGCCCTCCGGGAAAAGCTCCCGCCGCCGGTCCTCGACCCCGTGGCATCCGGATTGCATGTTGGGACGCCACCGGCCTCCGCCTTCCGGGAGGCCAGCCCTCGACCCCACGGCCATGGCCCCGCGAATCCACGACGCGCCCTCCTCGGACGCCGCCTCCGGCCCCGGCGAGGGGGCGGAGACGGGCGACCGGGTCCCCTCGGACGAGGCTGCGGACACGCAGGCCGGTGAGGTGCCCGCGTACGCCGACGTCTCCTCCTCGGACCGACCGACCCCGGAACACCCGGAGCAGCTCGACATCACGCGGATCACCGGGCGCATCCGTGGGCCCCTGGGGGCCATCGCGGTGTCCACCACGGGGCTCTTCCTGCTTGCGAGCTTCTTCACGCTGTACCTGGGGAAGGACTTCTTCCTGCCCATCACCATCGCGGTGATGCTGAACTTCCTCCTCACTCCCGCGGTGCGTTGGCTGAAGCGGATCGGGCTTCCGCCCCCCGTGGGCGCCGGCGTGATCCTGCTCCTGTTCTTCGGCGCGGTCGGGTACACGACCTACCGGGTGTGGACCCCGGCCATGGAATGGGTGGAGCGAGCGCCGAGCACCTTCGCGGAGGCCGAGGAGAAGCTCCGGGGACTCCGGGAGCCGGTGCAGGCCATCCAGGAGGCCGGGCAGCAGGTCGAGGCGCTGGCCCGGGGGGACGAAGGGGGGCAGGCGGCCCAGCCCCGGGAGTCGGACAACGGAGAGTCGGGGCTCGCGGACACGCTCTTCGAGAACGCCCGGGACCTGGTCATCGGCGGAGGCGTCGCGGTCTTCCTCCTCTACTTCCTGCTGGCCCTGGACGACCTCTTCCTGCGCAAGCTCGCCGGCGTCCTGCCGGAGATGTCCCAACGACGGAAGGCCGTTCTCATCGCCCGGGCCACCGAGCGGGATCTCTCCCACTACGTCCTGGTCCGGACCGCCACCAACGCGGGGCTGGGAGTCGGGGTGGGGCTGGCGACGTGGCTCCTGGGGATGCCGAACCCGGTCCTGTGGGGGATCGTGGCTGCCTTCCTCAACTACATCCCGTACGTCGGCGGGCTCGTCGGCTACGTCGTGGTGGGCTTCGCGGCGCTCACGACGTTGGACACGACCGGCCAGGCGATGGCGGTGGTGGGCGCCTATCTCGTCCTGAACATCATCGAGAGCAACTTCGTGACCCCGGCGATCCTGGGTCGGGAGCTCACGCTGAACCCGGTGATGATCTTCACCTGGCTCATCTTCTGGGGGTGGATCTGGGGCGTGCCGGGGGCGCTCCTGGCCATTCCGCTCCTGGCGATGGCCAAGATCGTGGCCGACAACATCGAGAGCCTGGCGCCCCTGGGGGCGTTCCTGGGCCGCTGACGAAGAGCCCGAGGACGTCTCGCCCCCCGGCCGGCCCCCTTCTCGCGGGTCGTTCAAACCGGTGAGAGGCGAACGGTTCGCCGGGGGGGGGGGGCGGGAGTCCTGGGCGAGGGTGGCGGCCGACGCCAGCCGCGATCAGGCCGCCGGGTCGGGGTAGCTGTGCTGCCGTTGAATCGTCCCGTCGGCCCGGTGGATCACCAGCCGGCTCGGCGTGGACTCGTGCGCCAGGTCCCGGGCCCTGTCCAGGGCCGCGCGCTTGGTCGCGTACCGACCTCTGGGGGCCTCTGCGGTGTCTGCGCTGATCTTCCATCCGCCGTCGTCGCCGTCGGGGGTCACGCGAAAGACCGTCTCCGGTGCGGCCCGGAACGCCGGAAGCCCCTCCATCTTCCGGAGGGCTGCGAGCGTGACCCCGGCCGCGGCGGCGGCCCCGAAGGTCGATGCGAGGATCTTTCCTGTCTTGGACATGAAGCACTCCGGCGCGGGGGATTCGGGACGTTTTCCAGGACCAGAGTGGCAACACCCGTGCCAGCCCCCGGCTAACCGGCCCGACCGGCCACCCGGTCCGCCGATCGGGCGACTTCGGCCACGACGGCATCGGCCCAGCGGGCGGGCCACGCCACCCTGCGGGAGGGAAGGGCGTCGGTGCCGAGGACGCAGCCTTCCGTGGCTGCGCCGACGACGCCGAGGCTCCGGACCCCGGGCTCGCGGTACGCGAACCCCTCCTGATCCACGTCCACGGCGCCGGTGGCCAGGGCTTCGGGACCGTTGTCGTTCGTGAAGGGCCGGATGAAGCCGCGGACATGGAGGTTCCGGTACGGGGCGGGCGCGTCCCTCCTCAGGTCGAAGACGGGGGTCCGGGCGTCCACGAGCGCCCGGGCCTCCACACCATCCCGGAGGCTGTAGCTCCCTTCCCGGACCTCCACTGTGGCGTCGGCGTGGCTCAGGTCCACGAACCGGTCCGCAAGAAGAGCCTCGAGCTTGAGGGCGTTCACCAACGGAGGCCCGAACGCGAGGCGGCCCCAGGCCGGTCGGATCTCCCGTGAGAAGCGGCGTTGGCTGACGGCCGTCAGTCCTCCGCAGGAGAGGACGCCGACCAGGGCGCCGAAGGCGCGTGCCCAGACCTCCTTGAGAGCCTGCTCCCAGGAGCCGTCGACGCCGTAGCGGGCGAGCCGGACGTCCTCGCGCAGCCGGGCGAGGAGCACGTCGTGGCGATCCCTCCCCGCCACCGGTAGCGCCGCCAGCGCTCCGGCGAGCTCGAGCGAGCCGATGCCGCGGGGGAGAGGAGCGGCGCGGAGGCGGTCCAGCTCCAGGGCCATCTCCTCCCTGACCAGGGGCCATACGTCCCGCTCGAAGTCGAGAAAGCCGCTGCGGCCACGAAGCCGTCGGATCGCCTCGGCGTCGAGGACTCGGAGAGGACGGGACGCTTCGTGAGGCCACGCCCCGAAGGTCTTCGGGGCCGGAAGTCGTCCGCTCCGGGAGAAGGCGACGATGGGCCGTGGCTCACGCCCCGACGGGACATACCGCAGGCGTGCATCGCTCCGGGCCTCGAAGCGTCCCCCACGTCCCTCGGTGAGGGACAGGAACACGTCGATGGCGGAGATGCCGAGCCCCAGGACCAGCGCAGGCTGTCCGGCGGGCAGTGCGCCGAGATCGTCCCCCGGCCGCCAGCGGGCCGCGTGGACCAGCCGGTGGGGCTGCGCCGAGGCCGCCAGGGAGGCCGCCAGGTCGTCGGGGGGCCGGCCGTAGGGGAGGCCGGTGGCCAGAAGGACGTGGGAGGCGTCGAGCAGAGGCCCGTCCGGTCCCCGCAGACGCCACCCGATGGGAACGGACTGCACGCCGGTGACGTCCTCGGCCAGCCGATGGACCCGGAACGCCCCGGACCGTACCTGGGAGAGGTGGTCGAGCACCGCCGTGAAGTAGGTACCGACCTCCCGGCGCGGCACGGGCTGATCGCCAGGGGGCGCGCGGCCGGGGCGGGTCCGCTCCATCCAGGCCCGGAGCGTGTGGAGACCGGGGGGGAGGATCCGGGAGCCGTCCCCCTCCCACGGGGCGACGTCCGCCATCGGAAAGTTGAGGAGCTCGTACTCCGGCAGGTGCGGCGCGAAGTTCGGCCCGTGGCCCCGGGGGGCCGGGTCGACGACCCAGAGCTCGAGCGGGATCCCGTCGCGGAAGGCCCGGTCGGCGAGACGCTCTGTCGCGTAGACCCCCCAGGGACCGGCTCCGACCACCGCCACCCGACGCGCCGGGTGGTTCGCACCCGGCGCAGGTGCGTACCGAGGGGTCGGCTCGGGGAGGAGGACGGGAGAGGCGAGGTTCATGATTCGGGGCCGCGCTGCTCGGCGGATCGGGTGTCGGAGGCCGAAGGTGGAGCCGGGGGTGACGGAGCTCCGCGCCGGGCTCGGACCAGCGCGGACGTCGAGGTGTGTCGGATACGCTGTCACCAAAGAACAACAACCGTGCCACACGGCCTTCCGCCCCGGACCGGGCCTCGTCGGCACGCCGGGTCCGCCGGGAGATCGTCCCCGTCAGACAAGGGCTTTCAGCGGTGCCGTCGCCGTCCGCACGCCGCCGGCGCGCTCTTGCTCCCGTGGCCGCCGGAGTCGCTCGGCGTGGGGTGGTTTCGCGCCCCTCCGTCCGATGTGAGGCACCGGAACGGGCCACCCCACCGGGCCGCCGAGAACCGGGCGCCCGCACAGGGCCGGTCCGGTCGCCCCGACGTCCCGGGTCAGCCGCCCCCGTGGGGGGACGCCGGCACGCGGATGATGAAATGGCTCCCGCCGCCGGGTCGACCCTCGAGGCGCAGCGTTCCTCCGACCCGCTGGAGCGCTTCACGGCTGATGGCCAGGCCGAGGCCGGATCCCTCGCTGTCCAAGTGGCCGCGGAACCGGTACTCGAAGACCCGCTCCCGGTCCTTCTCGGGGATCCCCGGCCCGTTGTCCTCCACGCGGATCTCCGCCGCGTCCCCGTCGAGCTCGGCGCGGATGTGCACCCAACGGTCGTCGTCACCGGAGCGGTGGTACCGGACGGCGTTGGTGATGAGGTTCGACAACGCGATGCGTACGGGTGGGCCCGGAACCCTGGCGTCCGGAACGTCCCCCTGGAGAGTGAGGTCCACGCCCGTGTCCTGGCTGGCCACGCGGCCGAAGCGGGTGGATTCCCACAGGAGCAGCCGGAGATCGATGCTCGGGGCGTCGCCATCGTCCGGGGACACCGGCTCGGCCAGGACCCGGAGGTCGTCGATGGTGCGGCGTCCCTCCCGGAGTCCCTCGGCGATGAGCGAGTGCAGGCGCGCCGTGCGTTCCTCGTCCACCTCGATGTCCGAGAGGAGGATCTGTACCGCGGTCTCCGCCGCCCCGAGTCGATTGCCCAGCTCGTGCGACATGATCTGTCCGTAGGTCTCCAGCAGCTCCCGGCGCTCCTTCTCGTACCGCGACTCCCACGCCTGGAACGACCGGGCGGTCACCGCGCTCAACAGGTGGATGGCATCCTTGAGCCGACCCACCGGGGCCACCGCGTCGCCCGGCCGCACCGTGCCCTGGAAATGGTCGCAGGCCTCCTCGATGTCCGCCTGGATGACGGTGGAGAGGATGTGGTATTCCCGGAGCAGCTCCTGCAGCCCGAAGCCCTGGGTTCGACGGAGCTCGGCCAGGCGGCCCAGGTCCTCGACGACCATCGCCTCGAGAATCCCCTCGCGAGGGTCTCGCACGAACGCCGCCACCCTGGACAGGACGACCGGGATGTGGTTCAGGAGGTCGTCCGAGGGGAGGATCCTCCCCGGGCCCATGTCCAGCTGCTCTTCGAGCTGCTCCACCCATCGGCGGGTGATTCTGGTCTTCTCCTGGTCCAGTCGCTGTCCCAGGTAGTCGGCGAAGGGGTTCGACGGACGGGCCCTGGCCCCGTCGATGCCGTCCATGCCCGTCCGCCGCACTTCCCCATCGTTGGTTTCCATCGCTTCGACTTCCGCGCGTCGGGTCACGTACATCCCGGGGCGATGATCCGTCGGCTATCGCGATCGTGCAACCCGGAAGGGGCTGCACGATCGGACGTGAACGAAGAGGGCCGAGGCCGTCGGGCCCTCATCGGGACCTCACCGCGCGCCCCGCCCGAAGAGCATGACGGGCACCGTCTTCCAGAGGATGAGGAGCTCCCGGGAGATGGTACGGGTGCGGATGTACTCGAGATCGTAGTCGACCTTCCGGCGCACGTCGTCGAGATCACGGTCGTAGCGGTGGTGGATCTGTGCCCAACCGGTGATTCCGGGACGCACGGCCTGGCGCTCGGGATAGCGGGGCAAGGCCTCGCGCAGCTCCGCGAAGATGCCGGGCTGCTCCGGGCGAGGGCCCACCAGGTTCATGTCTCCCTTGAGGACGTTGATGAGCTGCGGAAGCTCGTCGAGCCGGTGGCGGCGCAGGATGGCGCCCAGGGCGGTGATCCGGTGTTCGTGCGCTCCGGCCCAGGCCTCGCCGGCGTCCGAGGCGGGCCGCATCGTGCGGAACTTGTAGATGGGGAAGGGCCGCCCTCCGGCGTCCCGGCGGCGACGGTCGGGGCCGCCGTGGCTTCCCCGCCCGGCGCGTCGGTCCCGTCCGACGCGGTGCTGGACGTAGAGCACGGGCCCGGGCGAATCGAGCCGGACGAGGATCGCGATGAGGATCATGAACGGGGCCGCCAGGATGAGGCCCACGACTGCCGCGGTCACGTTGATGCCACGTAGGATTCCGTCCCGCACCTGCGGCACGGCCCGGGAGGCCGGTAACGAGTCACGCATCACCACTCCTTTGCGCCGGTCTGGAGGTCAGCTTCGTGGCTCGGGCAAGATGCAAGCACCGTTCCGCGCCGGGACGGGGGCCTGCGAGACGAAAGCCGGGGGACACGCCGTCGCGTGCGCACGCGTTCCGCGGGCGCCACCCGGGCGTGCGTGGCCAGGCCTTCGCTGGACCCCTTCGGCATCTCCCTTGCCCCAAAGACGACGAGAATGGATCCGTGAGGCCCGTCGCGGGCTATTCTTCCGCCACACGACCACCTGCACTCCGGATCCATGCTGCCCAGAGCTCCCCACGCCCGCCCCGTCGTGGCCACCCTGTGCCTGGTGGCGGTCTTCGCCTCCGCCCGTCCGGCGGCGGCGCAGTCCGAGATCGGCACCACCCTCCTTGGGGCTGCCGGCGGCTTCGCCGTGGGCGCCTACACCACGCTGACCATCTACGTGACCAAGGCCCGGTTCGGGCGCTACCTCTTCTCCGTGGACGACCTCGTGGCCATCCAACCCGAGATCCTCCCGGTGGTGGTGGGACCGGTGGCCTGGGGCTGGGTGGGTGCGGAGTCCGGCACGGCGCTGGCGCGTTCCGCGGGGTGGGGCAGCCTGGGGCTGATCGCCGGGGCGGCCGCAGGGGGGCTCACGGGGAAGCTGGTGTCGGATTCCGACGAGGCACCCTGGGCCGGAGCCATCATCGGAGGCGGCGTGGGGCTCCTGACCGGTGCCATCCTGGGCGCGGTGGACGGGCTCGCAGACGACGACGACGGGGGTGCGCCGATGAGCTTCGGCTTCTCGATCCCGCTCGGTGGAGGCTGACGTGAGCGCCTTCCCGGACCCGGAACGGGGGGTCCGCCCGCTCCGGCACATGCGGTGGCCCCTGGCCGTGGCCGTCGCCACGGGCGTGGCCATGGCCGCCTGTGGCCCCGGGCCCGGCCCGGAGTTCCGGCCCATCCAGCACATCGAGTTTCCCGAGCCGGATGCCGTGGATGCGGTGATCCTCCTGATCGGCGACGCGGGCGAGGCGGAGGCGGGGACATCCCCCATCCTCGCGCGACTGGGCTCCGACGTGGAGTTCTGGTCCGAGCGCCTCGCCAGCGACTCGGCGGTGACGGTCCTCTTCCTGGGGGACAACGTGTATCCCGTTGGGATCCGGGCCCGGGACCATCCGGCGTTCGAGACGGATTCCATGCGCCTCTGGAGCCAGATCGACGTCGTGGCGGGGCCCGTCGCCACGGCGCGGGGAACCCGGGGGCTCTTCATGGCCGGGAACCACGACTGGGGCAACATGTCCGGGGACCGTGGGGCGGAGCGTCTCCGGAACGAGCAACGGCAGATCGACGCGGCCCGGGAGCAGGGCCTGGCTGTGTGGCTCATGCCCGCTGCCGGTGAGCCGGGACCGACCGTCCTGGACCTGGAAGACCGGGTCCGCCTGCTCCTCATGGATACCCACTGGTTCCTTCAGGAGCGGGACGGGCGGGCCCGTGCGGAGTTCTTCGCGGACCTGCAGGAGGGCCTTCGGGGAGCCGGCGACCGGCACGTGATCCTGGCGGCGCATCATCCCTACCAGTCGGCCGGACCCCACGGCTCACTGGCCCCGGGCGCCCAGGCCTTCGGGCTCCTCTGGCTGATGAAGAAGTCGGGAACCCTCGTCCAGGACCTGAACTCGCCGATCTACGGGGACCTGCTGAGCCAGATGCTGTCCAGCTTCCGGCTGGTGGAGCGGCGGCCCCTGATCTTCGCAGGTGGGCACGACCACTCGCTGCAGGTTCTGGATCCGGTCACCGAGTTCGGGCCGGAGACGGTCCTCGTGTCGGGGGCCGGGAGCAAGCTCACGGACCTGGCCGTCTCCGACCAGCTCCGCTACGCCGCGGCCCGGCCGGGCTACATGACGCTGGTCTTCCGGCAGAACGAGGCGGTGGACCTCTTCGTGACCGCCGCCGACTCCACCGAGGTCACCTGTCCCAGGGAGCCGGAGGAGGAGCGGGCGACCTGCGTCCAGGACCGGGCCGCGGCCATGAAGCTCGTCTACTCCGAGCGCCTGGTGCCGGAAGGCGGGGCGCCCACCGGGACGCCCGAGGACACGCTGGCGAGGTGGTGAATCGAAGGTTCGAACCGCTACACGACTCTCGATCCGCCCTCCGATCCAGGAGAACGTGAGGCCGGACGATCGGACCTAAGGGCACCTCAGGCGGACGACGGGGGCCCGTCCTCCCTCCTCCTCGGAGGTGAGGAGCAGACGCTGGGCGTCGAGGAAGTCGATGCCTTCCCCTTGGGGCTGGAAGATCCCGATCTCGCACAGGAGGGGGGCTCCCAGCGGATCGGTCAGCGCGGTCAGATAGACGGCGTGGTTGTTCCGGATGGCCAGCGTCCGACCGTCCGGGGAGACGGCGGCACCGGTGATCCAGTCCTCGTTCCGGGCGGTGGGGGTCGGAAGGGGCCCGATGAGGGCGGCGTCCTGGATGCCGGCCCCCTCCAGGGACGCTGCGAGACGGTACAGTCGGCCGCTCCCGTCGGTGCCCTTGGTGACGAGGAGGATCTCCCCCCGGGGAGAAACGGCCAATGCCTCGGTGTCGGCGGGCCCGTCCGGGTACCGGAAGCGGATCGTCCCCAGCACCGGGACCGCGGACTCCGTGCTGGGGTCCGGCTCCTGGACCACGATCACGGCCATGGACTCCCGTTCGGCGTCGTTGTCGCCGATGTCGCCGATGTAGAGGCAATCGGACGACCTCTCTCCGTGGCCGGCGGGGCAGGGTCCCAGCGCGATGTCCTCCCAGTCCTCCGAGTCCTCGACGTCGATCTCCACCTCGTTGAGAAGGGTCCCGTCGGGGCGGATGGCGTAGAGGCTGTTCTCGCTCCCGTCGTTGTGACTCCAGACCACGCCCTCGTAGCGACGGCTCACGGCCACCCCCGAGCTCTCGTCGAGGTCGGGGGTGAGCGTCCCCAGCTGGACGACCCGTGCGGTGTCGCCGGCGGTGCCGGTCAGATCCCTGAACGACTCCTCGGCGTCCTCACCCATGGCGGGTCGAGGTACCAGGATGCCGTCCACTTCCAGGAAGGCCCAGGCTCCCAGTGTGACCGCCACGAAGATCAGCAGCGTGGCCAGGCCGATGATGAGTGTCCGGTTGTTCCCGGGGCGAAGATCGTTGTCCATCGTCAGAAGATCATGCCGAAGTCGAGATAGTATCGAACGCCCACGTCACCCTTCACGGCGCTGAATCCGACACCCCGGTCCAGGGAGGGGACTCGAAGCCAGAGCCCGCCCCCGAACCCGTCGTGCCACCGGGTGGAGGTCTCGGATTCGTACCAGACCCGGCCGACGCTCCCGATGCCCTGGACGCCGAACTCGAGGTTGGTGAAGAGGTGGGGGCGCAGGAGGGTCATCCGCAGGAGGGCCGTGGCCGTCAGCGAACCGTCGCCCACGAACCGGCGGGAGACGAATCCCGGCAGCGACTCGTCTCCGCCCGCGGACGGAAGCTCGAAGAACGGGGTCCGGCCCCAGGCCTTCTGGCCCCGGATCCGGAGATGCAGGACGGGGTCGGTGGGAACGGGGACGGACACGTACTCCATCCAATTCGCATCCAGGCGTCCGTAGGTGTCGGTGACGTCGAGCCACGGCGGGGCGACCCGACCCGTCAGCTCGAAGCGGCGGCCCCGGGTGGGGAAGGAACGGCTGTCGCGGGTGTCCACACGCAGGGAGCCCCTGAGGCCGATCTGATCGAAGTCGTCGACCCCGTAGGGGGCCAGGCTGTCCAGGACGGGCGAGCCGGCGTCCACCTTGTTCGGCCCGATCCACTCGGGGCCGATCTCCGCCACCCAGCTGCGCGAGGCTCGATAGCGGAGTCCCATCGTCACCGACGCCCGGCTTCGGAAGGCCCGGTACACGTCCGGATCGTCGGGGGCCGGCACCTCGTTCCCCAGGCCGAACAGCCACACGGGCTCGTCGGTCCGCGCCTCGGCGTCCGCCATGACGCGCCAGCCCCGGGGACCGAGGGCCCGTTCCCACTCCAGGTCGACGATCCACTGAGACGCGCTGAGACCGTTGAGGACGGACAGGGAGATCCTGCTGTGATAGGGGTCGTACCCGAAGCCGTACCCGTAGCGGGCCACCCCGGCACCCACCAGGAAGCCGACGTCCGAGTCGTACCACATCTCGGGCCGAGGCACCCAGGCATGGCCCCAGTCCCGGGTGTTCCAGGAGAAGTAGGCGGTGCGGATGCTGTCCTGTCCGAGGAAATCGCTTCCCGTGACCAGCGCCTCCCCGCCGACCTCGAAGATGTCGTCCCCCTCGTCGTCGTAGATGGCCACCTTGGACCCGTCGCCATTCTCCACCACATGGTCGTCCCCGGCCCCGGTCACGATGCGAAGGGGGATGGTGGGCTCGCCGTCGACGACCACCAGGTCGTCGCCCTCACCGAGATAGAGCCGGATCTCCTCGGTATCGTCGGCGTGGAAGAGGCGATCGTACCGCACGAAGTCCCCTTCCCGCGGCGCCCGCATCGTCACCCGGACACCCTCTTCCGTGGTGTGGATCATCACCGAGTCGACCTCCTCTGTACCCCGGATGTCGACCCAGCCCGCCAGGAGCTCGTAGAACTCGGTGGCGGTGGTCGGAAGCGCGTCCCGCCGAAGGCGAAGCGCGGCGAGAAGGTCGTCACCGACCCGGTCGCGATAGGACTCCGGGAGCACGCCCACGGCTTGGTCCAACGCGTCGTCGTCGAGGGCGGCGACCAGCTCGGCCGCCGCCGCCTCGAAGTCGCTCCGCTCGAGCCCCGACAGGAGCGTCCGGTCGATCTTCTGGGCGCTCCAGTGGGCCCGGAACACGTCCGGGGGCCCGTCACTGAAGCCCGTGTACTTGGGCAGATAGATCCGGGCGATACCCGGGAGCAGCCCGTCGATCCGGGAGAGCGCCCAGTCCCGGTCCCGGGGGATCGGTTCCCACCGGGTCCGGTTCCCGCCTTCGTAGGGCTCGTCGTAGCTGGCCCACCGCCACTGGTCCGAATGCCGGTCCCAGTCACCCACCAGCATGTCCACCAGGCGCGCCCGGAGGAGCCGCTGGTCGTCCACGTAGCTTTCGGGGTCGTCCTGGAGCTCCTCATAGAGCTCTTCGGATCCCGTGATCTTGTCGGAACCCGCGAAGCCGGCCACCTCTTCGCCGTCCTCCATCTCGATCTCGTTCGGCCGCACCTCGATCCAGCCCATGCGCCCGGCGAAGGCCTCCCGGTACTCGCCCAGCCGGGGGTCGTCGGGCATGACCACCGGGCGGGGCTTGGCCACCAGCACACCCGCCGCCTCCAGAAGCTCGGCCACGACCATGGCCGACAGGGGGAACTGGGCACCCATCTGGTCCTGGAGCGCATCCTCGACGGGCGTGGCTTCCAGGAACGGCGGGATGGCCCGGGACGGGGTCTTCACGATCGAGCGGAACTGGTAGATGCGACCGTCCGCGCCGTCGAAGCGGATGCCCAGCGTCTGCTTTCCGCCGCTGAGCTCGCTCACCGTCAGGCCGCCGCCCACCTCGTCCAGATCCAGGACCGGGACAGGAAACTCCAGGGGCCACAGCTCACGGTTCAGGTCTCCCATGAAGAACCGGTGGATGCTTCCGGCGGGGTACGTCTCCCCTGGTGCGGCCAGCACGGTGTCCCGACCCAGGACCAGGACCGCCGGGTCCACCGCCGGCGGCGGGGCCTTGAGGGTATCGGAGGCGGTGAGGGTGTCCTGACCGTTCTGGGCGGTGACCGTGGCCGGGAGCATCGGCAGGGCCAGGCCGGCGGTCAGGGCGAGCAACCGTCTCCACCGAGTGGGGGCGGCCGTGTTTCGGACGGGGCGGTCGGGACGCGAACCGCGCGCCCGGTCACCGGATCTATGTCGGATCATGTCAGTCGCTTCCGAAGGCCCTTGATGGGCTTGAGTTCGGCGGCCTGGCACACGGAATCGGGGCCGCAATCCATGTGATCGATCATCTGACCGACCTTCACCTTCTTCTTGAGCCGCATGAGGTATTCCATGGCGACCATCCCGGTACCGTTGCGGCGGATGGTATCCACCAGCACCCAGCGTCGGGCGTGCTCGTCGAGGATCGGCTCCAGGAACTCGGCGGCCCCCTCCGGGTCGTCGGTGTGGACGAGGAGGAGGGTGTTGTACTTCTTCTTCTTCCGGAGGGCGTCGGCCCGGACGTAGTCCGCGAGCCGGTCGATGTGGTCGCTGAGCTCCTCGAGGTCCTTGGCGTGGACCGGTTCCGCCATGTCGTCGTCCCCGATCACCACGGCCTTGTGGCTCTCCCCGGGCACCAGGGCCTCCGACAGCGTCACACCGGCGTGCCCCAGCTCGAGGCTCGGCTCCACGTCGCCCACGTTGTAATGCCACAGGACCCAGCCCAGGAGACAGAAGACCGTGGACAGGGCGCCCGCCAGCGTGAAGTTCCCCGTACCGGCGGCGAGTCCGACGCCGATGGCCGCGAAGGCGAACACCGCGTCCTGGAGGTCCTTCACCGTCGTCCGGAAGCGCACGGCGGCCACGATCCCGGCCAGGGCGAAGGCGAGGGCCAGATCGCCCCGGACCACCTGCACCACCCCGGCCACCACCACGGGCAACGAGGCGAGCAGACGGACGAAGGACTGATCGTACCCCTCCTGCCGCATGATCACCGTGTAGATCCAGACGATCGGGACGGTGAAGAGCAGAGCCCCGAGGAGGCTCAACAGGCCCACCACCGCCGTCTCCGCCGCCGTGCGGGCCCAGTCCGACGTGGCTGGTCCCATGCCGCCGGTCACCCCCGGGATGGACTCCGCACCGGGCGGCGTCGGGATGAGCATCGTGGCGAACCACGGCACGGCGAGGGCGAGCACCCCCAGCACCGTGCCCAGGATCGCGAAGTACGCGATGAGCCGGAGGGCGGGGGATTTCAGCACGTCTCTGGCGCTCATGCCCGTTCCTTTCGAGGCGGGTCGCAGAAAGCGCGGAGGGGACACGAGGCCCGCGCCGCGGAGGACGAGGCTCGAAAAGTTGCAACAGCCGTGCCGTGGGGTAGGTGCCGCGTGCAAAGCGATGCTTGGCAGACATTTACGGCGATCACGGATTCAGCCGGAATGTCGCGCGACTCCGGTCGGTCAGGGCCGGGCGACCAACGGTGACCGCGTCCTCAGGCCGCACGCCCGGACGACCGTCCAGGGTGCCTTTCAGTGCCCCACGACGGTGAATGACGCGTCTGCATTCCCGGGCGCCCGCGTCGGGAGAGGGAGACCCCTTCCAGACCGGTTTTTCACCCGCGCGCGAGAAAGCCGCAGTCCGGCACGGCCGTTGCTCTGTTAAGAACCCCACGGTGGGCCGGACGCGCTGGCCCACCGGTGACACGACCGGAGAGGAGCCATGAATCGCAACGAAATGAAAGGGAACTGGCGCCAGCTCAAGGGCCATGTCCAGGAGAAGTGGGGCGAGCTCACCGATGACGACATCGATCAGATCGAGGGCCGCCGCGAGATCCTGGTCGGAAAGGTCCAGGAGCGCTACGGAAAGAGTGAGCGCGAGGCCTCGAAGGAAGTGGACGACTGGTTCGACCACCTCTCGGGCTGAGCCCACACCGACGAATCCTCCCGTCCCCACCCGGCGGCTCGGGTCCTGGGGATGGGGATCCGGCGGCCACGGGAGCGATCCCGTGGCCGTTCGGCCGTCCGGGGGGGCGTGCGAGTCGGTGCGCGGCCCGTCGGGACGCGCCTGGTCTCACAGACTCGAGCGCCCTCGAACGATCGCCGGGGAAGTCGCCCCACACGGGGAAAGGCCCGGCGCGGTCAGCCGTCGGCCTGCTCCATGAGCCGGGTGGTCAGGGCCCGTGCGGCGAGCCTGGCGCCGGCTGCCACGCCTGCGCTGGCGATCGCCCAGGCCAGGGCCCGGGCCACCGGCACGTCCGAATGGGCCGGATTGCGGGGAGCCGGCTCGTCGAACGTCTTCTCCCAGGAGCGGGTCAGGATCGCGCGTGCAGCCACGGCCGCCCCGAGGGCGGCGAGGCCGGCCACAGCGGACCAGAGAAGGGGCGTGTCGGCGGTGCTTCGGGACATGGGTACGACTCCTTGCAGTCGGGTTCGGCCAGGGTCCGTGGGAGTCCCCGACCACCCGCTTCGGCGTGCAAGGTGCGTTCCGGGGCCCGGGAAAAGGTCGAGGTGCACGCCTCTACAGCCTCCATGCCCGTTGCACGACGCGCTCGCGCCGAGAAGGTTGTAACGAGTCCGTGCTCCGCCGCCCTCTTCGCCGCGACCGCCTTTGGCCCAGCGCATCTGCCTCCTGACCGACCAGGAGCTCGACCTCCGTCCGTTTCCCGAGGACGATTGGCCCTGCGACCCCCGGCCTTTCCTGCCCGACGCGGACTGGACCCTTCTGACCCTGGAGAAGGAGACCTGCGTCGTCGAGGTCACCCGGGCCGCGACCCGGGGGTTCGACCTCTTCTTCAACCTCTGCGACGGCGCCTGGGACGAGGGTCGGGTCGGGATCGAGGTCGTGCAGACCCTGGAGGCCCTGGACGTGCCCTTCACCGGAGCGGATTCGGGATTCTTCGAACCGTCCCGGGAGGCCATGAAGCGGGTGTGCCGGGCCTGGGGGATCGAGACACCGGCGTGGGTCTTCGCCCGCACGTGGCAGGACCTGGAGCGGGCCGCGGACGAGCTCGCCTTTCCCATGTTCGTGAAGCACCCCAGCAGCTACGCCAGCAGTGGGCTCACCCGGGAGTCACGCGTGGACACGCCGCTGGCCCTCGCGGAACAGGCGGGGGCGATGATCGCGACCTACGGCTGGGCCCTGGTCGAGGAGTTCATCGCAGGGGACGAGTGTACGGCCCTCGTGTGCGAGAATGGCGAGGATCCCGGAGCGCCCTTCGTCTATCATCCCCTCCTGTACCGGTTTCCGCCTGGAGAGACGTTCAAGCACTACGACCTGAAGTGGGTCAACTACGAGGGGCTCTCGGCGGCGCCGGTGGAGGACCCCCTGCTGGACGCCCGCGTCCGAGCCGCGTCGGGAACGTTCTTCCAGGGGATGCGGGGCGCCGGCTACGGCCGCTGCGATCTGCGGGTGGATCGGGACGGCCGGGTCTTCATGCTGGAGATCAATCCGAACTGCGGCGTCTACTACCCCCCCACCGACCCTGGGAGCGCCGATCTCATCCTCGCGGCGGACCCCCAGGGGCATGCCGGATTCACCCGGCGGTTGGTGGCGGCGGCCCTGGCCCGCCATCGGCGGAGGCTCCGGCCCGGGGTGGTGCTTCCGCGACCGTCCGGGGACTTCGGCCTCTTCGCGACCCGCCCCGTGGCCGCCGGTGAGACACTCCTGGCCTGGGAGGACGCCCGGCCGCGGCTCGTGCGGCGGCCCCGGGGGGACGGCTTCGACGAGGACCTTCGCCATCGGGGCTGGTTCCGCCGGTATGCCTGGCCCCTGACCGACGAGATCTGGGTCGCCCCCAGCCCCGATCCCGAGGATTGGCGACCCATCAACCACGCCTGCGAGCCCAACGCCTGGTTCCAGGGGTTGGACGTGGTGGCGCGGAGGCCCATCGGGGCCGGCGAGGAGATCACCCTCGACTACGGCACCTTCCACGACGAGCGCCTGGACCCGTTCTTCTGCGGCTGCGGCGCCGTGGCCTGCCGGAAGGTGATCCGGGGCGCCGACCACCTCCTGGCCACCATGGAGCGGTACGGGAGCCACGTGTCCGATCACGTGGCCCGTCGGCGTGCGCTGCATCGGGGTGAGGGCGTTCCCGGGGCCACGGCCGCCGGCGACTGAGCCCGGGGCCGGCGCCTCCATCGGGCTCCACCAGTTCCGGTGAGCGCCGGTGGACTGCCCGCCTTCGGCTCTCAGGGCCCTTCAGGGTCCACCGTCGCCGCAGGGGCGGGATCCCTCCACCCCGGGCCGCCTCCGGCCGCGACGTTGCGGACAAGCTGCTCTCGGGCGACCCTGTCCGCCGATCACACTCACACGGAGGCCCCATGAAGAGACGCGCGTCCCGATTCCCGATCCCCTTCCTCCTCCTCCTGGTCCCGGTGGCGTGCGCCGACGAGGGCTCCGAGGCCGACGAGACCGTCGACTCCGCGGTCGGCGCCTCCACCGCGGCTGCGCCCGCCGGGGGTGCCGCCGCAGAGGGGCCCACGGAGGTCTCGCCGGAGGATCAGGAGGCCATCCTCCAGACCGGGTTGCTGGGCGAGTGGCGTTGGACCGGGTTCCAGGGGATGGACGACTCCACCCTCCAGGTGGAGGATCCCTCCCGGTACACCCTCACCTTCCGGGTCGACGGCGTGGCCGTACAGGCCGACTGCAACCGTGGCCGGGGCAGCTACGACATCGAGGGGGCCAGCATCACCTTCGGCCCCATCGCCACCACGCTGATGGCCTGCCCCGGGGAATCCATCGCGGACCGGTACCTCCGGGACCTGGGGTTCGTGCGGAGCTGGGTGATCGAGGACGGCAGGCTCTTCCTGAGTCTGATGGCGGACGGCGGCATCATGGAGTTCGAGCCGGGAGGGGGCCCGGCCTGAAGCGCGCCGCCGCGAGAGGAGCCGCGCCGACATCGAGCGCCCCGCCGGTCGTCGGCGGGGCGCTCGGCTCCTCAGCCTCCGGGGAAGGGGCCTTCGGTCTCCGTGTAGCCCTCCGGAGGCTGGAAATCCACTTCGGACAGGAGCGGGCGTTCCACGTCGATGATCTCGGTGACGACCCGCATCATCACCGTAGGGCCCGCGCCGCCGCCGGCCATCTGCACCTGGACGGGCTCCTCCTCCTCCTCTTCGTCCCGGCCCCGACGCAGGAGACCGCCGAGCCGCCCGCCCAGCGCCTGGCTGACCGCGTCGGCGGCGGCGTCCTCTCCCTCCGCTCGGGCGGCCTCACCCATGGCCTGGGCCAGGAGGGCGGACAGGTCCGGGCCCTGGGGTAGCGTCGAGTCGGACATGGCCAGGATCGAGTCCCGATGGAAGGGCACGCCCTGCGGCACCATGAGGGTGTACGTGGTGGTGCGCACCGTGTGGCCTTCGAGGGCCCCCATCTCCTCCTCCAGCTGTTCCACGAGCGACGCCATCTGGGGGTATCCGGCCGCCAGGGACTCCATGCCGCCGCTCCCCTGGGCGAAGTCCTGGGCGTTCTCGCCCAGGGCCTCCCGCATCTCCTGGTAGCCCGGCAGATCGTCGCTGACCCACATGTCGGAGAGCATGACCATCGAGCTCTGGCCCATCACCGCGGCCATGGGATCCGCGCCGGCCTCCGTCGCGGGCTCGGCGGGCGGGGCGAGGGTCAGGGTGAAGATCACCCGCTCGGCCTCCCACCCGTTGATCGTCCGGGTCTCCCCGGTCCGGTCGACCTCGAGGGACGGCTCGAAGGAGCCCATCTGCGCCCGCTCCTCGTCGGTCATCGCGCCCTGCCCGGCGGCGATGCTCGAGTCGGCGCTCTGCATGTACGACGGGAAGTTCATCTTCCAGAAGACGTGCTCCTCGTGGTCGATCCTCATCATGTCCATGGAGGACAGGTCGATGACCCAGCTCGCCTTGCCGTTCGCCTGGTCCTCACGACGCAGCAGGCCCTTGATCCAGAAGGTGGTGGTGTCCGGTCCGGTATCCTCTCCGGAGAGGCTCATGGCCGACCCCATGAACCCGGCGTACTCCGTCTCGGTCACCGTCCTGTAGCGGAGGTCCTGGGCATCGACGGCGCTCGCGAACGCGGTGATCGTGACGAGGACCGCGCCGGCGGCGGCGAGGCTGCGGAGAGGGGGGAGGCGGTGGATCATGGACATCCGGGTAGCTCCGACGGGAGGGCGCGGTCGCGGGATGAGGCCTTGGCATGGTCGGCGCTGCAGGTTTCCTGCGCAAGCGGTGGGGCTCAGGAAGGCGCCGGATCCGGCGTTCAGGGTCGGGGAGCGCCCCCGTCCACCGAGGCCACCCTCAACACGACCGGGCCGATGATCGAGAGATCCTCCGCCCCGGGAGGGACGGCGAAGCGGGCGTGGCCGCCGAAGCGCTCCAGCCCGAACCGGGCGGCGTAGTCGGGGTCGAGCCGGAGCTCGTACCGACCGGGCCGCACGCCGCTGACGTAGAACTCCCCGTCGGAGAACGTCCGGAGGGGGCGGGCCTCGCCGGTCTTGAGGTACACGAGCTGGAGCGACGCGGACGGGAGGGGCGTGTCACGCCCGTCCACGAAGCGGACCGCCCGCCCCGTGACCTCCCGGGAGGGGGACACGGCCACGTCGACACGCCCGAAGGACGACGGGGGCACCACGACCTCGACCTGCCCCCGGGCGGGCACCAGCGTCGGATCGTCGATCGAAGTCGAGTCCGCCCAGAGGCGGACGGGACGGAAGGGCAACAGGTCCCAGGCGTTGTAGCGCCCCCTCGCATCGGTGGTCACCGCCTGCCCTCCCACCACCAGGCGGACCCCTTCGAGGCCGGCCTCGTCCGAGTCCAGGATCCCGTTCCCGTTCCGGTCCACGAAGACGTGGCCGGAGATGCCGCCCCGCTGGAGTCCCGGCCCCCGGGTGAGGGTCACCGACCCGGTGGCCTCGTTCCAGTTCACCGAGCCGCGGGTGAGCTGGGTGATGCGGGTGGGAGCACCCCGGCCGGAGGCCATCTGGGTGGTGCTCTGTAGGGCGTCCAGGACCGCGGAGATCCCTATGTCCAGGCTTGATCCCAGGGCCTCCTGCCAGCCGGCCCCGACCTGGAGCCGGACGCCGTGGGGGAGCTGCACCGCCGCCTGGCCCCGGACGCGGCTGAGCCGGCGCAACCCGTCCGTCTCCACCTCGCCCCGGACCCAGAGGCGCCTGCGGGGCCCGAGGGGGACCAGTCCGGAGACCGCCCCGAAAGGGTTGTTGGTGGCACGGCGGGGTCCCTCCAGGGGGGCGTCCATCACCCGTCGGAATCCCGCCTCCACTCCGAGGCGTCCCACGGGGACCATCGCCGCAAGCTGGATCCGGGTCAGATTCCCGGTGATCAGCGCCTGCCGCAGGAAGGAGCCCCGGGCGTACACCCGCGGGTTGTCCGCCATCGGCCGGAAGAAGACGTCGGCTTCGGTGGTGTTGCGGCGACGGGCGTCGTGGAGGACGGGGTTCGCCTCCGCCGAGGAGAAGTCGGTGTAGGCCCCTCGAACGCGGATGCGGGTGGACGGGGCGTAGAGGAGGCCGCCCCTGAGGTAGCCCCGGTACACCGCTTCGGTGGAGAGCTCCAGGCCCCGGACCACCGTCCCCGTCACTCCGAGGTACGGTTGGACCAGAGCCGGCAGGGTATCCCGTCCGAAGGCTTCGGTGCCACCCCGGACGGTCCAGCCCTCGGAGATCCCGTACCAGAGGTCGGCGTTGCCCGTCCACCCGCAGCGCTCGGAACGGCAGGCGCCCCCGCTGACCCCCCATTCCAGTTGCCCCGCCGGAAGTCGTTCGGAGCTGAGCAGGAATACCCGGTCGCTGGTGACCACCTGACCGTGCGGACCGAAGGCCACGACCTGGACCGAGTTCTCGCCATAGTTCAGGGGGATGTCCAGCGCGAAGGCACCCTGCTCGTCGGCCCGGGTCAGGTCCAGGGTCTGTCCCGACTGCCGCAGCTCCACCTCCCACCCGGGGCCCACCCGCCCCGACACGGCGTCCAGACCGAAGAAGGTGGGACGGGCGTACGGAGCGTTCGTGAGCGCGACCCCCCGCATGTCCCGGAAGCGGGGGCCCGTACCGAACCCGTCCCCGAGGCGGAGCTGCTTGATCCAGTCCCGGTCCTCGAAGACGGCCTGGTACGTCGCGTCCACGCGGTGGACGCCCTCCGAGGCAGGCCCCAGGGATCGGACGCTCATCCGGAGATCCCCGTCGAGATAGCGGGCTCCCAGCCCAACGGAATACGCCGTGGATTCGACGGGCCGCTCGAGGTCGGAGTAGAGGTCCCAATCCAGGACCGCGCCCCCCCAGGGCGCCTGGCCCAGCTCGACCCGCTCCGCTTCCGTGCCGAGCTCCGTGCGGCTCAGGAGCGCTCGCCACCGGGCCTCCCGGGCGAGCCGCTGCCCGAGGGGGAGAAACCGGGGATCCAGGACCACCACCGACAGGTCCGTCCAGTCCATCAGCAGGTCGAGGTCCAGCATTCGTTCCAGGACCGGGGCCGCCACGTAGGTCGTCCCGTCCAGCTCCACGACGTCGCCCGGCGAGACGTCCAGCGGCCGGCCCGCCACCCGGACGGCGGGCAGCACGGGGTCCACCACGACCTCCCGCTGTCGCGGGTGGAGTGTGGCCCGGGTGACGCCGAGCGAATCGACGACGAACTCGACCTCCGCGAGCTCCAGGAAGCGGTTCAGCGGGAGGAGGGTGGCCAGCCCGTCCGTCCAGGCCGGCATGGTGGCCCGGCTCAGCCGGCCCATGCGGACCTCCACGAGGATCTCGTCCAGGACCCGCTCCGGGGCCGGCGGGGTCGTGCCGGTCCCGGACGGTCCCGAGGTCTGGCCCGCCACGCTCCCCGGCCCCGACCCGATCGCACACGCGACGCACAGCGCCGGGACGGCCCAGCGCCTTCGTCCCCACGCACTCCGTCGTGCCGGCCGACCGGGAGACGGTCGGCCGCGGCCACGACAGGCGGAGGGACGGAGGAGGCGGATCAAGGCACGGGGGGGCGTGGGTCAGGGCACGCGGACGGAGACGCTGACCTCCACCGGCTCTGTGGCGAGCCGGTCCTCCTCGGAGATGTCCTCGCGGTCGGTTCCCAGCCGGAGGCGGAGGGTGTACTCGCCGGGGGCGACGCCCTCCAGCGGATACGCGTACCGCCGGTGGTACGTCCGGTAGACCGCCACCTGCTCCTTCCAGCTCCGGACCGCCTCGCCACGGGTGTCCAACAGCTCCACGTCCATACGGCCGATGTAGGCGCCGTTCCCTTCCCGGATCAGGTCGGGCCGGAGGACCAGGCTGTCCCCCACGACCTCCGGAGCGAGGCCCTGGACGGTCACCCCGGTGGAGACGGCGCCCTGTCGGTAGCTCAGGGCGATGACGGTCCGGACCTCGAGGCCCAGCCCGACCTGGACGCCCGTCGGAGTCTCGCCGTCCACCGGGATCTGCCGTCCCCGACTGGTCAGGATGAGTCGGGTCCAGTACTCCCCCTCGGGCGTCCCGGCCGGCGGACGGGCCAGGATGCGGACGGCCCGGCGTTCTCCCGGCGGCACTTCGAGCCGTCTGGGCAGCACCTGGATCCAGTCGGCGGCGGAGCGGGCGTCCGCCTCCCCGGGGAACTCCATGCGGAGCCGACCTTCCTCGTCGGTGGTCGGATACCCGAAGGCCGTCTCGACCGTCACCTCTTCGGTCTCGGAGGAGGGGTTGTAGAGGTGGATGATGGACGCCGGCGCCCCGCTCCGGAGGTACACGGCGGTCGGGGCGACCACGATGGCCAGGGCCTCCGATGCCAGGGCACCGATCTGGAGGAGCGCCGTCCAGGCCAGGATCCGCACTACGGTCCGATGCTTCATCAGTTGCCGAGGTAGGAGATGGTCAGGGTGACGGTGGCGGCGTAGTCACCGGCCGGCAGCGTACCTGCCGGCAGCGCCGTTCCGCCCAGGAAGAGCAGCCCCCGCCCGTTCCCGGGCAGCCGGATCACCGACGGTGCCGCAGGGTCGAACGGCACCTGCGTGTCGACGCTCCGCTCGGCGGAGTAGCCCGCGTCCGCAGGCCCGAAGATGAGCGGCACGCCGGCACCCCCGGGCCCGATCAGGGCCGCAGGAAGGAAGAAGGAGATCAGGAGGTCGGAGTCCTTCTCCCCCGAGACCTGGACCCGTGCGGCGTTGAGCGGGTCGTTCGGCAGGACGGCGGACGGGAGGCCCGTGAGGAGCTGACCGAAGTTCAGCTCCTGCTGACCATCGACCCGGAGCGGGCGCCCTCGGGTGGGCGGACCCCCCTGGGCCTCCAGGGGAGCGCCCAACAGGAGGACGGTCAACCCCAGTCCCGCCATCAGTCGCGTCATGAATCGTCCTGTCGCGCGGGAGGCCGGCCCCGTGGAGCGTGTCGCTCCCGGACGCCGGCCTCCCGGTCCCGTTCATCGCTTGTCGCTGCGCCGTCCTGCGGCGCGGCGTGACGTCAGTTCCCGGTGTAGCTCACCGTCAGCATGATGTTTCCGGTGTAGAGGCCGGCGGGCTGGCTCGCGGCCGGGCTCACCGTACCACCGATCCACACGCTCATGGCACCGGACTCGAGGTTGGCGTCCATGGTCACGGCGGGATCGAAGGTCAAGATGCCGGGGGTGAGAGACGTGGAGTACCCGGCGGCGGAGGCGCCGAAGCTGATCGGGAGGTTGTCGGCGCCGGACGCGAGGGACGTCGGAAGCGTTCCGAAGTCGAGCTGGACCTCGAGCGAACCGGAGCCGGTGAGGTCGAAGCGTCCGCCCGTCACGTCCCCGGGGAGAACCGTCTTGCTCAGGCCGGGGATGACGTTCTGGAAGTCGAGATCCTGATACGGGGTCACCGTCAGGGGGGTCAGCACCTGGGCCCGGGCCTCGATGCTCGCGTTCGCCTGCCCGTGGACTGCCATCGGCAGGAAGAGCAGGGAGGCCGCTGCGGCCAGTAGAAGAGCGTTGCGCATCGGTCGTTCCTCGGGATTTGCGTGCGAAGGAGTTTCGGATGCCGGGGCGAGGCCCGGGAGGCGAGCAGCGATGA
>DATHRY010000195.1:0-4050 GCA_035464715.1 Longimicrobiales bacterium
GGACGATGCCACCGCGAACGAACGGGCCCAGACGGCGGTCCTGAAGTTCATCCAGGAGGCCTACGGTCACCTGGGCCACGAAACGGACTGGCTGTACGGGGTCCTCTACGTGCTCCATGGCTCCCACAACGGGAACCGCCGCATCGCCGATGCCATAACTCGCGGATTGGATCTGCGGGGAGACCCGGGACGTCGTACTTCCGGGCCACCGGGGGCCGGAGCGGGGTGTGGCGGAGCTTCAGAGCCTTCCTCGACCAGCGACTGGTCTCCGAGGAACAACGTCGCCAGGCCGGGGCAGGCGCTGCCGAGACCTTCGAGTGCATGCAGCGGGTGTTTCGAGCACTGGAGGAGCCGAACGGACGTGGGGTCACGGCGTCGGCGGTCAATCCGGAGGCCGGTGACCATCCGGTGCCCAGCGACCACCGGCTGGCCCGGCTGGCCTCCGAAGTGGGTCGGGCGTCCCACCTGGCCTTCGGCTATCTGGTCCGTCGGTACGGAAGCCGGGGTGAAGCCTTCGCCCGCGGTGACGGGGTCTGGATGGTCACCCTGGTCGAGATGCCCGAGGACCGGGCGCTCCGTCGCGTGGAATGGCTCGCCGGGCTCCTCTCCTCCCGGGGTATCCCGTCCATCTGCCTGGAGTACCACCTGGAGCGGTTGCACCATGCGCTGTCGGAGGCCGGCGCATCGGGTGGGGAGGGGGTGTCGCGCCTGCTCGAGTTGTCGCGTCACGTGGGCGCTTCGCGGCGGACCGTCCTGTCCGACGAAGAGTGGGCGTCCATCACGATGATCCCGGTACCGGCGCTCGATCCGCTCGGTGCTGCGACCTTGGTCAGCGCCATCATCGACCAGCAGTCGGGGCTGGCGAAGTGTGCGGACTCGATGGCGCGGTGGGTCGAGGGCAGCCCCTCGCTCGGGGCGAGGGAACGGGAGGAGTTGTTGGCCATGTTGCACCTGCAGCGCGGCCACTGAATCCACCCTCGTTCGCACGGCGACGCGGGTGCAGACCATTCCGGTCTTCGACAAGTCCTGGGGCGCCCGGTGAGGTCGGGTCCGTTCCTCTCGGGTCCCCCAATGCCAAGTGGACCGATGGCGGTATCTTGGAAGGAACGCCCTCACGATCCGCCGCTCATGACCCGACGCATCCTCCTCGCACTCGCCACGATCCTGGTGCTGGCCGCTGGCGCCGTGGCCTTCCTCTGGTGGCGTGTCGCCCCCCCGGACGAGATCCTCGGCCTGTGGACGTCCGGCGGCGTGCGCGTGCTCGCAGAGCCCATGCGCCCCTTCCGCGGAGAGGAGCGTGTCCTCATCCTGGCGCTGGACGGGGTCGGGGACGAGGCGCTCCGGACCGCATTGAGGGAAGGGCGGCTCCCCCGGCTGAACGCCCTCGTCGGAGGCGCCGAAGGGGACGAGTACGCGCACGGGTACGCCGCCCCCGGCGTCCTGAGCGTCCTGCCATCAACGACGTTCGCGGCGTGGGGCTCGCTCTACACGGGGGAACCGCCCGGCCGGACCGGCGTGCCGGGGAACGAGTGGTTCGCCCGGGAAGAGATGGCGTTCTATGCCCCGGCCCCGGTCACGGTGGCCGGCTACGAACACGCCACGGAGGTCTACACCGAGGACTTGCTGGGCGGCCTGCTTCCCGTCCCGACCCTCTTCGAACGTGCCGACGTCCGCTCCCACGTGGTTCTGGCCCACTGGTATCGAGGTGCGGACCTGTTGGTGACGCCCGATCCCGGGATGTTCGCGGAGATCGTGGCGGCCGCGGTTGCGGGGCTGACCACGGACAGGGAGGTCCATCGAGAAGGGTATGCCGAGCTCGACGAGACCGCCGTGGATCGGGCCCTGGAGGCCATGGAGGAGCACGGGGTCCCGGATCTGCAGGTGGTCTATTTCCCCGGGGTCGACCTCTTCACGCACGTCGCCACGGATCCCGTTCCGGATCAGTTGGGCTACCTCCTGGACATCGTCGACCCGGCGATCGGGGAGATCCTCGACGTCTACCGGGCGGCGGATGTTCTCGATGACACCTGGATCGTGGTCGTGGGGGATCACGGTCACGTCGGCGTCCTGGACGACGATCGTCACGCCCTGGGGGCGGACGGGGAGGACGAGCCGACGGCCGTCCTCGAGAACACGGGCTTCCGGCTTCGGCCGCTGGAGCTGGACTCGGTCCCCGACGATGACTACCAGGCGGCCGTGGCCTACCAGGGTGCCATCGCCTACGTCTACCTGGCGGACCGGTCCACGTGTGTCGAGACCGGAAACCGGTGCGACTGGAACCGGCCTCCGAGGCTGGAGGAGGACGTGCTGCCCGTGGTGAGAGCCTTCGACGCGGCGAGCCGTACCGGAGAGGGCGTCCCGGAGCTTCAGGGAACCCTGGATCTGATCTTCGCCCGGGAGAACACGCCCGTGGGCGAGGATGCCCGAGCCTTCCGCGTGTGGGACGGAACCCGGCTCGTGCCCGTGGCGGACTACCTCGCCGCGAATCCCCGCCCGGACCTTCTCGAGCTCGAATCCCGGCTCCGTGACCTGGCGGTCGGACCGAGGGGGCACCGTGCGGGGGACATCCTGCTCCTGACCCGGTCGGGGGCCGACCGCCCGGTCGAGGAACGCTTCTACTTCTCGAATCCCTATCGCTCCTGGCACGGAAGCCCCGGTGAAGTCGAGTCCACCATCCCGCTCCTCGTGGCGCGGTCGGACCGATCCGGGGCCGACATCCGTGAGCGCGTTCGGCAGGCCGTCGGGCCCGATCCGACGCAACTCTCCATCGCTCCGCTGGTCCTGGACCTTCTCGGACGCTAGTCGACTCCGGTCAGAGAGGGTTCCGGGGCGGTGCCGGACGACCCGTCGTCGGGGCGGAAGACCGATCGTTCCAGCCACCGCCGACGCGCGGCTCAGTCCCGCGCCGCCCTCCACCTCGGCATCTCGTCGTCCGCCTCGTAGTCCGTCAGCCGCACGACGTCGGATCCATCCTCGTTGATCGAGTAGAGCTGCCAGAATCCCGAACGATCGGAGTCGAAGACGAGCCGGGACCCCTGCGCGGCCTGCCGGTCCGGACCCGTGGCGGTCGTCGCCGGGCCCCCGTTCATCCAGGAGGAGTAGAACTCGTCGGCCTCGTCACTGGTCACCTTCGTCTGGTTCGACCCGTCGAGGTCCATGGTCCAGATGTCCAGTTGGCCGTCCGTCTCGCCCACGAACGAAAGCTTCTGGCGACTGTCCACGAGGGAGAAGCCTCTGCCCGGGGCACAGGCGAAGACGAAGTCGATGGTCAGCTTCACCGGATTCGCGCCGCCGTCACCGAGGATGTCGATGGTCCAGACGGCCCCCACCCCGTCGCGGTTCGAGAAGAAGAAGATCTCGCTCCCGGCGGGTGACCAGACGGGTTCGTTGTCCACGCCGGGATCGTCGGTCAACTGAGCAGGCGGTTCGGCCTGGGCGAAGATCGGACTCGCAGCGGCAGGCCCGGACGCCGGCGCCGGCGCGTCGATGACGTACAGGTCGCGCTGGTCGTTCACCGAGGCACTGTACGCGATCCGGGTCCCGTCGGGGGACCAGTTGGGGAACCGCACCGAGCCCTGGTCGTCGGTGACCTGGACGAGCCCCGTTCCGTCCGCGTTCATGACCCACAGATCGGCCGTCCCGGAGCGCGTGGACACGAACGCCAACCGACTCCCGTCGGGAGACCAGGCCGGGTCGGTGTCTCCGTCCTCGTGGTCCGTGAGGTTCACGAAGGCCGATCCGTCGACGGTCATCAGGTAGATGTCCTCCTGGGACCCGAGGTCCCGGCGGAAGGCGATGACCTCTGCATCGAAGTCGAAGTCGAGATCGAGATCGACGGCCTGCGTCGGGATGCTCAGACCCGACGCCACGGCGCCGATCTGCACGCCGTCCCGGGCGTGGTCGTAGACCACGTCCTCGATGGTGACCTGGGACGCGCCCGCGGGCACGGCGCCGCAGGTGTTCCCGCCGAGCATCCCGAGACCACCGTTGGTCCCGAGACTGATGGTGGTGGCCGCCGCCGCCGGCACCGGATTCCCCTGTGCATTCGCC
>DATHRY010000196.1:0-9263 GCA_035464715.1 Longimicrobiales bacterium
GGCGGCGGGCGATGGAAGGACCACCAGAACCGTGCGTCCCACTACGTCCGGGCCGACGCTGCGGACACCCTGGAAGCGCTCGTCCGTGGCACGCCCCGGCCGGCGTCGGCGGACTGGCGGCAGCGGTGGGAGGTTGCGGACGAGGCGGCGCTGGCGGCGGCCCTCCGGGCGGGCGACCCGCCCCACGAGGGACATCTCGCCGCCGCCGTGGTGGGGGCTTGCCGGGCCGGCGACGCCCTCTTCGTGTCCAGCTCCATGCCCATCCGGGACGTGGACGGCTACGGAGGGAGGCGGGAGGACGATCTGCTCCTCTTCGGGAATCGCGGCGCCAGCGGGATCGACGGGATCGTGTCGACCGCCGCGGGGGTAGCCGCAGGTACGGCCCGCCGGACCGTGGCCCTGCTGGGAGACCTGGCGTTCCTCCACGACGCCAACGGGCTGCTGGCCGTGCGGGAGAAGGGGGTGGAGCTGGTGCTGGTTGTGGTCAACAACGACGGAGGGGGCATCTTCCACATGCTCCCGGTGCGGGCCTTCGATCCGCCCTTCACCGAGCTGTTCGCCACGCCGCATGGACTGGACCTGTCGCATCTGGCCCGACTGCACGCGATCCCCCACACCCGGGCCGAAGACCCCGCCGGGCTGAGGGAGGCCGTCGAGAGGGCGTTGGACGCCGGAGGATCCCACATGATCGAGGTGCGGACCGACCGGGAGAGCAACCGGGTCGGGCACGAGGCGTCGGGGACCGCGGCCGTGGCCGCGGCCCGGGCCGCACTGAACATCTGAACCGAACGAGGAGCAGCGGAGGAATGTCCATGTACGCCGCCTGCCGTTCCTGAGCCCCGGGATCATGCCTTCCCCCTGGCTCCTGGCGATCCGGCCCAAGACGCTGCCCGCCGCGGCGGCGCCGGTCGTGCTGGGGACGGCGATCGCGGCCCACGCCGGGGTCCTGCGGTGGCCCCCGGCGTTGGCGGCGCTGGCGGGGGCGTTGTTGATCCAGATCGCCACGAACCTGGCCAACGACTACTTCGACTTCGTGAAGGGGGCCGACACCGAGGAGCGGGTGGGCCCGACCCGTGTCACCCAGGCCGGCCTGCTCTCTCCCGAGGCGGTGCGGAGGGCCATGCTCCTGACCCTGGGGGCGGCGACGGTGGTGGGGGCCTACCTGGTGGCGGTGGGCGGCGTCCCGATTCTGGTGGTGGGGCTGGCCGCCCTGCTGTGCGCCGTCGCGTACACCGGGGGCCCGTACCCGTTGGCCTATCACGGCCTGGGAGACCTGTTCGTCTTCGTCTTCTTCGGACTGGTGGCGGTGGCCGGCACCGTCTACGTGCAGGCCCTGGAGTGGTTGCCCCAGGCGGTCTGGGCCGGGGCCGGCGTGGGGGCGGTGAGCACGGCTCTCCTGGTGGTGAACAACCTTCGGGACATCGACACGGACCGCCGGGCCGGCAAGCGGACCCTGGCCACCCGGCTGGGGGTCGCGGGCACCCGGGTCGAGTACACCCTCCTGTGGGCGGTGGCCATGGGCGTTCCGGTGGTGGGGATCGGGCTGTTCGGATGGCCGTCCACCGTCCTCCTCTCCCTCCTGGGCGTGGTGGTGGCGGGCCGGGCCATGCGGCTGGTCTGGACCGGCGGCACGCCGGAACAGGTGGCCGAAGCCCTTCCTCCCACGGCCGCGGGGTTGATGGCCTACGCGGCGGGGTTCGCGGTCGGGCTGGTGCTGGGATGAGGCTCCTGGTCCGGGTCGGGGCGGCGCTCCTGGTTGCCGTCGGGGTGTGGATCGGAATCGAGGCCCTGAGGGAGTGGGTCGAGGCGGAGCGCCTGGAGGCGGCCGCGGAGGCCCGGACCGAGACGCTTGCCGAGGTGGAGGCGTTCCTGGCCCGAGCCGTACGGGACATCGACCGGTCCGCGGGGATGGCCGACCGGATCCTCGACCCGATGCCCGTCCTGACTCCTGGGCAGGAGGCGGGACTCCGCCGTTTCCTCGCGGCCAGCCACCTGGAGCGGGCCCGGTCCGTCGGCACCCGGGTCCTGGACGAGGAGCGACTCGACTCCCTGCTGGCACAGGGCGCCCTGGTCGAGTTGGCGGACAGCACCGAGCACTTCGTCGTGCGGCCGCGGATCGCGCCGGCCATCGTGGTCCCCGAGATGCGCGTCCTCCTCCACATCCTGGGGCGTAGGTTCCAGGAACGGTTGGCGGAGCTGGAGCTGCCGCCCTACCGGATCGAGGTCACCAGCGCGCTCCGGACCGCCGAGCACCAGGCCCGTCTCCGGCGCACCAATGCCAACGCGGCTGCGGGGGTGAGCGCCCACGAGTTCGGGGCGACCGTGGACCTGTCCTACGCCGCCTTCGCGCCCCCGGCCCGGAGCGGGCCTGGAGCTTGGTCGGAGGCGGACGACCGTTTCCGACCCTTCCTGGACCGCCTCACCGACCTCGCCTTCGAGTCGGTCTCGGCCCGCAAGTCCCGGGAGCTGGGCCGGATCTTCACCGAGGTCCTTCTGGAGGCCCAGGCCGAGGGGCTGGCCGTCGTCATCTACGAGCGCCAGCAGACGGTCTACCACGTGACGGTGGAGATGGTCGGGGTGGCGGTGGTGGAGTAGGCGACCGAGGCCGGCTCGGCCGAGCGCAACCCAGTGAGGGGCGCTTGGTGGACCCGGTCACCCCGGGGGCCATGCGGCTCGCGGCCCTTGGATGGTCAACCGGTTCGCGTGTAGATAGTGGAGCGGCCGCGGGAACCACGGATCAGGATTCTCAACCATGAGCGTCTTCGTAAGCCACAGCCAGCAGGACGAAGCAGCCTACTCGACCCTCTGCCTTACCCTGGACGGAGCCCAGGTCGATCGTTGGGATCCCGAGGAGATGGCCATCGGATGGTCGCTGGCGGACCAGCTTCGCGAGGCCATTCGCAGCTGCGACGCGTGCGTCTTCCTGGCAACGAAACGCTCGGTGGGCTCCAGCTGGTGCATGGCGGAGCTCGGCGCCTTCTGGGGCGCAGGAAAACAAGTCATCGTCTTCCTCGCCGATGCGGAGGTGGACGAGGCGGACCTTCCGGTCCAGTTCAGTGGAACCCTCTGGACGCGCGACGCGCGTCGGGTTCTCGAAACCGTCCAGGGACTGTCCCCTTCGGTGGGGAACGATGTGTTGACCCCCGACTTGATTCTCCTCCTCAGGTACCTCGAGCGCGACGACAGATGGGTTCTGCCGGATCACTATGGCCGGGCACTCGCCGCGGCCAGGGGAGTCCCTGACGAAGTCAGCGAACACGAGCTGCGTGGATGGCAGCGGGCAGTGCGCTACGGTCTACTCTACCTGGCCTACCATGGCCTGACGCAGAAGCAGGCGGACACCTCGGTCACGTACACGATCTCGCCGATCGGCAAAGCGGTGCTGAACTCGCCACAGGTGCAGAAGCGGTTCAGCGAGTCGTTCGCAGAAGCGCTCCTGGATCTCTAGGAGCCTCGGCTCCTGCCCGAGACTCCCTCGATCCAGCGTCCACCCCCCCTGCCCATGGTCGGAGGTGCCCGATGATGCTTCGGTCCGTTGCGCTCGCCTTCCTGATGCTCCCGGTCTGCGTTACGACGAGTGTGGCCCAGGCTGTCCAGTACGCAGACGTCAACGGCGTTACGCTGGCCTACCGGTCGATCGGTCAGGGAGACCCGCTGGTCCTCCTCCATGGGTTCACCCAGACCGGGGCCACGTGGGAACCCCTCCTTGCCGACCTTTCCTCACGGTACCGCGTCATCGTCCCCGACCTGCGCGGACACGGGCAGTCCACCAACCCGTCGGGTGCCTTCTCACACCGGGAGTCCGCTGAGGACATCTTCGGCCTCCTGGACGAGCTGGGGGTGGGTCGCTTCCGCGCCATCGGCATCAGCAGCGGAGGGATGACCCTTCTCCACATGGCCACTGCCGATCCCCCCCGCGTCGAGGCCATGGTTCTGATCGGAGCCACGTCGTACTTCCCGGAAGAGGCCCGTGCGATTCAGCGGCAGAGCCACCCCGACAGCGTGCCACAGGCCCAGCTGGATCAACTGGGGGCGAGCCACAGCCGAGGCGTGGTTCAAGCTCGAGCGCTGCTCGAGCAGTTCCATGGCATGGCGTGGAGCTACGAAGACATGGACTTCACCCCACCGCTGCTGTCCACGATCTCGGCCGAGACGCTCATCGTGCATGGTGATCGAGACCGTTTCTTTCCCGTGGCCATCCCGGTCGAGCAATACGGGGCGATCCCCGACTCCTATCTCTGGATCGTACCGAACGGCCCCCACGTTCCCCTCATGCAGTCGCCGGAGGACCGGACCTACTTCGCGCGCCGGGTCCTGAGCTTCTTCGCCGGCGAGTGGCGTTGAAGTCCTCCCGCGTCCTCGCCCGTGCGGAGTCGTGGACAGTGCGTCGCGAGGCGCTTCCCTGGCAGGTCGATCTCATGGTCATCGCGCCCGACTTCGGTCGAGGATACGGTCCTTGGCGTAGAAGCCGACCGTTGACGAGGCGGCCAGAAGGAGCACAGCCTGCCCACGCTCGCCGCTGCCGCCACCTCGTCCGGAGGTCAGGGTACTTGTCCGTCTACGCATACGAGATCGACAACGACGATCGGATCAGGGTCGTGTCGCCTGGATGGGTCCGGTTCGCCGAGGAGAACCACGCGGCGGAGTTGCAGCCGGACACCGTAGTGGGCCAGTCCGTCTGGCGATACATCTCGGACGCCGAGACGCGCCTCCTCTATGAACGGCTCTTCGCCAGCGTGCGGGAGGACCGCCGTGCTCGCAGGATCCCCTTTCGCTGTGACGGGCCCTACCGTCGACGTTTCATGCGATTGACCGTGAGTTGGCTCGAGGAGGGGGCTCGAGCTGCGTTCGGTTTGTCTGAGAGAGGAGACCCGGGATCCCGTTTCGCTTCTGGATGCTTCGGCGCCACGTTCCAAGGATTTCCTCCACATGTGCGCCTGGTGCAACTGCGTGCGGGTCGAGAGTGAATGGCTCGAGGTCGAAGAGGCCATCCAGCTACTCGATCTGTTCGGGGCGCGCGCCGTCCCCGGAATCACCCACGGCATCTGCCCCCCGTGCCTCGACTCGGTCCTCCGGGTGCTCGATGGCGAAACGTGAGCAAGGCGTTCGCGCCATCGGACGCCGGTGCGCCCGTGGTTGACCCGGTATCGGCGTACCTCGATGCCGTGCGCAACATCCTGTCCCAACAAGATGGCTACGTCGCCACCGTCGTCGTCGGCTCCCTCGCATCGGAGGACTTCGATCCGGCGCGCAGCGATCTCGACCTCATCCCGCTGTACGAGGCGCCGCTGACGCGCGAGGAGAAGGTGCGGATCACCTCCCGGCTCCGGCACCGGGCCCTGCCTTGTCCGGCCCACGGCCTGGACCTGGTGGCCTACGTCCGGGCGGAGGTCCGAGGGCCGTCGCCCGCCCCCACTTTGGAGTTCTCCATCTCGTCGGGAGCCACCTGGAAGGACGACATCTCCTTCGACGAGGTCTACCCGGGTGGCCTGATCGACCTCGCCGCAGCCCGACAGTTCGGCTCGACGTTGGAGGGCGTTCCCGTGGCGTCCCTCGTCGGGCCGGTGGACCCGGATCAGGTCCTCGCCGAGATCCGGCGTTCGCTGAATTGGCACCTCGACAAGATCCACGACCCGTTCCACGACCCCCTGGGATCGAACGCCGTGCTCAATGCGTGTCGGGGCCTGCACTTCCAGCGCACTGGGGCCCTCGTTTCCAAGTCGGCCGGCGCCGCGGGGTTCTTGGACGGCGTTCACGGGGACCTCGTCCGGCGCGCGCTGGAGACACGGACGTCGATGTTCGCGGACCCCCTTCCAAAGGCAGAGGTCGTGGCGTTCGTCGGGGAGGCGGCCGCGCGCTGCGACCCTTGATCGCCCGCTCCGTGGCGGGCTACGGTGTCGTGTCGCTCCGCCGGTTGGACGAGACCGCGCAGCACGATCGAGAGGTCGGATGACATGTGGACCAAGCCCGCCCCGGCCGTCGGGTGGACCCGATGAGGAGCTTCTTCTCGGAGCTGCGTCGACGGAAGGTTCTCCAGACCGGGGCCACCTACGTCGTCGGTGCCGTCACCGTCTGGGGCGCGCTGGAGTTCTCGGCGGAAGCGTTCGGGTTGTCCTCCGCGGTCCTGCGCCATGCCATCGTCGCGTCGGCCGTGGGACTCCCGTTGGCCCTGATTGCGTCGTGGTTCCTCGACGTCCGCCTGGAGGCAACGGGTGGCGAGGGAACGCCCAGCACGGCGAACGTCGTTCTGGCTTCGCTCAGCACCGGCGCCCTCGCGGGAACGTTGGTCTTCGCTGGGCTGGTCCTGACGCTCCCTGCGCCCGACACCGACCTTGAGTCCTCCCCCCTGGTCAGGGAGTTCGGGGAACGCGGTGCCATCGCGGTCCTTCCCTTCGACGACCTGTCTCCGGAGGCGGGGCACCAACACTTCGCCGACGGGGTCGCGGACGAGATCCTCACCAGTCTGCAGGCGTGGGGGATCTTCCCCGTCATCTCCAAGGGCTCGACCACCGAGTACCGGGAGCGGGACGCCGACCTACCCACGGTCGCCGCCGAGCTCGGGGTCCGGTACCTCGTCGAGGGGAGCGTGCGCATCGTCGGCGACGCGGTCCGTGTGACCTGTCGGCTCGTCGACGGAGAGACCGACACGCAGCTCTGGGCCGATCGGATCGACGGAGACCTGAACGACATCTTCGCGGTGCAGGAGGAGATCTCGGAACGGATCGTCACGGCCATCGCCCCGGAGATGACGCGGAACGAGATGCGGCGTGCGAGCCGGGCGATGCCGCAGGAGATCGCCACGTGGGAGTTGGTGCTGCGGGCGCAGGCGCTCCTGGCCCGCCAGACCTACGAGGACGCCATGCAGGCTCGAGACCTCCTGGAGCTCGCGCTCGAGCGGGAACCTCGATACGCCCTCGCCTATGCCCGCCTGGCGGAGATCGGCCACGACGCGAGCAACAACATGTCCAGGGAGTTCGGGGAGGCCGCGGCCCAGGTGGCGTTGGACACCGCGCTCGTCCACGCGGGGCGGGCCGTGCAGCTGGACCCGTCCCTGGTCGATGCCCACATCTGGCTCGGCCATCTGCTGCTCCACCAGAAGCAGGTCCCGGAGGGTGTCGCCGAGCTGCGAGAGGCCGTCCGGTTGAACCCGAGCCATGCGCAGGCCCAGGCGGAGCTGGCCTTCGGTCTCGCGATCCAGGGCGACGTGGAGGGGTCCATGCGGGCCCTCGAACTGGCCACCAGCCTCAGCCCCAACGATCCTCGGAACGACCGGATCCGGACCTTCGAGGCGATCGCCTACCTCGACGCGGGGGAGTACGCCCGCGCAGCGGCGACCGCGAGATCACTCATCCGCCTTCGGCAGGGGTCCCCGAGCGTGCTGGTCACGGCGGTCGTCGAGATCGCCGCCCTCGTGCGGGAGGATCGAATGGACGAGGCACGGCAGCGCGTGGACGAGTTCGAGGCCTCGTACGGTCCCCTCGATTGGCCTGCGCTCGCCCGCGGAGCGTGGTCCGACGAGGAGTTGAGCCGTGTTCGAGCCGACCTGGTCGCCGTCGGGATGTTGGACGGGTAGGGGGCCAGGCGATGCACAGCCGGGCGGCGGGCCGTCTCGTGGAGACCGCGGGGGACGCGTCGGGACGTCGATTCCCGGGGTCCGGCGGATGAGCGACATCCGTCTCGTCCGCCTGGCGGACGTCGATCCGGCCGACATCGTCGACCTGATGAACGACGCCGACGTCCGGCGGCATCTGCCCCTGGCGAAGGGCGTGTTCACGGCGGAGGACTGCGCCCGGTTCGTCGCCGCGAAGGAGCGCATGTGGGACGAGCACGGCTATGGCCCCTGGGCCTTCGTCCGCGACGACGAGTTCATTGGCTGGGGCGGGCTTCAGCCCGAGGGAGGGGACGCCGACCTTGGTCTGGTGCTCCGTCCCGCCGACTGGGGAGCGGGGCGTGCCCTGTACCGTCGCTTCCTGGAGGTCGCCTTCGGCGAGCTCGGACTCGAGTCGGTCATCGCCCTCCTCCCGAAGACCAGGACGCGTGGAGGGGGGCTGACACGCCTGGGATTCGTCCAGGACGGGGAGACGGAGATCGGCGGCGAACGGTTCGTACGCTTCCGACTCCACCGCGACGGATGGGCCCGGAGCCGGGAGGGGGCCGCACCGCCACCGGGGAAGACCCTCGTCTGGATCTTCGGGCCGCCCGCCGTCGGCAAGATGACGGTGGGTCTGGAGCTGAGCCGTCTGACCGGGATCCCCCTGTTCCACAACCACGTCTCGATCGAGGCCGTGTTGCCCGTGTTCGCCTACGGCACGCCGCCCTTCAACCGTCTCGTGGGGCGGTTCCGTGACCACGTGTTCCAGGAGGCCGCAGACAGCGACCTGCCGGGCCTGATCTTCACGATGATGTGGGCCTTCGACCTCGACAGTGACCTGCGGTTCGTCGAGCGGCAGAAGGAGGTCTTCGAACGGGCGGGGGGACGGGCCGTGTTCGTGGAGCTCCAGGCGTCGCTCGATACCCGGATCGCGCGCAACGATTCGGCGCTCCGCTTGTCGGCGAAGCCCTCCAAGCGCGACGTCTCCGCCTCCCGGGCACGCCTCGTCGCGGCCGACTCGGCGTATCGGCTCGATTCGGGTGGGGACTTCCCGTTCGAAGCGTACCTGAGGGTGGACAACACGGACCTCGAGCCCCGGGAGGTCGCGGAGCGCATCGCCGTCCGGTTCGGGCTCCCGCGGGGGGGTGACGGCCTCGGCGCGGGGGGGAGCACCTGACACGGCCTCGCCACCCGGACCCACCACCGGGCGCCGTGCAGCTTGCACCTGAGGACGGCGGCTCCGCATCATGTGGCCGCCCGCAACTGTTCCGTCCGAGGTCCCTTCAGCTCGCCGGCCCATGACAAGGGAACGTGGCTCCCGGGTATCCACTCTGATGCGCCGGGCCGCCTCCGAGCTCGCCGTCGTCTTCGTGGGTGTTCTGGCCGCCCTGTGGGTCGATGCCCGACAGGAGGCGTCGGAACAGAAGGACCGCGCCCTGGACATCGCCAGCGCGATGTACGCCGAGATCGTGCATCTCACGACGTGGTTCGGACCGTGGCGGGCGTCCGTCGATTCCGCCTACCGGGAATGGCAGGATCGCGTCGCCGCGGGCGACCGACCCGCTCCCTTCTATTTCCGTATGCCTGGCGCGGAGCAGACGCCCAAGGTCGGATGGGATGCCGGAGTCGCCACGGGCCTCCTCGACACCTTCGATCCCGCCCTCGTGTTCGA
>DATHRY010000197.1:0-17814 GCA_035464715.1 Longimicrobiales bacterium
TGCCCCTCGACCTTCACCAGAACACGGGCCGACCCGGGGGGGACGACGCGCCGGAGCTCCACGAGGGGGGTGTTTCCCACCGAGTCCAGGATGTCCAGAAAGCCTCGGGGTTCAGGACGACGTGTGGTGCTCTCCCCGGCTCCGTGGGCCCGGGCGAGCCCCCGTCGCGATCAATCCTCGGCGGGGCGATGCGGTTCCCGGGGCCCTCTTCGCGGGGGACGGCCGGCTGCCCCGCCGCCTGGAGGCCCGCCTACTCCCGCACGGGCGTCGAGTGGAAGCGATCGACGAGCCAGACCCCGTCGATCCGCCGGAGGATCACGGTCTCGTGAAAGGCCCGGTCCAGGGGCTGGTTCAGGGCCCGGAGCGTGGTGTAGGCCACATCGCCCTGGACCACCGTGTTCAGACGGTCCAGGGCGAAATCCAGCTCGACCCCCTGTGCGAAGACGTCGGCCAGGAAGTCGCGGAACTCCCGAAAGTCCATCCGCAGGCCGCCGTCCACGATCTCGAAGTCCGGAGTGGTGAGCGCCTCCATACCGGGATAGTCGGCGGCTCCGATGTCCTCGTAGAAGCTGGCGACCACGGTCTCGACCTCGGCGGGATCCGCCTCGGGGGTCGGTGCCGCGTTGCAGGCGGCCAGGACGAGGGCGAGCAGCGGGTACGAAGCGGCGCGGCGGACGGTCATGGAAGCCTTGGGGTGCGGGGACGTGTGGCCGGGAAGATGGGCGGTCCCGCACCCCGTCGCACATCCGCAGCCTCCGCGCAGCGGCCTCCCCCGCGTACCTACCCTGCCGCGATCCGGGAGGCTACGTCCGTGAGCCAATCGGCCAGTCGCCCGGCGGCGGAGGACTCGTTGAGCACGGTCCAGTCGCCGCGGATGCTCAGGACCACCCGTCGGTAGGTCCCGTCCGCCGGTTCGTACAGAAGGGCCCCGCTCAGGAAGATCCCGGCGTCGTTCCCGGTGGGCTGGGAGGGTGTGAAGTCCCCTTGGGCGGCCTCCCGTACCAGCCGGGACATCCCCTCCACCTCCTCGGTCGGCAGCTGCAGAAGGAGCGAGTCCCGGACAGCCCGGTACTCGGCCTCCAGCTCGTCCGCGGGATAGGTGTCTCCAGGGCGCTCCCCCGCCAGGAGCTTCCCCACCTCGGGCTGCCACATGGGCGCCGGGGCCATGCTCCACACCCGGCCTTCCCGGTCCACGTACCATCCGGAGTTCTGGTAACCCCAGGCGTAGTTCTCGTAGGACGCGTGGAAGAGGACCTCCTGCGCTGGGTCCAGGTCCGTGGGGGACGAGGAGGAGCAGGCGGACACCGCCAGTACGGCTGCGAGGCCGAGACAGGTGGCCCGGAGGGGTGCGGACATCGTCGTTACGCGGAAGGGGCGGCCGGCCGGCGTGGCGGCCCTGGCACCTGTAGTACGCCCCGGAGACCCTGAACGTGTCCTCCGCTCCACCTCCGAACGGCGGGCTTGCCCCGACGGTGTGGCGGGCCGACCGTGCCTCGCGACGGAGCACTCTCACGGGAAGGTCGAATGCTCTTCGGATCGCGGGACCTGGCCCTGCGGATCGAGCAGGCGGAGTGCGGGCTCCTCGAGGCCGCCGTCGCCGCGGTGTCCGAGCGGCGACCGGAACGGGGGGCGGAGGCGAGACGGATCGGCGGCGGCATCGCGGCATGGTCGGGTGAGGGTTCACCGCTGAACAAGGTGGCAGGGCTCGGCTTCGCGCCCCTGCCCGGGCCGGCGGAGCTGGCGGCCATGGAGCGTTTCTTCGCCGCCCGCGGATGCCCGGTGCAGGTGGAGGTGTCGAACCTGGCCGACCCCGGGCTGCTGCCGCTCCTGGGGGCGCGCGGGTACCGGCTCGTGGCCTTCGAGAACGTCCTGGGGCGGGACCTCCGGCGGGGCGTGGAGACACCGGCATCGGCGGGCGACGCGGCTCGGGCGGAGCCGATCGACACCGCCGGGTTCGACCGCTGGCTGGACACCGTGGCGTCCGGCTTCGTCGCTCCCGACGGCGACGGGATCCCGAGCCACGAGACCTTCGCCCGGGAGACGCTGGAGGAGATCCTCGGGGACATGGCCGGTGTCCCCGGCTTCGTGCGATACCTGGCGTGGCGGGGCGACGCTGCGGCCGGGGCGGCCAGCATGCGCCTCCAGGGCGGGGTGGCCCAGCTCACCGGAGCCTCGACTCTGCCGGCGCACCGTAGACGGGGGGTGCAGACCGCCCTCCTGCGCCGTCGCCTCGCGGACGCCGCCGATCAGGGGTGCGACGTGGCCGTGGTGGCGACCCAGCCGGGGTCCCGGTCCCAGAAGAACGCCCAGCGGAACGGGTTCGAGCTGCTCTACAGCCGGGGGGTCCTCATCCTCGAGGAGCCGGGCTGACCCGCGGCGACCCGATCGATCAGGGCCCGACTCCCGACGGCCCCGACCCCGCGTCCGTCAGGTGCCCCCTGTGTCGATCCAGATGGAAGCGGATGAACGCCAGACCCTGCCGGATGGTGAAGGCTCCCGAAATGGGGTGTGGGTAGGCCACCGCCTCCAGCTCCGAGGGATCCAACAACTCTCCCAGGGCCTCCACCAACCCCGCGTTCCTGGCCATGCGGGCGGCCCAGTACACGTGGGAACCCCCTAGGCGCGGCACGGCCAATGGGGGGGCGTCCACGTCTCCGGCCCAGGTCCGGTCGACGATCTCCTCGATGGAGGCGTCCGGGGTGTCGCTCGACATCGTGCCACGACCGGCCCGGTGGTCCTCCACCGCGCCGAACATGCGCCACACCGTGACCTCCTCGGCCCGGACGAGGTGCTCCAGATACTGCACGGGCGACCAGCGGCCCTCCCCGATCGGCGTCGAGGCCGTGGACTCGTCGAGCGCGGCGACCACCGCCAGGAAGTCGGCGCGGGCCCGCTCGATGTCGGCGATCAGCTCCGGGATGGTCATGGTGGAGGCTCCGGGGTCGCGGGGTGGGCCGCCCGGGCCGCGGCAGGGCCGGCCCGGGAGCCGCAGTATGGGATCCGCCTCCCGGCCGCGCACCGGGGGCCGGTCCGTCGGCACCGGCGGTCCGCCCCCGGGGGGGCGCCGGAGCGTCGTCGCACCGGGGAAGGCCTCCCGGCGCCAGCCGCCGCCCCGTAGCTTGCCCGCGGAAGACACCCGGGACCGGAGGGGGCGCCGATGGCATCGACACAGGAGTTCGTGGACTACGTGACCGGACAGTTCGACGAGCGCCTGGGGGTCACAGCCAGGAAGATGTTCGGGGAGTACGGTGTCTTCTGCGACGGCAAGATGTTCGGGCTCGTCTGCGACGACCGTTTCCTGGTGAAGCCCACCGAGGGTGGGCGGGCGTGGGTCGGCGACATCGTGGAGGCGGAGCCCTACCCCGGGGCCAAGCCCTGCTTCCTGATCGAGGAGCGGCTCGACGACGGCGAGTGGCTCAGCGAGCTCGCGAGGATCACCACCCGTGAGCTGCCGGAGCCCAAGCGGCGGAAAGGGGCATCCGGGCGGAAGAAGCGCTGAGGAAGTCCCGCGCTCCTGCAGGTCGCGGGCGGCGGAGCGCGGGCCGCTGATCAATCCACGTAGTACACGAAACGGATCGCCTCGACCCGTCCGCCGGAGACCAGGAAGAGGACCGGCTCTTCGGGCCCGCCGCAGTCGCACACGTAGAACGGCTGCCCGTCCCGCTCCCCGTCCGGCGGTCCGAAGGCGGCGGGCACGGCGCTCCACCGGCTTCCCACGTCCACCGGTTCGGTCAGGATCCCCGAGCTTCTCACCTCTACGCTCATGGGCAGGGTCCGCCCCCCGGTGATGGCGTAGAACCGGGCCACCAGGCGGCCCGGGTAGGTCAGGGTCAGGACCGAGTCCGTCTGACCCCGCACGTGCCGGTTCTCCTGGGGAACCGCCTGCCGGTCCACGGGGCGGCCGAACCGCTCCTCGAACTGGCGGGGGGTCTCGAGGCCGGCGAACGGGGCGTCCCGGGCCCAGCGCTCGAAGGCCATGGGATCCGGGGGAGCGGTCGACGGGGTCGGCGCGCCGCCGCCGCACGCCGCGGCCGCCAGGAGCGGGAGGAGGGCCGAAAGGCGTCGCATTGGATCCTCCGGGCGGGTGCACCGGGTGACGGGTCGTCGGGTGGTGTCGATCGGTGGGACCCCCGGCCCGGCGCGACGATCCCCCCTGCCGCCACCGTCCCCACCACCCTTCGCCCTCCGCTCGTCCTCAGCCGTACCGGCGCAAGCCTTCTCCCGTCTCCCCGGGGCATGGATTCAGTCCCTACGGTTCATCCGCTCGATCCCGGTGAGGGCGGTCTCGTCGAAGCTGCACCGCCGCAGGACGTCCAGGAGGAAGGCGCTCTTCCCTTCCACGTAGGCATCCATGTCCTCGGCGAACCGGGCCGCCAGGCGCGTCTTGAGCTCGCCGTAGGCACGGACGTCGTCGGGGTGGCTGCGGAGGTGGTCCCGGACCGTCAGGTGGTTGGCCAGAGCCAGGCTGTCCGCCGGGCACAGGTAGAGGTGGTGCCGCGGGAGGCCGGCCGGTGCACGGAACGCCTCCCGGTCGGGGATGCCCAGGTCGCCCCGCGGCTCGTACCCGGACGCGGCGAGGAGACGGATCCCGTCGGCCACTGCGGACCGGGGAACGACCACGTCGATGTCGATGACGGGCTTGGCGGCGAGTCCCGGCACGGCGGTGCTCCCCACGTGCTCGATCGCTAGAGCCACGTCTTCGACCGCGGGCCGGATCCGGTCCCGCAGGGCCTCGAACCGACGGGGCCAATCCGGATCGTAGGGCACCACCACCACGCGGCTCACCACCGATCACCCCTCGGGCGAAGGGCCGGCAGCGGGCGCGAGCATCCTGTGGCCACGGCTGTGTGCTCGGAGTTGATCGGGGCGGGGAGACGGAGAGGTACCCCCCATCCCGCCCGGTCCCGACAGGCGCCCCCGGGTGCGTCCGGTGCGCCGCCTCCGCCGACCCGCCTCTCTCGCTGTGAAACCCGTCGATCCATCCGTTCCCTTCACCTCTCCCCCGTCCACCGGATCTCCGACATGCCCGCCCCGTCCGCGGCACCCGGGGGACATACGACGCCTCCCCGGCCGACTGGGGTCAGCGCATCCCGCGGTGCTGCGCGCCATCGACCGACACGCACTCCCCGGCCACCCACGCCGCCCGGGGAGACACCAGGAACACGGCAACGTCCGCGACCTCCTCGGGGGTCCCCAGTCGACCCCACGGGATGGAGGCCCGGACCCCCTCGTACATCCCGGGCTCGTGCTCCCGGACCTGGGACCAGATGCCTCCGGGGAAGTCGATGGATCCCGGGGCCACCGCGTTCACCCGGATCCCGGCCGGGGCGTGCATCACGGCCAGCTTCTTGGCGTGCGCGATCAGGGCCGCCTTGGCCGCCGTGTACCCGAAGTCCGGGGACGGATCGGCCTCGAGGCCCGAGATGGACGACACGAAGAGGAGCACCCCACCGCCGGCCTCGACCATCCAGGGCACCACGTGCTCGGCCGCGTGGACGGCGCCCATGAGGTCCACGCGCAGGCTCGCCTCCCAGTCTTCCAATGTCGGGCCCACCGCAAGGGCCGACGCGTTGTGCACGAGGACGTCGACGCTCCCGAGGGCGTCCCTGGCCGCATCGAGGAACTCCCCGAGCGCCCGGGGATCCCCGGCGTCGCAGGCGTGGGCGAAGGCCCGTACGCCCGCAGCGGAGATCTCCGACTCGGCGGCCCGCAGGGGGCCCGCGGACCGGGCACAGATGGCCACGTTGGCGCCCTCGGCCGCAAGGCCCAGGGCGATGGAGCGTCCGATGCCCCGGCTTCCTCCGATGACGATGCAGTTGCGACCGGCGAGACCGAGATCCACGGGAGACCCTCCGTTGACGAGGTGGACGACGAGGACGGGCCGCCCGCGCATCGCGCCCGGGGGACCGGAGGCATCATAGCGGGTCCGGCGGACCCGCGAGCGGGGAGCGACGTCCGATGGCGGGTCCTTTCGACGTCGAGCGCCGCCCCCGGGGTCGAGAGCAAGCGGCCCCGGCGTTATCGTGCACCTCCGCGGTCGCCGCGGACACACTCACCACCGAGCCGGGAGGACGACGGGTGGAGATCTATGTGGACGCCGACGCGTGTCCGGTGAAGGACGAGACGTACCGTGTGGCCGGGCGCTACGGCCTCCACGTCCGGGTGGTGACCGCCCGGTGGATGCGTGTCCCCTCCGACCCCGGCATCCACCTGGAGGTCGTGGAGGAGACCGGGGGCCTGGATGCCGCCGACGACTGGATCGTCGAACGGGTGGGCACCGGGGACGTGGTCGTGACGGAAGACGTGCACCTGGCGGCACGGTGCGTGGAGAAGGGTGCCCTCGCCCTGACGCCGCGCGGCAAGGAGTTCACGTCGAGCTCGGTGGGGGAGGCCGTCGCCATGCGCGATCTCATGACGAATCTGCGCGAAGCCGGGGTCGACACGGGCGGGCCAGCCCCCTTCCAGAAGACCGACCGGTCCAACTTCCTCCAGCGCCTGGACGAGATGGTGAACCGGGTGCGGCGGGAGGCCCGCTAGAAGCGCCGTTGGTACCTGGACGGGGCACGTGATTTCGCGTACTTTGTACGACAAAGTCACGTACGTTCCTCGGCGGGTGCGCCCCTCCGACGTGCCACGTGTCCGGCGCATACGTGTCTTCGGGAGAACGCTGGTCGGGATCTCGAAGGCCACGCCCTCGACGGGAGAGGAAACGTGAAGAAGTGGCTCAGGCGTCTGAGAGGTGTCCTGGGACTGGGGCTCACCTGGGGTGCGGGTGGCGCCCTGCTCGGCCTGGGGATCGAGGTGGTCCACTTCGTCCGGCCGAACCCTCTTGGTGCCCTCGTGGACCTGTGGCCGCCCCTGCTGGCCGTCATCGGTTTCGTCGGGGGGACCGCCTTCGCCGTCGTTCTCGGCGTCGCCGCCCGACGTCACCGTTTCAAGGACCTGTCCCTTCCCGGATTCACCGCCCTGGGCGCCCTGGTCGGGCTGCTCCTGGGGGAGGCCGCGCTGGCTACGGGGTTCGCCGTCCACGTGTCCGACCCGTGGCTCCGGACGGTCCTGGCCCTGACGCCTCCGGCGGTCGGTTGCGCCCTGGGGGCCTCCCTCTCCCTGGCGCGGGCCCGGACCGTCGAGTCGAGTCGGGCGATGGGCGACGATGCCGCGATGCGGCTGTTCGACGGACGCACCTGATCGATCGGTGCGCGGGCCGCCTCACGGCGAGGCGATCACCGGGCGGTACATCCAGAAGAAGGTCATGGTCCAGAGAAAGGCCACCAGGGCGAAGGGACCGTGGAAGTCCCGTCGGTCGGTCCAGATCGCGATGATCGACCCCACCAGGATGAACAGACGCATCGAGGCGTAGCCGATCCCGATGTCGCGGAGGTGGTCGAGCCCCTTCGCCGCGGTGTCGATGAGGTCGATGAGGATGAGCGCGATCAGGCCGCCGAAGAACCACCTCCGCAGGGTCATGAAGTAGGAGGCGAAGTCCCGAACCCGCTCGAGATCCCACGGGACCAGGACGACACACATCAGGTACATGGCGACCGCGTAGATCACCAGGAAGAGGAAGACCGCGAAGCTCCACTCCGAGGACGTCTGCCACGCGAAGCTGAACCACCAGAAGAGGACCATCCATCCGAAGATGTGGGCCACCCACAGCAGGTGGATCCAATCGAGGGTCACGGGAGAGCCGTGCCCGGCTAGACGGTGGACCACCCGGCCCGCACCGGAGAGCAGATGGGTCATGGCCAGCCCGAGGACGATGGCCGGCGGGATCATCACGTACTCGAAGAGACTCATCGACGGACGGGGCGCGAGCCCGGAGAGGTGTGGACGTGTCCCCGCGTTGTCGGGCACATCCTGTCGCCTCCCGGTCCTGGACACCAGATCTCCCGGGCGCGTTATGTCGGACGGCCGACCCCGCTTGCCCCCGCCATGCCACGGCCACAGGATGCGCGCATCGTCCCTCCCGGCGGATACTGTCGAATGTCCAAGAACGTGATGGTGGCGGTGGTCGCACTCCTCGTCCTCCCGGCCGCCTGCGCCGACGAAGGGGGCGAGGACCTCTCGCCTCTCGTCGCGAAGGTCCTGGTCATCGGAATCGACGGCGTGAGGCCCGATGTCCTCCGGGAGGTGGAGACCCCCCACCTGGACGCCCTCGCCGCAGGGGGGGTCCTGATCGAGAACGCACGGACGGGCTTCCCCACCGTCAGCGGCCCGGGCTGGTCGTCGTTCCTGACCGGCGTGTGGCCGGACAAGCACGGAGTGACCGACAACGAGTTCACGGGGAAACGCTACGACCTCTATCCGGACTTCCTGACTCGGATCGAGCGGGCCCGGCCCGAGCTCTCCACCTTCGCCGTTGCGGACTGGCTCCCCCTCGTCCACGCCGAGGACGGGGATCCCACAGTGGGTGACGAGGTGGACGCCCGTCACGTCCTGGACGGGTATGAGACGGGATGGCCGGAGGCCGACCGGCAGTCGGTGGAGCTGGCCTTGCAGGCCCTGGCGTCCGGCGATCCCGATGCGCTCTTCGTCTACCTGGGAACCCCGGACGAGGTGAGCCACGAGCACGGATCCATCGGGGACGAATACCGCCGGGCCATCGCCACCGCCGATGAGCAGGTCGGGGCCCTGGTGGCTGCGATCCGCGCCCGGCCGACCTTCGCACGGGAGGACTGGCTCATCGTCTCCAGCACGGACCACGGCCGCCGGGCGGATGGCGGACATGGGACGGACACTCCGGAGGAACGGACGATCTACTTCCTGGTCAGCGGGCCCTCGGTGACGCCGGAGGCCGTCCCGGACTCGGTGTTCGTCGTGGACGTCGCGGTGACCGCGTTGACGCACATGGGCATCCCCATCGACGGGGAGTGGAGTCTCGACGGACGTCCCGTGGGGATCCGCTGAGTCAGGCTCCCAACGCGTTGATGTCGGGGTTTTCGAGGATGCGTTCCGGGTAGCCGTCGCGGGCGGCGCGGATCATGGCGCGGGCCAGGATCTCGGTCGTCGTGACGGAACCGGGGAACGCCTTCATGATCAGCGGCGAGACCGGGCCGATGATCCGGTACAGATACCTGTAGAGGGCCGTCCTCGACGTCTCCCCCTTCACCGGCTGGACGAAGCCGGGCCGGAAGACCCACGTGTCGAACGGCCGGGCGAGCATCGCCTGCTCCGCCTCTCCCTTGACCCGGGCCCACATGGCCCGGCCGCTCCCCGAGCCCTGGCCCGAGACGAAGCAGAAGCTGCACTCCGGTGCCAGGCCCTCGACGACGTCGGCGACCGCTGCGGTGAGATCCACCGTCAGCGTCCGGTACCGGTCGGCGGTCATCCCCGTCGAGGACACCCCGAGGCAATAGAGGCAGGCGTCGACGGGGCCGAGCTCGTCGCGTCGGGTGGCCAGGGCGAAGAGATCCGGAAGCAGGACCTCCCGGAGCTTCGGATGGGTGCGGCCGGTGGCGGACCGCCCGACGGCCACGACGGCGCCGACCCCGGCATCCTCGAGGCATTCGGTGAGGACCCCGCTGCCGATCATCCCCGTGGCACCGAACAGGAGCACGTTCATGCGGCAACCTAGCCGATGCTCGTGCCGCTCGCTCGGTCGGCCTCGCCCGTGGGAAACCCCTCCACGACGGCCCCCGTAGTCCGAGGCGAAGCCACCGGAGCGCTCGTCCGTCGAGGTCCAGAATGCGCCGAAGCCGAAACACGACCGACCATCGGACCGCCGGGACGCGGAGGGGCCGCACGCCCGTCCTCGCGGCGGTGACCCTGCTCGTCCTGGCCGCCCAGGCGACGCCGGGACCCGCCCAGGCGCCGGAGCCCATGCGGATCGTCCTGACGAACGACGACGGCATCGAGGAGGTGGAGGCGCGGCTCCTGCCCGTGGCCCAGCGGCTCCGCGCCTTCGCCGAGGTCTACATCGTGGTGTCCGATCGGGACCGTAGCGGAACCTGCAACGTCCTCGCCGTCAGCCGGCAGGCGTCGCTGGAGTCCCGGCTGGAGCACGTCGCCGAGGCTGGAGACGGGCTCCACCGGCTCGAGGTGCACTCCGTGAACGGTTACCCGGCGGACTGCGTCGTCCTGGGGGTCCACGGCATCCTCGCGGGCCGGCCGGCGGACCTGGTCATCTCCGGGCCCAACGGGGGCGCCAACCTGGCCGACGGCTGGTTCGGTTCGGGGACCATCGGCGCCGCCAGGACCGCGGCCTACCTCGGCCTTCCGGCGGTGGCGGTGTCCGGGCTGGATTCGAGCGCCGAGGACCAGGTGGACGCCCTGGCCCGCTGGATCGCGGACCTGGCGCGCTCGGAGGCGGTGCTGGGGATGGCCGACGGGACCTATCTGACCATCGGGGTGCCCCGGGTCCCGCCGGACCGGATCGAGGGCGTCCGCATGGCGCGACGGGCCCGGGCCCTCGTCGGGTTCGACGTGCGGGAGGTGGCCCGCATCCCCACCGACGACGAGGTGACGACGATCTGGAGCCTCGAGGCGCGCACCTCCGGAGAGGCGGTGGGGCCGGACGACGACCTGGCGGTCTACGCCCGGAACTGGATCGTGGTGACGCCCATGAACGTGGACGAGCACGACCTGGAGGCCCTGGCGGACCCACGCCTGCCGGAGGGACTCCCGGCCTGGCCGGGGGGCTGATCCGCGGGAGGCGCATCGGGTGGCCGAGGCGACCTCTCGCCGCGACAGGGGTGCGTAGGCCGGTCGACGGCATCCTGGGCCCCGGTGCGGGCGTCCTTGCGCCCATGCACCCCGGCCCGATGTTGAGCCCATGGCTCGCCGTCCCTTCGCCCCAGACCGCACGAGGATCGGCGTGGTTCGCCTCGCCGCTGCGGGATGCGGTGCCGGCCTCGCTGCGTGGCTCCTGAGCCTGGTGTTGTCCCATCTCGTGGGAGTAGCGCGACCGGGACCGGGCAGGCTCGTCCTGAGCTTGGTTCTGGGCGCCCTGTTCGGGACCGTCGTCGCGCTCGTGCGCACGACCCGACGGAGCGGGGAGGACCGGTCCTGATCGGGCCCCCCGGGTCCTTGCCCGCGTCCCGGCCATCGACGACACTGCCGGGATCCTGTCACCGAGTGCCGCCGCCCATGAAAGCCTCCCTCCGCTGGTCCGTCACCCCTCGTCTGCCCGCCCGTCGGTGGGTCCTCCCGGTCGCAGTCCTCCTGGGCGTCACGGCCTGCGGGGACCGCGCCCAGGCCCCGGGCCCGGACGTCGCCGCGGCCGCGGGATACGAGGAGGTCGCCCGGGCCCTGGAATCCATGATCGAGCGGGAGCGGGAGCAGAAGGGTCTCCGGGCCGTCTCCATCGCCCTGGTCGATGGCGACGAGGTGGTGTGGGCCCGGGGGTTCGGGGAGCAATCGGAAGGAGTGCCCGCCACCGCGGCCACGGTCTACCGGGTCGGGTCGGTGTCGAAGATGTTCACCGACCTGGCGATCATGCAGCTCGTGGAGCGGGGCGAGATCGACATCGACGCGCCGGTTCAGGAATACGTACCGGAATTCACGCCGACGAACGAGACGGATACGCCGATCACCCTGCGGCAGCTCATGTCGCACCGGGCCGGCATCATCCGCGAGCCCCCGGCAGGCCACTATTTCGACGACTCGGGCACGGATCTGGCGACTACCGTGCGCAGCATGGCCGGGACGCCGCAGATCTACGCGCCCACCACCCGGACCAAGTACTCCAACGCCGGGATCGCCGTGGTCGGCTACGCCCTGGAGGCCACCCGGGGCGAGCCCTTCGCCGACTACGTGAAGCGCACCGTCCTGGAGCCGCTGGGGATGACCCGCAGCGCGTTCGAGCCCGAGCCCGCACTCGTGGCGGACCTCGCCGACGCCTGGATGTGGGGCTTCGACCGCCCCCTCTTTCCCGCCCCCACCTTCGAGCTCGGGATGGCGCCCGCCGGAAGCATGTACTCCACCGTCCTGGACCTGTCCCGCTTCATGAGCGCGGCCTTCCGGGGCGGGGAGGGTGAGGGGGGCCGGGTGCTGGAGCCGGAGACGCTGGAGGCCATGTGGGTGCCCCAGTTCGCCGGGGACGACGCCACCTCCGGGTACGGCTTCGGGTTCGCGGTCGCGGAGCGGTACGGCGAGCGCTGGCTCGGACACGGTGGGGCCATCTACGGCTACTCCACGCAGCTGTCCTTCCTTCCCGAGTCCGGCCTGGGCGTGGCCGTGGTGTCGGCGGTGGACGGCACGAACACGGTCATGGACCGCATCTCGGATGCCGCCCTCGAGCTGATGCTCGCGGCCCGGGACGGGCGCCCCCTTCCGGACGGCCCCACCGAGGGCACCAGCCCGGTGGACCCGGCCACGTCGGCGGCGCTGGACGGCTGGTACGGCCGCGGCGACGACGCCCTGGAGCTCGACGACCGGGACGGCCGGCTCTTCGTGATTCCGGCCCGGGGCGGGGCCGTGATGGAGCTCCGGGCCCGGGGGGACACCCTCGTGGTGGACGACCGGGTGTCCTACGGCATGCGCCTCCTGCCCGACGGCGCCGACCTGGTCCGCCTGGGCGCGACGCCCACCCGGCTGGCGCGGCAGGCCGACCGGGGCCTTCCCTCGCCCCCGCCCGCCCGCTGGACGGGGCTCATCGGCGAGTACGGCTGGGACCACAACGTCCTCTACATCCTGGAGCGTGAGGGCCGGCTCCACGCCCTCATCGAGTGGTTCTTCCTCTACCCGCTGGAGGAGCTCTCGCCCGACGAGTACGCCTTCCCGGACTGGGGGCTGTACCACGGGGAGAGCCTGGTCTTCGAGCGGGGCGCGGACGGGCGCGCCACCTCGGTCGAGGCCGCCTCGGTGGAGTTCGTCCGCCGCGACGTGGGGACGGAGGAGGGCGGCACCTTCAGGATCGACCCCGTCCGCCCCGTGGCCGAGCTCCGGGCCGAGGCGCTGGCGGCCACGCCCCCCGAGGAAGAGGGGTCATTCCGGGACTCGGAGCTGGTCGAGGTGGTCTCCTTGGAGCCCGGCATCCGGCTGGACATGCGCTACACGACCACGAACAACTTCATGTCGTCCGTCTTCTACGACGAGGCGCGCCTCTTCCTGCAGCGCCCCGCCGCCGAGGGCGTGGCTCAGGCCCATCGGGCGCTGGCCCCCTACGGCTTCGGGCTGGTGCTGCACGACGGGTACCGGCCCTGGTACGTCACGAAGATGTTCTGGGATGCCACGCCCGAGGAGCAGAAGCTCTTCGTCGCCGACCCGGCCAACGGATCCAGGCACAACCGTGGGGCCGCCATCGACCTGAACATGTACGACCTGGCGACGGGCCGGCCGGTGGACATGGTCGGGACCTACGACGAGTTCTCTCCCCGGTCGTTCCCGTACTACCCGGGCGGCACCTCGCAGCAGCGCTGGCGGCGGGACCTGCTCCGACGGGTGATGGAGGAGGCGGGCTTCACCGTCTACGAAGCCGAGTGGTGGCACTTCGACCACGACGACTGGCAGGAATACGCCATCCAGAACTCGACCTTCGACGAGCTGGGAGGCTGAAGCCGGGGGTGGTCCCGGCCCCGGGAGGGGTCAGTCGGCGTCCCTGAGGGCCGAGCTGAACTCCGGCAGCACATGGGGGCCCGCGTCCCGCTCGTCGCCCACGGCCCGGGACGTGATGAGCCGGTCGGCGGGCAGCGAGAGCTCATCGCTCCCGAGCTTGTCGATCCCGTCCACGGTGACGGCCATCAGGCCGCTCTCCAGGATCTCGATGTACCCGCGCTTCTTCAGGTACCAGAGGGGGAAGGCGAGGTGCTCCCGGGCCACCCCCAGCATCCGCTCCATGTGGAGCGGCGCCATGCCCCCGTGCATCGGATCCCGTCGCCGGGCGATGTACAGAAGGGAGAGGATCCCGTGGAAGAGGCGCTGATCGTTGTCCCGATCGGAGTCCGCGGACCCCTGCTCGAAGATCTCCCACTGCCGTGACCGCTCCGCCTCGTAGTTGGCGTCGTACGCCGCCCGGGTCTCGGGGTGGGAGAGGACCTCGTAGGCCGTGCGGACCTGGTTGAACCGGTCCGCGTCGCCCGAGCGCTCGTTGTCCGGGTGATAGCGCTTGGCCAGGAGGCGGTAGACGCGTTCCACGGTCTCCGGATCCGCCATGGAGCTGAGCTGCAAGGTCTCGTAGTGGTCGACCCAGGGCTTTTCGCTCATGAACGGCTCTGTCGCTGGAGAAGCAGGGGGAATACGTCCTGGTTACAAATATTCGCCTCGAACTGCGTGAATACCAGTACGGCGACCCGGCCGTCCGGTGGCGGCGCAGGGCTCCGGGACTTCCGCGTCACCACCCTGGCTCGGCCGGGTGTCGCCCCCGACCCGCGGCAGCGCCCGGGTGGTGGCGACGATCACCGGATGGCCTCCGGGCCCGCGGCGGCTCCCCAGGCCCAGCGCGGATCGGCCACTCCCGTGATCGAGCCCGACGGGGGATCCACCGTGATGACGTTGAGCCGGGCGAACCAGGTGTCGGAGGGCTGGATCTCCACGGTGTAGCCCGCCACCCGCGCCGCCTGCGCCCCGACCGGCTCCGGCATGGAATCCATCCGCTCGAACGTCCAGGAGCCCGACGGATGGAAGCGGGGCGCCGCCATGGCCTCCTCGAGCCCGAGGCCATCGACCTCCATGCGCACCAGGGTTCCCACCATCGCCGAGATGATCCGGCGGGACCCGGCCCCACCCATCACCACGGCGAGCCGCCCATCCCGCAATCCGATCAGCGGAGACTGGGACGACCAGGGCCGGTCTCCGGGCTCGGACCGGTCCAGGTACCCCATGGTGGCGGCGTAGAGAAAGCCGAGGCCGGCAGTGGCGACGCGGGATCCGCCGGTGGGACCCAGCGACTGGGTCATGGCCACGGCCATGCCTCGGGCGTCCACCACCGAGAGGTGCGACGTGTGCGCAGTCTCCCGGTCCGCGCCGGCCGGGACGGAGGCGGCTCCCACCACCCGGGCCGGCCGGGACGCAAGACGGGACGCCCGGGCGTCCGCCAGGGAGTCCGACGTGACCCACGCCGCGTCCTGCTCCGGTGGCCGCGGGTCCCGCCGGGCCGTCTCCCGGTCTTCGAACGCGGCCAGGAGCGCCGCCCCCATCACGAGTGCCCGGTCCGGTGCCTCGGGCCCGGGCAGCTCCACCCGGTCGAGGATCTGGAGCGCCTCGATCGTGGTGGCTCCCGAGGCCGGCAAATAGGTCCCGATCAGGTCCAACGTGCCGAACCGGCCCTCCACGACCAGCGCGGGGAGGGCCTCGTAGCCGGCGAGATCCGGGGCGGCCACCGCACCCCCGTGCCGCTGGAAGTCTTCGACCATGGCTTCGGCGATCCACCCCTCGTAGAAGGCCCCGGGGCCCTCCACGGCCAGGGCCCTGAGCACCCGGGCCAGCTCCGGCTGAGCGAACCGCTCGCCGGCCTCCCAGTCGGTGCCGTCGGACTTCACGAAGGTCGCGCGCGCACCCTCTGAAAGAGCAAGCCGGTCCCGGATCCCGGCGAAGCGTCGGGCTTCGCCCTCGGACAGGGGGAAGCCGTCCTCCGCGAGGCGCAGCGCGGGCCCGATCACGTCCGCCCAGGTCATGGACCCGCCCTCGTCCAGGAGCCGGGCGAGCCCGGCGACGGTGCCGGGGATCGCGATCACCGAGTACCCATCCTCGGCGGGCTCGGCGGTGTCGGGATCGTAGCCGGCGGGCACCACCGTCGTCGCATCGACCCCGAAGGTCTCACCGGAGGGGCGCCGCACCAGGGCCTGGGTGCGTCCCCCGAGCCCCGACTGCGTGGGCTCCGTGACGGCCAGGGCGAAGGCGGTGGCCACGGCCGCGTCCACGGCGTTGCCGCCCCGGGCCAGGATCTCCGCCCCCGCCCGGGTGGCCGGCTCGGAGCCCGACACGACCATGCCCCCCTCCGACGTCGCGACCCGGGCGAGGGGGGCGGCGGCCCCGGGTGCTGCCCCCTCGGGCTGGGAACCGCATCCCCAGCCCAGCACCAGCCCCACGACCACCCAGGACGCGACGACCCTCCGCATCATCTAGTTCCTCCCAACCCCAGCGCCTCGAGGGACAGCCGCCCCAGCTCCCCCCGCAGTTCCTCCACGACATCGCTCAGGTCGGGGTCGTCGATCAGGTTGGTGGTCTCCAGGGGATCCGCCGCGAGGTCGTAGAGCTCCGCCTCGTGCTTCACCCAGTGGATGTACTTGTAGCGGTCCGTCCGCACGGCGCGGTAGTCCATGTCCGTGAGCCACGGCATGGGGTTCTCGTAGGTGTAGAACTCCACCAGCACCGACTCGCGCCACTCCACCTCCTGCCCGGTGAGCAGCGGGAGGAGGGAGCGCCCCTGCACATGGTCCGGAATCTCGGCACCGGCGAAGTCCAGAAGGGTCGGGGCGACGTCGATGGACAGGGTCAATCCGTCCACCCTGGAGCCCGCCGCGATGCGGCGAGGGTAGCGGATCAGGATCGGCGAGCGGATCGACTCGTCGTAGGGCATGCGGCGCTCGATCGAGAAGCCGTGCTCGCCGAAGAAGTACCCGTTGTCGCTGGTGAACAGGATGAGGGTTTCGTCCAGGATCCCGCGGGCCTCCAGCGCTTCCATGATGGTCCCCAGGCCTTCGTCGATGGCCAGGAGCATCTCGGCCCGGCGCCGGATCGTGGACTCCCGGGTCAGGGGATCGAGGAAGTCCTCGCCGAACACGTCCATCACCTCGGGGCTGGCCCGGTTCCCGAGAGCGCTGCGAGAGGCCGCGCTGCCGATCTGGTCCAATGCCGCGGGCACGTTGCCCCGGCGGGGGAACACCTCCCCCTCGTACCGCCCCAGGTGCCGGTCCGCCGGGATGTACACCATGGGATAGCTCAGGTCGACGGACCCGTCGTCGAGCTGGCGGGCGTCGGGATGAACGCCCTTGTGGCTCAGGAAGAGCAGGAAGGGCCGGTCACGCTCCCGGTTCACGAAGCCCAGGGCGCGGTCCGTCAGGATGTCCGTCACGTACCCGGGGACTTCCCGGGCCGCTCCGTCCTCGTAGAGCACCGGATCCACGGTGCGGCCCTGACCCGGCAGCGCCACCCAGTAGTCGAAGCCGGGACGGGGCGTCGGGTCGTTCCCCATGTGCCACTTCCCGACGAACGCCGTCTCGTACCCCGCCTCCTGCAGCGTCCGGGGGAAGGTCTCGAGCCGGTGGCTGGCCAGGTTCCGGGCCACGTTGTCGATGATCCCGTGGCGGGAGGGGTACTGGCCCGTGAGGAGGCTCGCCCGGTTGGGGGAGCACAGGGGAACGGCGTGGAAGGCGTTGCTGAAGCGAGCGCCTTCCACGCCCAGCCGGTCGATGTTGGGCGTCTCGGCGTAGGGATGTCCCGCCAGGCCGAACTCGTCCCACCGGAGGTCGTCCACGAGCACCACCACCAGGTTGGGGCGCTCCGCCGGAGGCCTCGCATCTTCCAGGTCCGGCGGTCGTTCCGGCGCGTCGGACCCTCCACAGCCCGCGGTCGACAAGACGAACCCGCACCACAGGAGGCGCCGCATCGCTGCGATCATCCGGAGCTCCGGGCTGAGGTCCCTGCGGCCCGGCGGGCCCGGGTACCCGGACAGGGGCGTGGCCCGACGGGCACCGACGAAGTGCCGCGGGCCCATCATGCCGGGAGACCGCCCGGACGCGCCAGCCTCAGTCGCCGGCCTCGGCGGTCTCGAAGCACCGGTACGGGCTCTTCTGTAACAGATGCGGCACGCCCCCGGTGTGGAGCACGCGCGAGGGTGGTTCCCTCAGCCGTACTTCGCCTGAAAGGTGCCGTCGTCCATCACGGCGAGCCTGAAGGCCTCACACAGCCCCAGCAGGGTGGGGATCAGGGTCCAGC
>DATHRY010000198.1:0-23997 GCA_035464715.1 Longimicrobiales bacterium
GAGCGGTGCTTTCGCACCTCCATGACCAGGTTGTGCAGGTCCGCCGGCGAGATGCCGGGGATGCGCCCGGCCTGAGCGACGGAGGTCGGGCGGATCCTGACCAGCTTCTCCCGGGCCTCGGAGCTGAGGGTGACGAAGCCCTGGTAGGGCAGGTCCTCGGGCAGGTGCACCGCGGCCTGGGCCCGGAGAGACTCCGCACGCTCCCGCTCCCGGGCGACGTACCCGGCGTACTTCACCTCCACCTCTACCGCTGCCAGGGTCTCGGCGTCGCTGGGCGGAGGATCGTCCGCGGCCCACGCCAGCACGTCCTCCACCGCTACCTGGGGGCGCTTCAGGAGCTCCTCGGCACGGACCGGCTGTTCCAGACCGTCCGAGCCTGCCGCCTCCAGGCGTGGATTCGCCCTGGCCGGCTCGACGGAAGTCTTCCGGAGCCAGCTCCGGAATCCATCCTCCCGGGCGATCCGCCCGTCCAGGGCCTCCACCTGAACGCTCGTGAGGGCGCCCAGCTCACGAGCCAACGGGCCCAGGCGGCGCATGGCGTTGTCCTGTCGCAGGAGCAGGCGGTACTCCGCGCGGGACGTGAAGAGTCGATAAGGCTCGTCCACGCCCTTGGTCACCAGATCGTCCACCAGGACCCCGATGTACGCCTGGTCCCGTTCGAGGACGAACGGCGAGCGGCCCTGGACCTGCAGCGCCGCGTTCAGCCCGGCCAGCACGCCCTGCCCCGCGGCCTCCTCGTACCCGGTGGTCCCACAGATCTGTCCCGCGAAGAACAGCCCCCGCACCCCCCGGACCTCCAGGGTGTGCCTGAGCTGGTGCGGCGGGAAGTAGTCGTATTCGATCGCGTACCCGATCTTCGTCATCCGCACCTCCTCCAGGCCCGGAAGGGTCCGAAGGAAGGCGAGCTGGACCTCCGGCGGGAGCGAGGTGGACAACCCGTTCACGTACAGCTCGCTCGTGTCGAGGCCCTCCGGCTCGAGGAAGACCTGGTGCCGAGGAGCGTCCGGAAAGCGTACCACCTTGTCCTCGATGGACGGGCAGTACCGGGGCCCCTGGCCGGAGATCGCTCCCCCGTACAGGGCGCTTCGCTGCAGGTTGTCGGTGACGACCCGCTTGAGCCCTTCGCCGGTCCAGGTGATCCAGCAGGGCCGTTGCTCCGGAAGGGTCTCCCGATGATAGAACGCGAACCGGAAATCGGAGTCCTCCCCGTCCTGCCGCTCGATCCGGTCCAGATCCACCGTCCGTCCATCGACCCGGGGAGGCGTGCCCGTCTTGAAGCGCCCCACCTGCAGCCCGCGATCCTCCAACGCCCGGGCCAGCTCCACCGACGGGGCCTCTCCGGCCCGGCCGGCGTCGATGCCGCTGTCTCCGCCCACGTGGATCCGTCCCCGAAGGAAGGTGCCGGCGGTCACGACCACGGCTCCGGCCAGAACCGTCAGCCCGCCTCGGGTGCGCACTCCGACCACCCGCTCACCATCCACCTCCAGCCCCGTCACCAGGTCCTGGAAGAGGTCCAGGTGGTCGAGCTCGTCCAGGATGCGGCGCACCGTGATCGGGTAGAGGGCCCGGTCGCATTGGGCACGGGGCCCCCACACGGCGGGGCCCTTGGAGCGGTTGAGCATGCGGAACTGGATCCGGGTGGCGTCGGTCGCCCGCCCCATCACGCCCCCGAGGGCATCCACCTCCCGGGCCACCACTCCCTTCGCCACCCCGCCCACGGCCGGGTTGCAGCTCATCTGCCCCACCCGGGCCAGGTCCGGGGTGATCAGGAGCGTACGGGCTCCGAGCCGGGCCGAGGCCGCTGCGGCCTCGGTGCCGGCATGGCCTCCCCCCACCACGACCACGTCGTACATCATCTCCACGGCGCCTCTCCTCCTCCTGCCTCAGCTCACGATCCGGAAGTCGTCCCCATCCACGACGCCGGCTGTGACCTCGTCTTCCAGCACCTCCTCCACACGGGCCGCGGGCGGACCCCGATGGAGGAGCTCCCGCAGTCGATCGATCCCGTCCGCCGGTCCGGCCACCACGACCTCAACCGTGCCGTCCGGTCGATTGCGGACGGTGCCTGCCAGCCCCAGCTCCACCGCTCGACCCCGGGTCCACCAGCGGAACCCGACGCCCTGCACCCGCCCCCGTACGCTGAACCGCCGTTCCTGACGAGCCGTCACGTGATCACTTCCCTATGCAGAACGAGCGAAAGACCCGGTCCAACACGTCGTCCTCCGTCACCACGCCGACGACCTCCTCCAGAGCGCCGGCGGCCGTCTTGAGGTGGGCCGAGGCGACCTCGGGCGGGATCCCCGCCCGGAGGCCCAGGCCGAACGCCTCGACCTCCGCAGCCGCGAGGCGAACCGCCCTTGCCTGCCGCTCCCGGGTCAGGATCGGTGCCGAGGCCTCCGTCGCCACCAGGCCGCCGAAGACCAGTCCGGCCAACCGGTCCCTGAGGGCGCTCAACCCCTCTCCCGTCCGCACCGACACCCTGACCTCGTCGGCTTCCGTGGGTGACGCATGCCCTCCGCCCCCGCGGCTCGACGCGGAGGGCACCAGATCCGCCTTCGTCCGTATCCGGACGCAGGGGCACTCGAGACCCTGCATGAACCCCCGCTCCTCGGGGGTGGGCTCACGACCGGCCTCGATGCAGAACAGAACCACGTCGGCGGCCTCGAGATAGCGACCCGCGACCTCGATCCCCAACCGCTCCACGAGCTCGTCCGTCGATCGGAGTCCCGCGGTGTCCACCATCCGGAAGGGATATCCCCCGAGGGACACCTCGAGTTCGACCGCGTCCCGCGTCGTCCCCGGGACGTCCGTGACCAGGACCCGCTCCTCGCCTGCCAGCGCATTGAACAGACTCGACTTGCCCGCGTTGGGGCTCCCGGCCAGGACCAGGAGCGCACCTTTCCGGAGCAGGATGCCCTCCGGCGCAGTGCGGGAGAGGGCCAGGAGCCGCCCGCCCAGCGCGGCAGCGCCGTCCGCGATCACCGAAACGGGCGTCGGCGGCTCATCCTCTTCCGGGAAGTCGAGGTGGTGCGCCAGCCTGGCCTCCAGCTCCACCAACGAGGTCCGGAGCTCGGCGATCCGCTCGGAGAGGCCGCCCTCCAGCTGATGGACCGCCGCCCGGTGCAGGGCCCGGGACCGCCCCTCCACCAGGTCCAGCACGGCCTCGGCCTGGACCAGGTCCATCTTGCCGTTGAGGTACGCCCGCCGGGTGAACTCACCCGGCTCCGCACCCCGGGCTCCTCCTCGGAGGACCGCATCCAGCACCAGCGCCGGCGCCAACGCACCACCGTGGCCGCTGATCTCGACCACGTCCTCACCCGTATAGCTCGAGGGGGCCCGGAAGGCGACCACCAGGACGTCGTCGAGGAAGTCGCCGGTCTCCGGGTCGAGAATCCGCGCGCGCCTCACCCGGCGCACGAGGTCGTCGGGGAGCCCCACTCCCCCCGCATCCCCGGGCAGATCCGGAGCGACCGCTCGAAGGACGTCCGCCGCCCCCGGCCCGGAGATGCGGATCACGGCCACGGCTCCGGCGCCCGGAGGCGTGGCCAACGCGGCGATCGTATCCGGACCGACGGGCATGGGTCAGCCCTGGGACTTCGCGCCCTTCTTCTTCCCGCCTCCGCTGGAGCCCCCGCCAGTGGATCCCTTCGTGGCGACGGGCTTCACCCTCTTCCGCTCCTGGGCCACGATCACCTGCTGGGGGATCGTCGCCAGGTTCATGGCGGCGTAGTAGAGGTTCAGACCGGCCGGGAAGTTCAGGAAGATGAACCCGAAGAAGAGCGGCATGAACCACATCATGAGCCGCATCTGCGGGTTGGACTCCGGCATCGACCGCAGGCTGATCCACTGCAGGAGGAACATCGAGACCGCCAGGAAGACGGGCAGCAGATAATAGGGGTCCTTGGCGGACAGGTCGGGGATCCAGAGGAAGGAGACGCCCCGGAGCTCGATGGTGTTCTGGAAGACGAAGAAGAGGGCGATGAGAACCGGCCACGGCAGCAGCATGGGCAGGCAACCGCCGAAGGGGTTGAACCCGTGCTCCTTGTACAGCTTGAGCATCTCCTGCTGGAGCCGCTCCGGGTTGTCCTTGTACTTCGTCTGGATCTCCTTCACCAGCGGCTGCACGGCCATGTTCTTCAGCTGGGACCGCATGGCCTTCATGTACAACGGCCACAAGATCACCCGCAGGAGGATGCCGAAGAGGATCAGCACCCATCCGTAGCCCAGGTTCAGGTTCTCGTGCAGGAAGGTGAGGGTCCAGACGATGGCGCCCACGAAGGGGCGGATGATGGGCCGGAAGAAGCGCCATCCGTAGGGATTCACCTCCTCGAGATCCGCCCCCAGCGCCTGGAGCCGTCCGTAGTCCTGGGGCCCCATGAACAGCTGGTAGCTGGTCACGTCGGAGGCGCCGTGCGTCACGGCGATCCGGGCTCGGCTGTCCCCGGGCTCCGGGGCCACGAGGATGCCACCCAGGTAGACCTCCTCGCCGGGCGCCCCCGTCCCCGGAAGAACGGCCTCCACGAAATAGCGGCTCTTCACGGCCACCCACTCGAACGGGCCCTCCACCAGCGTGGGCTCGTCGACGTTCCGGAGCGGCTCGGCGTCGATCCCGTCGGTCAGGTGGTTGCCCACGTACGCCATGGCCGATGCTTCCTGCGCGGAGTCGGCGTCGTTGAACGCCAGGCCGCTCCCGAGCGTCGTGACCAGCATGGGCCGATCCAGCCCCGAGACCCGGGTGGTCACGTCCACCAGGTAGTCGTCGGGCCGGAAGGTGTAGTCCAGCTCCACCCCCACGGCGCCCGTGGGGTCCGCGAAGCTGAAGGTCAGCGTCCGTGCCGAGTCTCCCTCCGACAGGGTGAACCCGTCCGCCGGCTCCACCGCGAATCCCAGCTCCGTGAGATCGACGGTGTCCTGGCCCACCACCAGCCGATGGACCAACGACTCGGTCCCGGGCGGGACCAGCTGCGCGATGCCGTTCCCCGAGGCCAGTGAGCTGAACTGAGGCAGTTCCATGGACTCCAGGGCCCCGCCGTAGTTGCTGAACACGAAGCGGTACAGAGGTCCCGCCACCACGACCTCGCGTCGGGGCTCCGTCGGGGCCGCCGGTGCCTGCTCGGTGGTGTCTGGTGCGGCCTCCGGAGCCGGGGCCGTCTGCTCCCCCGGGCGCAAGGCACCGGGCAGACCCGTGTCCGCGGCCGCCGCCGGCCCTTCCACCAGGCCCACCGAGTCGGCGGGGGTGATCGGCTCCGGCTCCACCGGGGGGAAGAGCACGTTGGTGCCGACCATCACCAGCACCATCAGGGCGACCGCCATCAGCAGGCGGAATTCAGTTCTCATCGTGGGTGTCGTCTGGAAGAGGTCTCGGCAGCCGGAGCGCCGGGACGCGGGTGGGACGGGGGAACGGGATCGTGACCCGACCCTCCCCACGGATGACAGCGCAGGATCCTTCGAACGGACAGCCAGCTTCCCTTCAGGGCGCCGTGGCTCTCGAGCGCTTCCAGGGCATAGGCCGAGCAGGTGGGCGTGAACCGGCAGGACGGGGGCGTCAGGGGGGAGATCCATCCCCTGTAGAACCGCACCACGGCCATCAGGACGGTCTTCACGTACGGCTCTCCAGCCACTGGTTCAGCTCGGCTCGGAGCACGTCATACCCGGCGGCATAGGCCTCGAACCGCGCCCGCACGAGGACGTCCATCGGGACGGAAGCCTCCCTCAGTCGGGGAAGCACCTCCGTCCGGGCAATCTCCCGGAGACGGCGCTTGAGGCGGTTTCGATCCACGATGCGGTGCCGATGCTTCGGCACAACGAGACCGAACCGAGGAACGTCGACGGGGGAAGCGGCGAAGAAGACGTCCAGATGGCGCATCCTCTTCCGCTCCCCCCGTCTCATCAACTCCCGGATCTCCCGGCTCGCGTGGATGCGCGAGGTGCGAGGAAGCCGGAATTCGCCCGGCTCACCCGCCCGCGGCCACTCCGCCGGGGGGCTCGCCGCGCTCACGAACTACTTGCCGCCGATCTTGACCGTCAGCTTGGCGCGGCCGCGGCGACGTCGGGCATTGAGGACCTTCCGGCCCCCCTTGGTTCGCATGCGCGCACGGAAACCGTGCTTGTTGGAGCGCTTCCGGTTCCGAGGACGATATGTAGGCTTCATGGCACTGACTGTCCGGTGTTTGCACGAGTAGTAGGCGTGTGCAGAGCAGGGGAAGATAGCGAAACCGTGAACGACGGGTCAACCCGGGGAAGGCGCCCGAACAAAAGCCCAAATTGACTTTTCCACACCCGCCGTCTAGCCTTTCGTCCCCCTCGGATCGGGGGGCCTGCCCATACCGCCTCCATCACCCTCCAGCCCCCGCTCCGCCGTCTGCCGTGCCGTCGGTGCGGATGTCCCCGCCGCCCATGGAGTTCACCGCCGCCGAGCTCTGGATCAAGATCCTGGAGGCTGCCCGGCCGGTCTTCCCGGAACAGAGCTTCCAGACATGGCTGGCGAGCAGTCGGGCGGTGGGAATGTCGGGGGACGAGCTCCTCGTGGAGGCGGCGAGTCCGTTCCACCAGGAGATCATCGAGGACCGCTTCCAGCCCGTGCTGCTCGAGATCGGCGAGCGCATCCTCGGGCGACCCCTGGAGCTTCGTCTCCAGGCCGCCGACCCGGAACGTCCGCGCTTCACGCCTGTGGAGCTCGCTCCGGAGCGGGGGTTCCCCGCAGCGTCGCCGTCGCCGCCGGTCGAGGCGATGGCTCCCGAGCCGGGGCCCGCCGCCGAGGCCCTCGGGCTGAATGGTCGCTACACCTTCGACCGCTTCGTGGTGGGGAACAACAACCAGCTCGCCGCCGCCGCGTGCCGCGCGGTCGCGGAGAAGCCGGCCAGGATGTACAACCCGCTCTTCCTGTACGGCGGGGTCGGGCTGGGGAAGACCCACCTCATGCACGCCATCGGAAACGCGATCCTGCACGGCGACCCGTCGAGCCGCATCACCTACGTCTCGTCCGAGCGCTTCATGAACGAGCTGGTGAACGCGATCCAGAACGGGAAGACGGCGGACTTCCGCCGACGGTTCCGCGCCATGGACCTGCTTCTGGTGGACGACGTCCACTTCCTGGAGGGGAAGGAGCGCACGCAGGAGGAGTTCTTCCACACCTTCAACGCGCTCTACGACGCCCAGAAGCAGATCATCCTCACGAGTGACAGGCCCCCGAAGGAGATCCCTGGTCTCGAGGACCGTCTGGTCAGCCGCTTCGAGTGGGGTCTCGTGGCGGACATCAAGCCGCCCGACTACGAGACCCGGGTGGCCATCCTCCGGAAGAAGGCCTCCGACGATCAGCTCACCCTCGAGGACGACGTCATCGACTTCATCGCCCACGCGTGCACGGCCTCGGTGCGTGAACTCGAGGGCGCGGTCATCAAGCTCCTGGCGTACTCCTCGTTGACCAATCAGGAGGTAACGGTCTCGCTGGCGCGCACGGCGCTGTCCGGGATGCTCCGTGAGCCGGGACGTGGTGAGCCCGGGGCGGGCCTGACGCCTGAGCACATCAAGCGGATCGTGGCGCAGGAGTGGAACGTGAAGGTCGAGGCCCTGGCCTCGCGCAGGCGGACCAAGGACCTCACCGTTCCGCGACAGGTGGCCATGTTCCTGCTCAAGGAACTGTTGGAGCTCCCCCTGGTGCAGATCGGGGATCTGTTCGGCGGCCGGGATCACTCGACGGTGATCTACTCGATCCAGAAGGTCGAGGACGGCTGCGGCGAGGACCGGAGCTTCGAGCAGCGGGTCTCCGACGTGCGTCGACGGATCCTCGACGCATGAGTTCTTCCACGACGTCTGTGGAGAGTCCGTGGAATGTCGCCCGGTTCTCCACGCCCTCCACATCTCCCCGGAATCCGGCACCGGACCCATCCACATCTCCACATTCCCGTCCACATCCCTGCCACCCTGAGAAGTCGGCCCGGTGCCGGCGGTTCCGGGGGTTCGGAGGGACCTCCCTCCACATTCCCACACCCCCTACTACTTCTTTCTTTATTCATCTCTTACAAAGAGATTAGACCCCGTCGTCCCCCGCGAGACCCGATCCCCGGAGAGAGCACTCCCATGCAATTCACCGTCACCCGGCAGAACCTCCACCAGGGCCTGGCCTCCGTTTCGGCCAGCATCCCCACCAAGACCACCCTCCCGGTGCTGTCGAACATCCTGTTCGAGACCACCGAGGGCGGCGTGTGGATGAGTGGGACGGACCTGGACGTGTCCATCCGGGTGAAGGTCCCCGCCGAGGTGCAGGAGCCGGGGAGTCTCACGGCTCCGGGGAAGAAGTTGCAGGAGATCACGCGGGAGCTCCCGGACCAGCCCGTGGAGATCAGCACGCGCTCCGACCAGATCGAGCTGTCCTGCGGTCGGGCCCGGTTCAAGCTCAATGGTCTCCCCGCCGACGAGTTCCCCTCGCTCCCTGGAGTGAACTTCGAATCCGGGATCGCCGTGCCGGGAGAGGATCTGCAGAAGCTCATCCACCACACCTCCTTCGCGGTCTCCACGGAAGAGAGTCGACCCATCCTGAACGGTGTCCTCTGGGAGCTCCGGGACGGCTCGATGCGCATGGTGGCCACGAACGGGCACCGCCTGGCCCGGATGGGGCTTCACACCGGACCGTCGGAGGCCAGCGGCATCGCCTTCATCGTGCCGCCAGCGGCCCTGCAGCAGGTTCAGCGCCTCTTCAAGGACGTCACCGACATCCAGGTGTCCTGGGACGAGGGAGAGGGCGGAGTACGGAAGAACCATCTCGGCTTCCGGTCGAACGGGATCGAGGTCTACACCCGCCTCATCGAGGGGACGTATCCCAACTACGAGCAGGTCATCCCGAAGGACAACGACAAGATCGCGGTCGTGGACAAGCGGTCGCTGGAATCCGCGGTTCGACGGATGGCCGTGGTGGCCAGCGACCAGACCCACCGGATCCGTGTGACGCTGGAGGAGAACCGGATGCACCTGAACGTGCTCACCCCCGACCTGGGCGAGGGGCACGACGAGCTGGAGCTCTCCTACGGGGGAGAGCCCCTCGAGATCGGCTTCAACGCCACGTATCTCCTCGAGGTGCTCCGCTACATGCCTTCGGAAGAGGTGCGGATGACGTTCAAGGCTCCGGAGCGTGCCGCCACCCTGGAGCCGTCCCTGCCCGAGGGAGACGACCCCATGGACTACCTCTGCCTGGTGATGCCGCTGCGGCTGCTCGACTGACCGCGGCGAGCCGGACGGCAGGGGGCCGTCAGGAACCGAGGCCCAGGCGGGCCCAGGGCCTTCGACCCGGAGCGCCCCATGGTGGTCCGGCCCTGGTCCGGAGGGCTGGTCAGCTCCGGGCCTTGGCGGCGGCCAGGAGCTCCGGGCCGGAGTAGATGCTCACCAGAGGGTAGCCGGCCTCCTGAAGCCGCTCCCGACCCCCCTCCTGGCGGTCGACGAGGGTCAGGACCCCGACGACCGTGGCCCCATACTCCTCCAGGGCCTCGATGGCCTTCAGGGCACTTCCCCCCGTGGTCATCGAGTCCTCGATCACCAGGCAATGCGCGTCCTCGGGGAGTCCCCCCTCGATGCGTTGGCCCGTGCCGTGGTCCTTCGCCTGCTTGCGGACCGAGAACCCGTCCAGGGCGTGGCCCTGCTCGAAGCTCTCCCTGGCCAGGGCGTAGGCGACGGGGTCGGCCCCCATGGTGAGGCCACCGACGTGGCTCGGGGCGAGCCCGCTCTCCCGGAGGGCCGACCAGGCCACCTTTCCGGTGAGATGCTGGCCTTCGGCGGACATGGTCGTGCGGCGGGCGTCCACGTAGTAGCTGGAGTGCGCACCGCTGGCGAGGGTGAAGTCTCCCAGGCGCACCGATCGGTCGACCAGGATCTCCATGAGACGTTCGCGAGGGTCCATGCCGGCAACGCTCCCGCTCGCGATGCCATCCGTCAAGTCCGGGAGGGTCAGCTCGCCGGTCCCGAGGCGGGGGTGGACGCGTGCTCCGTGTGGGCGCCCACCGGGGCCCACGGAAGGTCCAGAGCCCAGGCCAGCCGGCGTCCGTGGTGCGACAGGGAGACGTCGGCGCTGGGAAGGGGAGCCCCATCCAGGAAGAGATGGGGCGGACGCCGGCCGGCCGGCCCCGGATCGCACCGGATGCTGAGGCGGCCCTCGGGAAGATCGAGGTGCCGAGCGGCGTCTCTCCGGGCGAGGAGACGGACGAGCGCCGAGGGCCGGCTGTGGACCGCTTCGCGCTCCTCGGGAGCGAGGTGTCCGGCCCGCCACCGGTCGAACGGTTCGGCGACGTCCAGGAGGGCTTCCGCCTCGGCGAGGCCCAGGTCGCAGACCAGGATCATCGACGCGGGATGGCTCCACGCGTGCACGACGATCCGGGCGTCGTCGGCCTGCGTGGTGATGCGGAACGAGCGACCCTCGTACCAGACGCTCGATGCCTGGGTACCCGGAGCGTCCCGAACCTCGAAGGCCTGGTGCCGGAAGACCGGGGGCGCGCCGAGGACCTTGCTCACGACCTTGAACGCCGCCTCCTTCGCGGCCCACAGGGTCCACACCTCCCGAGTGGGGTCCTCCGCCGCTCGAATGCGGTCCCGCTCGGCTCCGGTGAACACCCGGCGAAGAAATCGAGGGTCGCGTCCCCCGCGCCGTGCCTCTCCCAGCGCGAGGTCGACCACGTCGACCCCGACGAAACGACCCTCCGGTCGCCCGAAATCTCCATCCGGTTCCATGACCAACGATTCCCCGTCGGGATCGGGCGGTCAAGCTCCCCCGAGTGCGGCTCGCACCGAGTCGGGGATGCGCATGGGCCGCCCGTCGGGTCCGATCCATACCGCGACCACCCGGGCCTCGGCATAGACGGTGTCGGTGCTCTCCGGATCCGCGGCCAGCTGCCGGAACGTCATGCTGGTCTTCCGGAAGCTTTCGAGCGCGGTGCGGATCTCGATACGCGTTCCCTGCCGGACCTCCTTCTTGTAGTCCACCTCGACCCGCACCACGTGCACGCCTTCGCCGCGTCGTCGGATCTCTTCGGCGTGGATGCCGTGGGCGGACAGGGTCTGGAAGCGGGCGTGCTCGAAGTAGTTGAGGTAGACCGCGTGGTTCAGGTGCCCGAAGGCGTCGAGCTCGTAGCTCCGTGCTTCCAGCGGACAGCGATGGAGGATGCGCACGCGGGAGCTCCGGGGCGTCGAAGGAGAGGGGGCCCTGGACCGGGCGTTGGACCGAGCCGCCTCAGCCGGCAGCGGCCTGCGGCGAGAGTGCCCCGAACCGGCGCTCCCTTTCCCGGAACGCCGCCATGGCCTGGCCCAGGTCGGCGGCCCCGAAGTCCGGCCACAGCGTCGGAGTGAAGACGAACTCCGCGTAGGCACACTCCCACAGGAGGAAGTCGCTGAGTCGCTCCTCTCCGCTTGTGCGGATCAACAGATCCACGTCCCGGGCCTCGCCCTCGTCGTGGATGGCCCGCGAGAGGGCTTCGGAGAAACGTTCCCGGCAGACCGGCTCCCGGCTGCCCCTGAGCAGCTCCGCCGCCTGGACCAGGGCGTCCCGGGCCGAGTAGTCGATGGCGAGCCGGAGCTGGAGGTTGGTGCCATCCCGGGTCGCTTCCTCCGCGGCCTCCGCCGCCTGAAGCACCCGGGTGGGCAGGCGGTCCCGGCGTCCGAGGAGGCGAACCCGGACACCACGCTCCACCAGCTCGGCGGTCTCGGTGCGGAGGTAGCGATGGAGGAGGCGCATCAGCGCATTCACCTCGGGGCGGGGACGCTTCCAGTTGTCCGCGGAGAAGGCGTAGAGGGTGAGCGTGTCGATCCCGAGCCCCGGAGAGGCCTCGACCACCCGGCGTACGGCTGCCGCCCCCTCCCGGTGACCCCGGGTGCGGGAAAAGCCGCGCGTGCGGGCCCAGCGCCCGTTCCCGTCCATGATGATGGCGACATGGACGCCGCACCGCTCGCTCACGAGCCGCCTCCGTCCCGGGTCGCTCGGATCAGCGCCTCCATGTGCTCCAGGTAGGCGGTGAGCTCCCGCTGGCCCTCGGCCGTCAGACTGAACTCCGTCCGGGGGGTTCGCCCATCGAACGACTTCGTGCATCGGACGTATCCGGCCTCCTCGAGCTTCCGGGCGTGGGCCGAAAGGTTGCCGTCCGTGAGGGCCAGGATCGCCTTCAGGTCGTTGAAGGTGAGGGAGCCATTCACGGCCAGGGCGCTGACGATCCCGAGGCGGACGCGCTCGTGGATGAGCCGGTCGAGCTCCAGGGGTCCGTTGTCCTGGTCCACGCCATCCACGCTCCACAGCCGCCGGGTGGCCGACGCGAGGTCCTCCGCGGGGCGAGGTTTCTCAGCCACCGTGCCTCCCGGCGATGATGAGTCCGAACACCACATGAAGTCCCCCGAAGCCCGCGGCCATGTACGCGCCTGCCCATTCCGGGGGCGAGAGGAGCGCTGCCGCTCCCATGGCCAGAAAACACAGTCCCATCACGGGAATGGTCCGGACCGAGAAGACCCCTCCCGAGGTGACGGCCGTGCCATAGAGCAAGAGCCAGACCGACGGCAACAGGGCCGTCTGACCCGCCTCGTGGAGGGGCAGTGTGAGCAGTCCGCCGACGGCGAGAGCCGGCATGACCCCCAGGATGAGCTTGCGGCCCGGACCGCGGAGAAGTGGTTCCCCGCTGCGCCTGGCCTTCCACGCCGTGGCCGACGTGGCGATCACGATGGCGAGGGCCGCGGCCGACATCCACACGGCGACCCACCGGTCCAGGGATACGTCCCGGCTGAGGCCCCACGCGACGAGGGCCACCGCCCCCATGAGGACCAGGGCTCCCCCGGACACCGCCGTGAACGCGGAAGACCGCTCCATCGTCTTCCGGATGTACTGCAGGTTGTCCATGGCCCGGTCATGCAGGGCCACCGGGGGTCGGCGTGGTCCGATGTGGGGGATCGGGTCGGGCATTGAGAGGCTCTGCGGCGGGTGTCGAGACGATCAGCACTTTGCATCGCAAAGCGCCTTTCTCGAAGCTAGAGCCGAAGTCCCATCCGACACAAGGCTCTCGCACGACGCGGAGAGGGACCCGAGGGTCAGGCCAGGATCTTCAGCGCTCCCGGCCGGGCTTCCAACGTCAGCTCCTCCTCCTCCGCCACGAAGAGGTCGCCGTCGATCTCGAAGCGCGGCGGCCCGTCGAAGCCGAGCCGGAAGCCCGGCGACTCCAACCTCTCGACCTCTGGCTGATCGACGTGCCGGCCCTTCCCGGCCCGGGAGAAGAGGCTCATGCGTCGGAACGGGGTCGCATCCCGGATCACGCACGCATGGAGCCTCCCGTCCTCGACGCCCGCACCCGGTGCGATCGGGAATCCCCCCCCGAACCAGGTGCCGTTCGTGATGGTGATCATCAGGTGGTTCACCGGCGGCGGCGGCTCGCCCTCCGCCGCGAGACCCACCGGAAGGCCCTGGAAGCGGAACAGCTGCTTGAGGGCCGTGGTCTTGTACAGGAGCTCCCCCCGGAGGAAGCGAGCTCCGGCGGCAGCGTCGACCACCGCGACGTCGAAGCCGACGCCGACCACGTTGAGGAAGTGACGCACCCGGAGGCCGTCACCATCCGTCTTGCCCACTTCGGCGGGCCGGCTCGGGGTGAGGATCCGTCCCGCGTCCACCGGTCGGACCGACCCGTGGGTGAGGCGCCCCACCGCGGCGGTCGGGTCCGAGTAGCTCAGGCCGAGATTGCGGCCGAAGTCGTTGCCCGTGCCTGACGGTAGCAGGCCCAGGAGCACGTCGTCCCGGCCGGACGCCAGAATCCGATCGGCGACGTGGCTCCAGGTCCCGTCGCCACCCACGGCGACGATCAGCTCGGCTCCGTCCTCCAGCGCACGGTCGGTGAGCTCGTACTCGTGCCCCGGATACTCCGAGATCGAGTACGCGGCGTCGGGAACGGCACGGGCGACGAGGTCCCGGTAGGCCGCCATGCGTCGGGCTCCACGGCCCCGGCCCGAAGCCGGGTTGAAGAGGACGACGGTCTTCCGACCGGCGGCCGGTCCCACGTTCAGAGGGTCTCCAGCTCCTCGAAGGTCTGGACGCCGGCCTGGTACCACTCCTCCCGGAACGGGTAGCTCGCCACCTCTTCGAGGGTGAGCATCGAGGTCATCGGGTGCTCGTGGAGGATCAGCTCCCCTTCCTCTTCCTCATGCTCGGAATGGGGGGCGTCCATGAAGATGTTGACCTTGAAGTTGCCCTCGCCGCCCACGGACGCACCGGAGGTGAAGCAGTGGTACGGGTTGAGTGCAGGGGCGAAGTCGTGCTCGGTGACGGTGAGTTCGACCACCGGGTCGCCACCGTCCCGCACCACCACCTGCATCGCCCCGTCCGACTGGATGAACTCGAAGTCCAGCGCGGCCATGTGGTGGGGGAGCCGCCACCGCTCGATGGCGTGTGCCCGGGAGGCATCCGTGCTCGTGGCCACCATGAACGGGAAGAAGGCCGCCTTCGGCAGCGGCTTCCCCGCCTCCACGAGTGGTGGGGTGATCACGGCCATCACCAGTTCGTCGTACTGCCCGACCTCGCTCTCCGTGAAGCGGAAGGCGAGGACGGCCATGACGCTGCGCTCGTGCTGGATCTCCACGGGCTGCAGGTGGGCCGGCAGGATGCGTCGCGCATCCTGCGTGCTTATCTCGAAGAAGGCTCCGACGCAGCAGTCGAAGCCGTACCGGGTGAGGTTCATGATCCGATGATCCCGTTCCTCTTCAGGACACGGATGATGATCTCGGCACCCTCGTCGAGGTCCTCCACCGTGTGGGCCGAGGAGATCGACATGCGGAACCGGGACTTGTGCTTACCTACGGCGGGATACTTCACCGGATTGATGAAGACGCCATCCCGCAGGAGTTCCTCGCCGAGATCGAAGATCAGCGCGTCGTTCCGCACCATGATCGGGATCACCTGTGACTCGGAATCCCCGACATCGACGCCGGCGTCCCGAAGGCGCTTCTGCATGAACGCGACGTTCTCCCAGAGCTTCGTCCGGAGCTCGGGCTCCGAGTCGGCCAGCTCGAGGGCCTTGAGAATGCCCGCCGTGACGGTGGGCGCCAGGGCGCAGGAGAAGAAGCGGGACCGGGAGAAGCCGCGAATGTAGTTGATCAGGGCCAGGCTCCCCGCCAGGAAACCACCCTGACCGCCCAGGCTCTTTGAGAACGTACCGATGTGGAGGTCGATGTCGTCATCGAGCCCGAAGTGCTCGGCGACCCCCCTGCCGTTCTCTCCGAAGACGAAGGTCGAGTGGGCCTCGTCGATGAGGATCCGGGCATCGTGGCGCTTGGCGACCTCTACGATCTCCGGAAGCGGGGCGATATCCCCGTCCATGGAGTAGACGCCTTCGATGACGACCAGCTTCTTCCCCTCGAACCCCTTGAGCTTCCGATCCAGGTCGTCGGCCCGGTTGTGCCGGAAGAACCGACTCTTGGCCTTGGAGAGGATCATCCCGTCCACGATGGAGGCGTGGGCGTACTGATCAGCCACGATCAGGTCCCCGGAGCGCATGAGCCCCGCGATGACCCCGACGTTCGCGCTGTAGCCGGTGGGGAAGATCAGCGTGGCCTCCTTCCCCTTGAACGCCGCCAGTCGCTCGGAAAGCTGACGGTGGAGGCTGGTGGTACCCGACAGGATCGGGGAGCCGGACGAGCCGCCACCGTAGACGTCCACGGCCGCCTTGATGGCTTCCTTGACCTCGTCCCTGTAGGAGAGGCCCAGGTAGTTGTAGGACGCGAAGTTGATGAGTCCCTTTCGGATCTCGCCGGTCTTCGTGTCCTCCACGTCCACCCGGGTCGACGGCGCGGTGTGGATCGGAAGCTCGTACTGGTAGTAGCCCAGGGGACGGACCTGTCGGTACCAGTCCTGGAAGGGCTCCAGCATGGCGAAGGGGTCGTCGCCGGCCCCGAAGTAGAAGTTGGTGTAGTCGTAGTCCATCGGGTTGGCTTCCACCCGCGTATCCTCCGACTCTACCGTCCGGATCCGGTTGTGCCGTGCGCTCACGGAATCCTCCGTCCGTGTGTCGGCGTCTTGAAGTGCGTCCTTGTTCCTCATTAGCCTTCGCCCCTTATCTGAATCCGCCCTGGAGAGGCGCCGTGTCGATCACCGTCGTCGTTCGTGGTTCCCGGAGCCCGTCATGAAGATCCGGGGTACCCTCACGCTGACCATCCTGGCGGCCGCGCTCCTGGTGGCCGACGTGGTGCAACGACTCGTGGTCGCTCCACTGACCCGCCTCTGTCCGAGTCGTCGCAACTCCCTGCTCGGGATCTGGCAGCAGATCATGGCTCTGATGGTCCTCGGCACCACGCGCCTCGTCGGCGGGGCCCACATTGGACATATCCCGCAGATTCCGAGCGGGTCCGGGGTCCTCGTCCTGATGAACCATCAGTCCCTTTTGGACATCCCCCTGATCGTTCGTGCGGCGCGTCCGGGGCATCCCCGGATCGTGACCCGCGAGCGCTACGCCTCGGGCAAACCGCTAATTTCGCACATGGTCCGGCTGTATCAATACCCGACGGTGAATCCGCGGGCAACGGGCCGGGACGACTTCTCCCGTCTCGAACGGGCCGCTGCGGCTTCCCCCGTTCCGCTGGTCATCTACCCCGAGGGAACCCGGAGTCGCGACGGCGGCATCGCCCGTTTCCGGCGGGGAGGGCTGCGAGCGATCCTGCCGGCGAGGGACTGGGAGGTGTGGGTCGCCGTGGCCGACGGCTTCTGGGAGTGCGGAAGGGTGGACGACTTCAGGGCGAACGTGCCGTCGGTCCGGGGCAGCATGCGAGTCGAGGGACCGTTCACCGGACCCGGAGCCGGGGCTTCGGCCGAGGCGGTCGACAGCTTCATCGGCGAGATGGAGGAGATGATGAAGGCCACCCTAGACCGGATGCGGGCGCCGGCCCTTTCGCCGCGGTCCGGCTCGTGACGGGACCCCACGCCGTCCACGGCCCGGATGCCGGGTCTCCGCCGGTAGCACGGGAGTTGGCCGAAGCCCTGGTCGATGCCGGGGGCGGGCAGGTGCTGGCGGTGGTCCTCTACGGATCACAGCTCCACCGATCGTCGCCCGACGCCCATTCGGCCTGGGATCTCGTCGTGGTGGTGGATCGATACCCGCCGTTTCACCGGGCCATGCGAGAGGCAGGGGCGTTCCGTCGCCCGCCACTGCTGATGAACCTGATGGGAGCGATCCTGCCGCCCTACGTGACGGCTTTCGCACCCTGGGGAGACGGCCGCCCGTTGGCGAAGTGCCTGGTTCTCCGGCGGGATCAGTTTCGCAGGGCCATGGGGCCCCACTCCAGGGATCATTTCCTCAAGGGACGTCTCGTACAGCACGTCTCCACGATCTGGGCCGCCAGTCCGGAGATCTCGTCCAGCCTGGACGAGATCCTCGCCGCTGCGCGTCGGGAGACGCTCGCGTGGACCCGCCCCTTCCTGGGGGGTCGGCAGTTCGACGCCGTGACCTACACCCAGGAGATGCTCGCCGTGTCGTTCGCGGGCGAGGTGCGACCAGAATCTGCGGACCGGGTTCTGGAGGTCTGGATGGCGCAGCGAGACTGGCTGGTGGAGGTATATGGCGAGGTGCTCGCCAGGGCCGCTGCCGACGGGGACCTGGAACCGGCCGGGGAGGGCGTCTACCGGTTCAGCCACCCGGCGTCGGGATGGGTTCGTATGGCCCGGCGGGGGTACTTCTTCCGGTCGAAGGTCCGGGGGATCGCCCGGTGGTTCAAGCACATGGTGACGTTCAACGACTGGCAGACCTACATTGTGCGGAAGGTGGAGCGCCGGACGGGACTCAAGGTCGATCTGACCGAGGCGGAGCGGCGCTGGCCCCTTCTGCTTCTCTGGCCGAAGGTATTCAAGGTGCTTCGAGAGGGACGCGCGATGAACCAGGGCAGCGACGCCGAAGGGTGAGCCGCGAGCTCCTGGCCCTGGTGGGCGTGCTGGCCCTCGCCGTGGCCACCATGCCGGTGTACGCCCTGGTGGCGTCCCGGCGGCCGGATCCGCTGGAATCCTCGTCCCGGGGTGGATTCGTCCTCGGTGGCTTCCTCCGTTCGTGGTTCTACTGGATCGTGCACCCCATCGTCGCCGGGTCGGTGGCGGCAGGCTTGTCGCCGACCTTCTTCAACCTCCTTGGCGTCGCCTTCGGCGTCGCCGGGGGCGCGGCGTTCGCCACGGGGCATCTGGCCCTCGGGGGTTGGGGTGTCCTTCTCGGGGGCGCCGCCGATGCCATCGACGGCAGGGTCGCACGTGCGCAGGGTGTAGCCGGGCCCCGGGGAGCGTTTCTGGACGCGACCCTGGATCGGTTCGCGGAGCTCGGTGCCTTCGTGGGCCTCGCGCTGTGGTTCGGTCAGCGGCCCCTCGGACTTGCGCTCGTGGCGGCCGCCCTGGGAGGAAGCCTCATCGTCAGCTACGCCCGGGCTCGAGGCGAGGTGGAGGGGGTCCTCTGCACCGCAGGGGTCATGCAGCGCGCGGAGCGGCTGCTCGTCCTCGGGGTCGGCGCACTCCTGGACCCCGTGGTCTCACCCCGGATCGGATCGGGGGAGCCCGGCACCTTTCTGCTCTGGGCCATCGGGCTGATCGCGGTGGGCACGGTGGCAACCGCCATCTATCGTACCGTGTGGATCGCCACACGCCTCCCTCGGACCGACCGGGGAGCCGACTGACCGTCCGACCTTCATCTGTAGGGGCCCTGCAAGACGAAATCGAAAGGCCGCTCCCCGGACCGGAGAGCGGCCTTCCGCTCGACTACGCCTTGAGGGGATCCCCGAGTCAGGCCTTGTCCCCAAGGTCCACGTCGTGCCGAAGCTCCCACTCGAGCTCCCGCAGCTCCCGCTGCAGAGTGGCGAGCTGCTCCGCCGTCTCGGAGCGGATCTCGGCGAACTCGGCCTCGGTGTTCGCGGAGAGCTGGGCCGTCTCCTCCTGGAGTGTGCGCCAGCCGTCCTCGATCTCCTGGATGGCTTCCTGGTGCTCCTCCCGAAGCTCCTCGTCCAGCCCGTCCACCTCGGCCCGGAGCTCCACCAGCTTGGCGTCGATCTCCGTCATCCTGGTGTCCACCGCGGCCGCGAACTCCTCCGCGGTCTCAGCTGCCCGGAGCTCGGCCCGATCCAGCTCGTACTCCAGGTCCTGAGCGCGCCGAGCGAGGTCTGCCTGGGCCTCGGCCCATTCCTCCTCGGCCGCCGGCTCCAGCCTGGCGAGATCGGCCTGGAGCTCCTCCCGGGCCAAGCGGAGGTCCCGCACGGTCTCGGTCCACTCCTCCCGGGCCTCGTCGTCCAGTTCGGCCATGTCGGCCTGGATCTCGTCCAGCGACGCGTCAGAGGATCGGACGGTCTCGTGAAGAGCCATCTGGAATTCCTGCATCTCGGCGCTGAGTTCGGCCTGGACCTCTTGGACCTCGGCCTGCATCTCGGACTGCTCGGCGTCGGTGCAGGCGGCGGCCCCCACCACCACTGCGAGGGCGCAAAGAAGGGGGGTATGGGCTCGAGATGACATCGGTTCTCCTACGTCTGAGAGGGACTCGGTCAGGTGCCGTCGGGATCCTTTTCGAGGATTCCCCGGCAACGGCATCCGGTCGTCTCAAAGGCGCAAGGTCCGTACCAGCCGCGGGAGGTGGGTACGCGGGACCACCCTGCCCCCCAAAAAAAAGCGGGCCCAGGCATGGACCTGGACCCGATCATCAACTCCCGGGGTCGGACTCGAACCGACGACCCTCTGATTAACAGTCAGATGCTCTAACCAGCTGAGCTACCCGGGATCGACCCTGAAAGGGAGCCGTAACGCTACCCAAGGGCCCGAAGGGTGTCAACGGGTTCTGGGAGCCCGGACCAGCGGTGTGCCCGGGCCAGAATCGACTGGATCGCCGGAAGGACATCATGGGATCGATCCCAGACTTCCTCGAACCGCCGGAGGGCCAGAAGAGCCCCCCTGCGTCCGAACCGGACGCCCAGGGTCGGACCGGGATAGGGATGGACGCGCTCGAACTGGTGGAAGCCGATCAGCACGCTCCGAGGGCCCCGAGCGTCGGAGAAGACGGAGAAGTCCGGTGACCATCCGCCGAGCGGTGCGACCCGGATACGCATTCGGCCGTCTCGCATGAGCCCTAGGATGATCTCCAGCCGACTCCGGGCGTCTGGTCGGGCCATCAACGCGTGAGCCTCGGCGTCCAGCGCCGCCGCCCGGACCTGGGCGAGGACCAGGCGGGCCCCGCGGATTCCGCGCAGCTGCCCGTCCGACACGTCGATCGCGCTCAGGCGAAGTCGCTTGACGGCCAGGGCAACGCTCCACGCCTCGCGGAGCTCGTCGTGGAACCGGGCCCGGAAGCCACGGCGGTCCTGCTCATCGAACACCTCGGGATTCGCCATGCAACGACGATCTCACCGAGGGCGGGGCGTTCCCATACCCGGGTGGGCCCCAACCGGCCGCCGGCCACCGGCCCGTGTCGCCCCGGCCATTCCGCGCGCACCCGGCGCCTGTTCGCCCCGGCGCGGTTGCCTTAGCGTACAGGCACCGTTCCGGCCGGCCTTCCCCGCATGATCGACCTATGCATGCGCAGCACCGTGCCTCCCACAGCCGGCCTGGATCTCCCCAGCGTCCCTGGCGCGCCTCGTTTGAGGACGAGCCCGGCTGGCGGCGCTCGACTTTGTCTGGCGTGACCACCCGACGTCCTTTCCGGGCATCAAGCGACCACCCCTGGAGGATGTCCTCGGTGACACCTTCGGGCGGCCCCGTCCGTCCTCTATTGCGCCGGAGTGCTCGGGCCATCCTCGAGGAGAGGACGCGAGGACACCGTAGAGGTGGCGCCGACACTCGGAGAAATCGCAATAAACCCCTGCCGTCGGGACCCCGGCGGACGGTGCGTCCCGACCCCTGTTGCACACGACTATTGAAGAAACCTTAATGAAGTTTCCTTCAATGAAAATTCTTTGCTGGCTGCGGCCTTGCTGGGGTGGCGGATTCCTTGTTGACTATTGATTGCTTGACACGGTCGCGTCGCAAGTCCATAAGTGGTGGGAATCTCCAGAAACATTTGATTTCCCTTCGGCGCCCCGGGCGAGGTCGTTCCCGGGCCCCCGACGGTGACCGGCCCTCCCCATCAGCATCCATCAACACGACCGAGGCAGCGGCATCAAATGAATCTGAGTTTCACGTGGCCGTCACCCCCCTGCGCGCGCAGGGCTGATCGATGGCTGTCGTCGTCCTCGGTGAGGTCCCGCTGATGGGTGCTCGGGAGCAACCGTCCAAGAACAGTTGGACGATCAATGGTGTCGAGGACCTGCTTGGTTCCCTCACCGGCGTGATGTCCGTCCGGCTCGTCGCAAAGCCGGGCAGCGACATCGACGAGATCCACCTCCTCACCACCGAGGAGGTGACCCCCAAGCAGACGGTCCGGAACGTCGAGTCGGCTCTCATGGCCCACTACGACCTGGCCGTGGACCACCGGAAGATCTCGGTGGCCCGGACCACCGTCGCTCCCCCGGCCCGCCCCGTTGCTCCGTCGAACGTGAAGACGGCTGCTCCCCCTGAACCCGTTGCGCCGCAGCGCACCCCCCTCGTGCGACCGCTCCCCACCAGTCAGGAACCACGCATCCTCTTCCTCGGCCACCAGGTCGAGAGCCAGCGGTCACAGCGTGTCCGGATGCAGGTGGCCGTGGAGTGGCAGGGAGAGCGATACGAAGGAGAGTCTCTCGGCCCCGATATCGCACGAGGCCGCCTGGACGCCATTGCCCAGGCGACCCTCGGTGCGGTCGAGGCGGCCGCGTCCGCGAACGGCTCGGGTGATTTTTCGCTGACCCTCGACGGCGTCAAGGTGATGGACGCCTTCGATCGTGACTACGTGCTCGTGGCGGTTCACGCCATGAGTGGACGCCACATGACACCACTCGCAGGCGCCGCCGTGTTTGAAGACACGCCCGACAAGGCCGTCATCATGGCGACGCTGCAGGCCACGGACCGATGGGTCCGGGGTCGTTCGTAGACTCAGAACTGACAAGGAGGTCCCTCTCGGTACGTCCAGAGCGAAGCTGAGCGGAGAGCGGAGCCCAGCGATTTCCGATAGCGAGGAAGTCGACTCTCTCTGTAAAGGAGGTGAGGCTCATGGGTCTGTTCGAGGCTCTTATGGACGGATTCGGCGCTGTCTTCGCGGCAATGCGCGGAGTTGCTAGCTGGTAAATCGGACTACCGAGAGGGGCCGCCTCCTTTTCTATGCGACCAATCACCATCTACGTCGGGGCTACCGCGGGCGTCGCGGCGTTGGTGTTGGGGGCACTGGACTGGTCCAGTGCCTTCTCCATCCCACCGGGCCATTGGGACGGGTTCCTGACCCTCCTCATCCTTGGCCTTCTGTCTGAGTCTCTAAGCGTTCGGACGTCCGTAGGTGACTCGGAGTCGAACTTCTCCATCACCTTCATCCCGCTACTTACTGGCGCTCTTCTCTTTGGCCCGGCTTCGTCGGTCTTCCTCTTCCTCATCGTCGGGGTTGTCGCAGAGTACGGGATTCACAAGAAGCCCTTCTTGAAGGCGACGTTTAATTCGGCACAGTACGTCATCTCGGCCTTTCTTGGCGGTGTCGCATACACCCAAGTCCTGACGCGCATTTCGGGGTATGGAGAGTCCGAGTCAATTAGCCTTATTGCTGGCGATCTGACCACCTGGGGTGCGGTGGTGGGCGTGCTTGCGTTCGGCCTGGCCTTCCTGATTGTGAATCACGGGATGGTGGCCGGCGCCATCGCGATCAGTAGGAGAATTCCTCTCCGACGCACCTGGTCGGATCTCTCGGGGCCATCGGCGAGCAATATTCTCGTCGACCTCGCTGTATCTCCAGTCGCGCTTGCCGTGGCTCTCCTTTATCGGGAACTATCGCTGGTTGGCCTGGTCATCGTTCTCTTCCCGATGTTGTTCGTTCGGCACTTCTACCAGATCAACTACCGCCTAAGCAAAGCGAACCAAGACCTACTCCGAGCACTTGTCAAAGCAATTGAGACACGCGACCCGTACACGTCGGGGCATTCGCTTCGAGTCTCGAAGCTCTCGGCGAGAATCGCTCGCGCGATGAATCTAAGTGAGCGAAAGGTTTCGCGAGTTGAGCAAAGTGCCCTCCTGCACGACGTGGGGAAGATCGACGCCATCTACACCGAGATCCTCAAGAAGCCGGCATCTCTCTCGTCCGAGGAACGGTCGATCATTGAGTCGCACGTCACCAAGGGTGTCGAGCTCCTTCAGACACTTTCGTCGGTCCCTCTCGGTGTCATCGCGGACGTGCGCCACCACCATGAGAGAGTGGATGGCAAGGGATACCCTGATGGTCTGCAGGGTGACCAGATTCCGATCGGTGCGAAGATCATCAAGGTTTCCGATGCGATCGATGCCATGCTCTCGGATCGACCGTACCGAAAGGCGCTGGACCTCGATACGGTTCGGAAGGAGCTAACTATCTACTCCGGCTCACAGTTCGACCCAGAGGTCGTCGACGCGATCGTCGATACGGATGTGCTTGAGCAACATCAAGCCTCGGTGGAAGAGGACCGACGTGAGGTCGCCGCGAAGGAACGGGACGAACTCGACGCGGTGGAGCACGCTGCCGATGCGCGCGTGCGGCCGGCGACCAGCTAGGCACTTAGATCGCGGCTTCTCTGAGCCGCCGAAGGGCAGTATCGCTCTGCGAGGCCATCAGTTGGGCTGCAGTTCGCAGGAGCACCCGGGCATCTGAAAGATGTCCTGTCCGCCGGAGGAACTTTGCCCTCGCCAGAGGGACGAGCGAAAGATCTGAGCTAAAGGGGAAGCTCAGATCCAGTCCCTCCAGGGCTTCGAAGAGCCTCCGCGCGAGGGCCACCCGGCCCTCCTCAAGCGCAATCATCAATCCGCATGCATCGTGTAACGCGTTTAGACTCTCTCGAGGTGAGGGTCGCCACTGGGCCGCTCGCTCGACGAATGGGCGGGCTGCCAGTGGATCACCCCTGCGAACATGTAGCACTGCCTGATTGATCGTGAGCGTCTGGAGCTCGACCGTATTGGGCCCCACTACG
>DATHRY010000199.1:0-44748 GCA_035464715.1 Longimicrobiales bacterium
GCTTATCGAGCCGCCACTTCTTGCGACGGCCGGCCTGCGGAGCGCCTCCCAACGGATACCACATTGGCGTTCGCCACATTGAAGCTGCATCCGACCCTCCTGAAGGGGGTCGACGCGCTGGGGTTCACCCAGCCCACACCCATTCAGACCGAAGCCATCCCCCACGCCCTCGACGGGCGGGATCTGCTCGCCTGCGCCGCGACGGGGAGCGGCAAGACGGCAGCCTTCCTCCTGCCCATCCTCCACGACCTGGTGGATCGCCCCCGAGGCACGACCCGGGCCCTGGTGATCGCGCCGACCCGTGAGCTGGCCCTGCAGATCGTGGAGGACATGCAGGATCTCGCCCGCTTCTCGGGCGTGACGGCAGCCGCCGTGTACGGGGGAGTGGGGATGGGACCCCAGGAGAAGGCCTTCCGGAAGGGCGCCGACGTCATCGTGGCGACCCCCGGCCGGCTGCTGGACCACTTCCAGTACGACTACGCCCGGCTGGCGGGCCTCGAGTTCCTCGTCCTGGACGAGGCGGACCGCATGCTGGACATGGGCTTCCTGCCCGACATCAGGCGGGTCCTGAAGCACGTGCCCAAGCCGAAGCAGGTCCTGTTCTTCAGCGCGACGATGCCGCCGGAGATCGAGAAGCTCACCCACGAGATCCTGGACCGGCCCGTCAAGGTGGCGCTCCAGCGGAAGGCGGCCCCGGCCGCGGGCGTGACCCAGGCCGCCTACCCCGTGCCCCAGAAGCTCAAGAGCGCACTCCTGCTGGAGCTTCTCTCGGGCGGGAGCATGGACGAGGCGCTGGTCTTCACCCGGACCAAGCACCGGGCGAACCGCCTGGCGAAGTTCCTCCACAAGCACGACATCCCCGCCGAGCGCATCCACGGCAACCGCTCCCAGGCCCAGCGCACCAAGGCGCTGGCCGGCTTCAAGCGGGGAGACTTCCGTGTGCTGGTGGCCACCGACATCGCGGCCCGGGGCATCGACGTGGAGGCTCTGGGGCACGTGGTGAACTTCGACGTTCCCAACGTCCCCGAGGACTACATCCACCGGGTCGGCCGGACCGCCCGGGCCGAGATGACCGGGGAGGCCTACACCCTGGTGTCGCCGGAGGAGGAGCAGGACTTCGGCAAGATCGAACGAGCCGTGGGCGCCCGCATCGGGCGGGTCCGCCTCCAAGGCTTCGACTACGACCGGACCGGAGACGCCCTGGAAGTGCCCCGGGCGGAGCGCATCCGGGCCATCCAGGAGAAGCGCAGGGAGGACCGCGCCCGGGCCGCCGCCAAGGCCGAGCGGAAGCAGGTGAACCAGGAGGCCTCGGGGCGGAACGGAGGGACCGGCTCGCCCTCGGGACGGAACGGGGGGACGGGCTCGTCCTCCGGCCGCCGCAGGCGGAGGGGCCGGAAGCCCCGGAGCTGAACCGGGGGGTCCGCCCGGCGTCGATCGGGCCCCGGAGTGGACAACGGGCGACCCGGGGACCACGGTAGGTGGGCCGGGCCCTCAGTCCGATCCGGGGCCCGGCCGGCCCCGATCGTCGCGCCCCGCTGCGGGGCAAAGGAGACGCCGTGGAGAGAGCCGCGCTGCCGGAGGAGATCCGGACCAACCGCCTGCGGCTCCGGCCGTACGAGCTGGGTGACGTGGACGACGTCTTCGCCTACGCCCGGGATCCGGAATGGTCCCGGTACCTGCGGATGCTGCCCCGTCCGTACGAGCTCGACGACGCCGAGCGGTTCGTGGCCCGGCAGATCCTGGTGGATCGCACCGTTCATCCGGTGTGGGCCATCGTCCTGGACGACGCCGTCGTCGGCGGGATCAACCTGAGGTTCCGGTTCGAGCACGGTCTGGCCGAGATGGGGTACGCCCTGGCGCGGGCGCACTGGAACCGGGGCCTCTGCTCGGAGGCGGCCCGGGCCGTCGTCGACGCGGCCTTTGCTGCCCACCACGACCTGAATCGGATCCAGGCCCGTGCGGACGCCCGCAACGGCGCCTCCCAGCGGGTCATGGAGAAGATCGGGATGACCCGCGAGGGCGTGCTCCGCATGAGCCGGATCGAGGGGGGCGAGGTGATGGACGAGGCCTGGTTCGCCATCCTGCGGCCCGAGTGGGCGGGGTAGCCGGCCCCGCGGTATCGGATCGCGTCGCCACCACCGCCCGGACGCCGGGCTTCTCGGCGGCGGGCTCCGGCGCGCCCGGCCCGCGCCCGCCCGGCCCCGCCTCCGTTTTGAGAACGCGGCCCAAGCCCGTAGAATGGACGCCCACACGCCAGGGGAGGAGGGGAGATGGGGTTCTTCGCGAAGCTGTTCGGCCTGCGGGACCCACGTGCCGGGGAGCGCACGGTGCGGGACGGGCAGATCTGCCAGAAGTGCGGACACCCGGTGCCACGGGACAACATGGCCTTCGATTCCGGCGGAGGTCGGCCGATCCACCGGTTCTGCCCGGAGGGAGTCCCGCCCTCGGCGGACCCGGAGGGAGCCCCGCCCTCGGCGGACCCGGAGGTGGCGCCTTGACCACACGCAGGGACTTCCTGGCCCTGGGGGCCGCTGCCGCGGGGCTGGCCGCACTCCAGCCCCGGGGCCTCGACGCGGCAGGCCGCATGCCGGGGCGATCCGTCCTCTCGGGCCCCGTCCCGGAGTCCGCACCCCACCCGCTCCGGATCCTCATCCTGGGCGGAACCAGCTTCCTGGGCCCCCACCAGATCGCCTACGCGCTGGGCCGGGGCCACACGGTCTCCACCTTCACCCGGGGCCGCACGATGCCCTCGGTGCACCAGGACGTCTTCGACAAGGTGGAGATGCTCGTCGGGGACCGGGACAACGACCTGGACGCCCTCCGCGGCCGGAGCTGGGACGCCGTGCTGGACAACTCCGGGCGCAGCGTCGAATGGACCCGGACCTCGGCGGAGCTCCTCAAGGACGCCGTGGATCTCTATCTCTACGTGTCGTCCACGGGCGTCTACTATCCCTATCTCGAGGCGGGGATCAGCGAGGAGACGCAGCCCCGGCTAGAGCTGCCGGCGGACGTGGCCCCCGGTGACGACGGAGCCTTCGACTACGGGATCATGAAGGCCAACTCGGAGCTGGCGGCCCGGGCGGCCTTCGGTGACGACCGGGTCATCGCCGTGCGGCCGGGCTACATGATGGGTCCGGGCGACCCCACGGACCGCTTCACGTACTGGCCGGTGCGCCTCGCCATGGGCGGCGAGGTCCTCGTGCCCGGTCCCGGGGACCAGGTACAGTACGTCGACATCCGCGACGTGGCGTCGTGGATGATCCGCCTGGTGGAGCAGCGGGCCGCCGGAACGTGGAACGCGGTGGGCCCGGTGGGAACCACCCGCATGCTGCGGTTCGTGCACGGCGCCCACGCCGCCTTCGCCTCCGAGGCCACCTTCACTCCTGTGGACGACGCCGATTTCCTGTCCGAGCGGGGGGTCCGGTTCGCCGTCCCGTGGATCATGCCGGCCGGGAACAACTACGGCTCAGCCATGATCGACAACCGCCGGGCCGTCGAGAACGGCTTGACCTTCACGCCTCTGGCCAGGAGCGTCCGGGACATCCACGACTGGTGGTCCACCGACGCCGTCCCGGAGGAGCGGAAGGAACGGATGCTCTCGGGCGAGCAATCCATGATCGAGATGGAGCGGTCGATCCTGGCGGACTGGCACGCCCGGGGCTGACCCCTGGGGCCTCCGGACGGGCGGGCCCTGGGGCGGCGGGGCGCCTTCGGCCCGGTCGGGCGGGCCGCGGAGCCGTGCGGCGGCGGAGACCGCGGCGGTCGTGCGTGGACCACGGACGGACTGCGCGGGCGTCCCCACTGGCGCCCCGCCCCGGGCCCTCTCCATACTCGCGGCATGAACGCTCAACCCCCACGCCGGGGGCGCTCCCGGCGCCTGGCCGGCCCGGCCCTGTTCCTCGCCTTCGCCGCCCCTTCCTGCGCGGGTGGAGCGCCCGATGTCGACCTGATCCTGCGCGGAGGTACGGTCCTGGACGGGACCGGGACCGAGGCCGTGATGGCCGACGTCGCCGTCCAGGAGGGCCGCATCGTCCAGGTGGGCGACCTCTCGGGGCTCCGGGCCGCCGAGGAGATCGACGTGACGGGCCAGGTGGTGGCTCCCGGCTTCATCGACATGCACTCCCACGCCGAGCTCGAGGAGGACTACGGCCGGGACGCCCGACCCTTCCTGGCCCAGGGGATCACGACGGTCCTGATGGGCGTTGACGGGGGAGGGACCTGGGAGGTGGGCGACCGGCTCTCCGCCTGGTCCCGAGACGGCATCGGGGTGAACGCCCTGGCCTACGCGGGCCACGGCGCCATCCGGAGCGAGGTCCTGGGCAGCGACGCTCGAGCTCCCACGGAGGATGAGATGGAGCGCATGAAGTCCATGGTGCGCAATGCGATGGAGCAGGGCGCCCTGGGCCTCTCCACCGGCCTGTTCTACACGCCGGGCTTCTACGCCACCACCGAGGAGGTCATCGAGTTGAGTCGGGTGGCGGCCGAGTGGGACGGGGCGATCTACGACACCCACGACCGGGACCTGGGGGCCACCTACCAGGGGATCGGCTACGACGCCAGTGTGGCCGAGGGCATCCGCATCGGCGAGGAGAGCGGCCTCCGGGTGATCTTCTCCCACTTCAACCCCCAGGGGGCCCCGAACTACGGCCGGGCCGAGGTGGGGGCACGCATGATCGAGGAGGCCCGGGCCCGGGGCGTGGAGGTCTGGGCCGCCCAGCACCCCTACACGGCCACCCAGTCCAACCTCCGGGCCTACGCCCTCCCACGCTGGGCCGCGGCCGGGGGCCAGGACGCCATCCTGGCCCGTTTCGCCCGGCCCGACACCGCCGCCCTCCTGCGCCGGCAGATGACCGAATCCCTGGCCATGCGGGGCGGGGCGGAGAAGATCCTCTTCGCGGACCCGGATCCCCGGCTCAACGGGAAGACCCTCGCGGAGGTGGCAGGGGAATGGGAGATGGACGTGCCGGCCACCGTGCGGCGCATCCTGGAGGAGAACGGGAATGCGACAGTCATGAACCTGGAGCTCTACGACCCGGTCAACACCCGGTACCTGGCCCGGATGCCCTGGATGATGACCTGCACGGACGGCCGCACACCCGCGGAAGGCCAGGCGGTCACCCACCCCCGGGTCTACGGAGCCTTCCCCAAGAAGCTCCACGAGTTCGTGGTGGAGGAGGAGCTCCTGGAGCTCCCCTTCGCCATCCGGAGCTTCACGGGCCTGGCGGCGGACTTCCTCCGGCTCGACGACCGGGGCTACGTGCGGCCCGGGATGCGGGCCGACCTGGTGGTGCTGGACCTGGAACGCTACCGGGACCTGGCCACCTTCGAAGAGCCCCACCAGTACGCCGAAGGGGTCACCCAGCTCCTGGTGAACGGGGTGTTCGCCATCCGGGACGGCGCCTTCACCGGAGCCATGGCCGGACAGGCCATCCGGGCGGACGGGAGCGTCGTCGGGGAGGGGGAGGGACCGTGACGGACCGAGAGGCGGGCCCGGAGACTCCGCCCCTCCTGACCGAGCGTCGCGGCCCGGTGCTCCTCCTGACGTTGAATCGTCCGGAGCGCCTGAACGCCGTGAGCCTGCCGGTCTACGAGGCGCTCCTCGCCGCCCTCCGCGCCGCCGAGGCCGACGCGGAGGTCCGGGTGGTGGTCCTGACCGGTGCCGGACGGGGCTTCTGCGCGGGCGCAGACCTCAAGGCCCATGCGGATGGCCCCCCGACCGGGGAGACCCGCCGCCGCTACGTTCGCACCGCACAGCAGGTCAACCGACGCATCCAGCGGGGAGCGGTCCCGGTGGTGGCCGCCGTGAACGGACCGGCGGTGGGGGCCGGCCTGGAGTTGGCTCTATCGGCGGACTTCATGCTCGTGGCCGAGGACGCCACGCTGCGCCTGCCGGAGGTCGCGCTGGGGACCTTCGTGGGGGGCGGGGTCGTGTACACGCTGGCAGAGCGGATCGGGGTCCTGCGGGCCCGGGAGCTGATCTACCTGGGGGAACCCATCCGGGGCCGGGACGCCGCCGCCATGGGAATGGCGAACCGGGCGCTGCCGACCGACCGGGTCCTCGAGGCCGCCCTCGAGCTCGCCGGCCGCCTCGCCGAGCGGGCGCCCCTCTCCCTGGCCGCGGCCAAGCGGTTGGTGGGCTTCTCGGCGGGGATGTCCCGTAGCCGGGCACTGAAGGAGGAGGCCCGGACCCTGGAACGCCTCTTCGGAACCGAAGACTGGGCCGAGGGCGTCCGGGCCTTCAGCGAGAGACGTCCCCCCCGGTTCACCGGGCGGTAGCGGCGACCTCCATGCACGTTCACGACCGGCGGTCCGCCGCCGAGCACACTCCGATGCCGGGGCACGGAGATCCGGGCCCGGTGGCCCCTGGCCTCGACGCCGTCTTCCGCCCGACGTCCGTCGCGGTCGTGGGCGCCAGCGCCGACCCGGCGAAACGGGGCTTCCAGATCCTCCGTGCCCTGGCCGAGTCGGGGTTCGCCGGGGACGTCCACCCCGTGAACCCCCGGGGCGGGGAGATCCTGGGCCGGACCTGCTTCCCCACGCTGGACGCCATCCCCGAGACGCCGGAGCTGGCGGTGGTGTGCACACCCGCCTCCACCGTTCCCGATGTGATCGCCGCCTGCGGTCGCGCCGGCGTCCGGGCCGCGGTCGTCCTGGCGGTGGGGTTCGGGGAGTCGGGAGACGAGGGTGCGGCCCTGCAGGCCCGAGTCGCCGAGGCCGGCCGCCACCACGGGGTGCGGATCGTCGGGCCCAACACCTCGGGGCTGCTGAACCTCCCCCTGGGCCTCAACCTCATCGGGGCCCGGGGCGTCCGGTCCGGCACGCTCTCCCTGCTGGTCCAATCGGGGAACATGGCCCTGGCCCTCATGAAGGAGGTGACCGAGCGGTCGGGGGAGGGGATCGCCATGTGCGCCGGCCTCGGGAACGAGATCGACGTGGGCTTCGGAGAGTCGCTGGAGTGGCTGGGCCGGGATCCCGGCACCCGAGCCGTGCTCTGCTACGCCGAAGGCATTAGGGACACGCGGCGCTTCCTGTCCGCGGCCGCCCGGGTCGCGCCCACCACCCCGGTGGTGCTCCTCAAGGCCGGCCGCTCCAAGGCCGGCGCCGAGGCGGCCCGTTCCCACACCGGCTCCGTGGCGGGGCCCCACGACCGCCTGGCCGCCGGGCTGGCCCAGGCGGGGGTGGTGGAGGTCCGCCGGACCGACGAGCTCCTCCACGTGGGGGAGACCCTGGCCTGGCAGCCCGTCCCCCCGGCCGGGTCGGGAATCGCGATCCTCTCCGACGGGGGCGGGCAGGGGACCCTCGCCGCCGACGCCCTCTCCGACATGGGCGCCGAGCCGGTGGAGCTGGCGCCGGCCACCCGGGAGGCTCTCCGGAGCCTGCTGGGCCCCGCAGCGGGAGTCGCGAACCCGGTGGATCTCGCCGGCGCCGCCGACGCGGACCCCGGCATGTTCGCCCGGGCTCTCGAGGTGCTGGCCGCCGACCCCGGCGTGGGGACCGTTCTGGTCGTGGGCCTGTTCGGAGGGTACGGCGTCCGGTTCGACGAGCGGCTCACACCCCCCGAGGTGTCCGCGGCCGACGCCATGGCCGTCGGGATGCGGAGCGTCGGCAAGGCCCTCGTGATGCACTCCATGTACGCGCCCCAGGCGACCGAGCCCATCCGACGCCTCCAGGGCGCCCACGTCCCGGTGGTGGCCTCCCTGGAGGTGGCATGCCGCTGCGCCGTGGAAGCCTCGGCGCGGGGGCGGCGGGCCGCTCGCCCGTCCTGGAGCCCCGACGCCCTCCCGACGCCCGCTCCGGACCCCGGGGCGGCCCAGGCGCTGGCCCGGGCGACCGTCGAGGGGCGCGAGGCGCTGACGGAGACCGAGGCGGGCCTCGTCCTGGCCGGAGCCGGACTCCCCGCCTCCCCCGCCACCGTATGCCGGACCGCGGAGGAGGCCGTGGCCGCGGCGGCCGCGGTCGATGGCCCGGTGGCGCTCAAGGTCCACGACGCCCGGATCGTCCACAAGACGGACGTGGGCGGCGTGGTGCTGGGCGTGGAGGGAGCCGCCGGCGTCCGCGGGGCGTTCGAGGCGATCCGGGGGCGTGTCGCCCGGCGGCTCGGAGCGGATCCGGAGGGGATCCTGGTGACGGCCATGCACGCCCGTCCGGTGGCCGAGGTCCTGGTGGGGGCCGTCCGGGATCCCCGCCTGGGGCCGGTGCTGACCCTGGGGTCCGGGGGCGTGCTGGTGGAGGTCATCCGCGAGGTCGCCCACCGGCTGCTCCCGGTGACGGCAGGGGACGTGGAGGAGATGCTGGACGAGCTCCGTCTGGGTGAGATCCTGGCCGGAGCCCGGGGCGCCCCCGCGGATCACCACGGGGTGGTTGCGGCGGCCCTCTCCCTCTCCCGGGCCCTCCTCGATCACCCCGGGATCTCCGAGATCGAGGTGAATCCGCTCTTCGTCTACGCCGACCGCGTCGTCCCGGTGGACGCCCGCGTGCTATTGGGTGCGGTCGAGCTTCCGGGCCGCTAGAGCCACTTCTTGCGTCGGAAGTACGCGACCATCCCCGCGGCGACGAGCGCCATCACCCCCAGAAGCGCGGGGTAGCCCCAGGCTACGTGGAGCTCGGGCATGACGTCGAAGTTCATGCCGTAGAGTCCAGCCAGGAACGAGAGGGGGATGAAGATCGTCGCGATCATGGTCAGGACCTTCATGACCTCGTTCATCCGGTTGCTGACGCCGCTGAGGTAGAGGTCCATCAACCCGCCCAGGAGGTCCCGGAGCGTCTCCACCGTGTCGATCACCTGCACCGTGTGGTCGTACACGTCGCGCAGGAAGACCCGGGTGTCCGGGGCCACCAGGTCGAACTCGTCCCGGTAGAGCTGGGAGACCACTTCCCGGAGCGGCCAGATCGCCCGGCGCACCAGGAGCATCTCCCGCTTGAGCCGGTGCACCCGTTCCACCACCTCGTGCTCGGGGTCCTCCAGAATCTCGATCTCCAGGTTCTCGATGTGGTCGCTGACCCGCTCGATCACCGAGAAATAGTGGTCCACCACCGAATCCATGAGGGCGTAGGCCAGGTAGTCCGGCCCCCGCTGACGGATCGTGCCCCGGGAGTGCCGCAGCCGGTCCCGCACCCCTTCGAACACGTCGCCCACCCGCTCCTGGAAGCTCAGGACGAAGTTCTTCCCGAGCACGAGGCTCACCTGTTCGTCCCTCAGGTGATCCGCCTCCTCGTCCCAGGTCAGCATCCGGATCACCAGGTAGATGTGATCCGGGTACTCCTCCACCTTCGCCCGCTGGGAGGTGTGCAGGATGTCCTCCATCACCAACCGGTGAAGCCCGACCTGGCTGCCCAGGGCCTCGATGACGCCCACGTCGTGGAGCCCGTCGACGTTGATCCAGCTGATCTCCGGCCCGGAGAGATGCCGCAGGCAGACCTCCAACTCCGCGGAGTCGGCGGGCGCCCGGCCGTCCTGCCGAAGCTCGTCGTGGTCGTAGACGAGATAGGAGAGACGGACGGGCTCTTCCGCCTCCGGCCCCGAGTACACGAGGGTGCCGGGCGGAGCCCCTCTCTTTCCGGCGGCCGCCCGGGCACCGGACCGCAACCGGGCCAGGGCCGCCGCGGGCAGAGCCGCACCACGCCTGCGCATTCTCTTGAGCCTTCCCATGCACGTCTCCGTCGGATGGAAGCGGTGGGTCGGGGCACAGGGTACGCCGCGGCCTCCGCCCTCGCCACGGGAGCGGGCACCCGATCGGATCGGCCGGGGTGGCACGAAACACGCCCATGTGGATACCGTACGTTGGACCGTCGGCGTCCACCGTCGGGCGGACACGGCCTCTCCACACCGACAACGAGGGGAATCCGGTGCATCGTTCAGCTCGTTCGACCTCGAGGGGTCGCCTCGCCGCGGCACTCGTCCTCCTCCTGGTCGCGGCCCCCCGATCCACCGTGGCGCAGGCCGCCGATCCGGCGGACGTGGGCTCGGTGGACGCCATCATCACGGCGCTCTACGACGTGATCTCCGGTCCCATGGGCGAGGCCCGGGACCAGGAGCGGTTCCGCTCCCTCTTCACGGCGGACGCCCGGCTGATCCCGACGAACGCGCAGGCGCCCGGCGGGTACGTCGCGCTGACCCCCGACGAGTACTGGGCGCGGTCGGCCGACCAGTTGGCGGCCATCGGGTTCACCGAGGCCGAGATCGGCCGGACCACCGAGACCTTCGGGCTCGTGACCCACGCGTTCAGCACCTACGAGTCATATCGGGAGGATCGGGGCGACACGGGCCGGCCCTTCGCCCGGGGCATCAACTCCATCCAGATCCTCGAGGCGGGGGACCGCTTCTGGATCATGTCGGTCATGTGGGATTCGGAGCGGCCGGGGAACGAGATCCCGGACCGCTACATCGGAGGGCGCTGAGACGGCGCTCGATCCTGGGGCGGAATCGCCCCGACTGCTTCACGGTTTGATAAGGAGTCGGCAATGAACGGGAGACTTCGTTCGATCCTCCTGGCGGCCCTGATCGGCGCCGGAGGCCTGCTGCTGCCCGACCAGGTCGCGGCCCAGGCCACCGGATCCATCACGGGATCCGTCCTCGACGCAGCATCGCAGCGACCCCTGCAGGACGCCCAGATCTCGATTCCGGGATCGGGTCGCGGGACCCTCACCAACGCCCAGGGACGGTACCTGCTGACCAACGTCCCCACCGGATCGGTCACGGTCCGGGTCGAGCTCATCGGCTACGCGACGATGGAGCGGCAGGTCACGGTCCAGGCGAACCAGCCGGCCTCCCTGGACTTCGCTCTGTCCCAGGACGCCATCTCCCTCCGGGAGATAGTCGTGACGGGGGTGGGGCAGGAGACGGAGCGGCGCCAGCTCGCCACCTCGGTGGACGTCATCAGCGCCGAGGAGATCAGCCAGGTGCCCGTCACCTCGGTGGACCAGCTCCTCCAGGGGCGGGTGGCCGGAGCCACGGTGAACGCACAGTCGGCCCAGGCCGGAACCTCCTCGCTGATCAACTTCCGCGGCGTGTCCTCGGTGGTCGGCGCCCAGACGCCAGTCATCTACGTGGATGGGGTCCGGGTGGACAACAGCCAGTCCACGGCAGCCGGCACCGGGGGCGAGCAGTCCTCCGCCATCGCCGATCTCCTGACGTCGGACATCGAGCGGATCGAGATCACCAAGGGCGGCGCCGCCTCGACCCTCTACGGGTCCGACGCCGCCACCGGCGTGATCCAGATCTTCACCAAGAAGGGACGGCCCGGTGACTCCCGGATCACCTTCCGGTCCGAGTACGGGGTCGACACCCCCCAGCTCAAGTACATGTTCGACACGCCGCTCACCTTCCCGGACCTGGTGGAGTCCGGAGAGACCTCGCCGACCTTCATGGAGGACAACTACTGGAAGAACGGCTTCTACCTGAGCCAGTACCTGGCGGCCTCCGGTGGCACCGAGACCTTGACCTACAACGTCAGCGGGCGGCTCCAGAACGACGATGGGGTCCAGCCCAAGAACGAAAGCACGATCTACGCCGTGCGGGGTGGCCTGCAGGCCCAGGTGTCCGACGACTTCACGCTGAACTTCAGCGGGAACTACACCCGGAGCCAGTTCCAGCGGCTCTTCAACGGGACGGCCATCGCCGACCCGCTGACCACCTTCGAGGTGGGCGACGCCCTCTTCTTCTCCGGGGCGGGCACCCTGGACGAGGCGCTCGACATCTTCCTGAGCCCGGACATCGACGAGACGGTGAACCGGTTCATCTTCTCGGGTGGCTTCAACTGGACGCTGGGCGAGAGCCTCTTCGCCCGCTTCACCGCCGGCGTGGACTACCGGGGCAATTCCCAGCGGATCCTGCAGCCCATCGGCTTCACCCCCGGAGAGCCGACCGGTGAGCTCACCCGGTACGACCGCACCTGGACGTCGTTCTCCGTGGACGCCGCCGTAGGGCACTCCTGGACCTCGGGCAGCGGAGACTTCACCAACAGCCTGACCTTGGGCGCCCAGGGGTTCCGGAACGACGAGAGCATCCTGTCCTCCACCGGGACCACCTTCGGGCTTCCCGGTGCACCGGACGTGGACCAGGCCGCCGAGATCACCTCCTTCGAGATCAACGAGGAGCTCTTCCAGGGCGGGATCTACGTCGACGAGAGCTTCGACATGTGGCAGAAGCTCACCCTGAACGCCGGCATCCGTGTCGACGGGTCCACCGCCTTCGGGGACGAGGTCAGCAGCGAGGTCTATCCCAAGGCAGGGGTGGCCTACCTGGTGTCCAACGAGGGCTTCTTCCCGACGGGACTGGTCAACCAGTTCAAGCTGCGGGCGGCCTACGGCGAGACGGGGAAGCCGCCGTCGCCCTTCGACAAGGACCGTTCGTTCAGCTCCATCCCCTTCCGGGGCGAGTCGGCGCCGCGGTTCGACAACCCCGGAAACGAGGACCTGAGCCCCGAGCGGACCGCCACCATCGAGGTGGGCTTCGACGCGTCGTTCCTGAACGACCGTCTGGGCCTCAACGTGACGTGGTACGACGCCACCACCTCCGACGCCCTCTTCTTCGTCCCGGAGCAGCCCACGACGGGGCAGGGGACCCAGCTCCGCAATCTGGGAGAGATCAGCAACACCGGGTGGGAAATCGGGTGGAACGCCCAGGTCATCAACCGGGCGACCTTCGCCTGGTCCCTGGGTGGTACGCTGCAGTGGGTCGACAACGAGGTCACCGACATGGGCGGCGCCGCCGACTTCTTCGTGGAGTCCCAGAAGCGGGTCTCCGAGGGCCGGCCGGTCGGGGCCTGGTACGTGTCGACGCCGGTGGATTCGAACGGTGACGGCCTGAACGACGACTCCGAGCTCATGTTCACCGGGGCCCAGCCCACGCCGACCCACTCCGGGAGCGTGAACACCACCTTCCGCATCGGAACGGGCATCACCGTGTCATCCCTGGCGGACTGGGCCATCGGGCACGAGGTCATGGACTTCGGCTCGGTGTGGTCGACCTTCAACGGGATCTACCGGCGGGAGACCATCCGGTGCGGCGACGCCCCTTCGGCCGACTGCGAGTACCTCTTCCCGGTCCGCTACGACACGGACGGGAACGAGATCGGGCGGTACAGCCAGAGCGCCGCACGGTCCGCGTTCATCTACGACGGGGACTGGTTCAAGTGGAGGGAGCTGTCGGTCCGCTACACCCTTCCGGACCGCTTCGCCGGGGCCGTCTTCGCCAACCGGGGCGCGATCTACGCCTCGGGGCGGAACCTCTGGACCTGGTCGGCCAACGACCTGATCGATCCGGAGCTCAACGGGCTCAGCGGAGACGGCCTCGCGCTGGGGAGTGAGAGCAGCATCACCGCCTCGCCCCCCCGCCAGTACCGGTTCGGTATCGAGCTGGTGTTCTGATGAGCGAGCGAACCCAACTTCCAATCCGCGGAGCCATGCGAACCATGACCATACACGGAGCTTTCCGGGTCGGGCGCCGGGGGATTCTCGCCCTGCTGCTCGGCCTGACGATGGGGATCGGCGGGTGTGACTTCCTCGATCCCACCAACGTGGAGAACCCACGGACCACGGTGGAGGACCTGGCCGAGGCCGGAGAACCCACCAGGGCGATCCTCGCCGGGATGCGGGCCCAGTTCGCCCGCATGGTGAACTCCACCTCCGTCGTCCAGGAGGTGGTGAGCGACAACTACTCCGTCCACGGGACCGGCCTGTCGGGCATCTGGGACTTCCCCCGGGACATCACGCCGGGAGACGCGAACTCCACCGGCGACGCCACCGGCGTCTACTGGAACGCACAGGAGCTGAAGGCCCAGGGCAACTTCCTGCTGAACGAGATCGCGCCGGACGACTCCACCGCAACGGCCAACCAGGTGGGGGAGGCCCACTACTACCGGGGCATGGCCCACCTCATCCTGGCCGAGAACTTCGCCTACGCCCCCCTCGAGGCCGACGGCGCGGCCGTGCCGGCGGCGCAGATCCTCGACCTGGCCGTGACCGATTTCCAGGCCGCCCTGGGATCGGCGTTCGACACCGAGGCCCAGGCGGCCCTGGCGCGTACGCACCGTTGGCGGGGGGACGCGGCGGCCGCCGCGGCCGCGGCCGAAGCGGTCCTGGCGGCGGACGACGAATACATCTTCCTTCAGGAGTTCGACCAGGGCTCCATCGACAACACGCCCCACGCCTTCCTGGTCACCCGGGCGCTGCAGGAGATGCAGCCTCTGCCGCGCCTCGACTTCCTGGATCCGAAGTTCCTGACCCGGGAAGCCGGGATCGCCGTGGCCAAGGCCGAGGAGATGCACCTGATCCTGGCGGAGATCCAGCTGGCCGCCGGCAACGTGGGGCCGGGACGCGAGGCGCTGGTGGATGCCCTGAACCTGGCCCTGAGCCGGCCGTCGACGGACTTCTTCGACGCGGACCCGCGGCTCAACGCGGATCTGAGCATCCGGCCCCGGAGCGCGAACATCGAGATCCGGGCCGACGCCAGCAGCCCGTACGTGCCGGGGCTGGTCCTCGATCGGCCGGGGACCACGGTCCAGGCCACGATCTCCGGGACGTCGCTGGACCCGGCGGACGTGCAGGCCATGACCACCCTGAGCGACCTCTGGCACGCCCTGCACCTGGCCCGCCAGGAGATCTTCTTCCTCGAGGGGCGCCGCATGTCGGATCTGGGCATCCGCCTGCCGGTCATGCAGCGGGAGATCGACCAGAACCCCGCCATCTCCATTGGAGACCCGGCCACCGACCCGGTGGTGCCGGGCTACATCCCACCGCTCAACGAGATGGACCTCTACACGCCGCTGGCGCTGTACGAGGAGACCGAAGGTGGGGGGGTCAACCAATTGGAGACCCAGGTCACCATGACCGTGGACATGAACCGGATCCTGGCGGACAACCTGGTCACGCCCTTCGGGTCGTAGACGGCCCGGCAGGCGGCCGCTCCGATCCGGCGGCGAGACGGCGCCCGGTCCCCGCAGGGGGGCCGGGCGTTCGTCGTTCTAACGGTGGGGACGCTGCGGATTGCCTGTCCCGTCGAGGGCCTTGCGACCGGGCCCGGGGACGCCAGCTTTCCCACGCATGAGCATACGCCTCGCGGGTCCCGCCGCCGTCCTCCTCGCCACCCTTTCGGGTGGGCTCCTCCCGGGGGAGCTGAGCGCCCAGATCGTGACCGACCGGCCGACGGTCGTGGAGTCGTCCGTGGCCGTGGAGGAGCGGGTCCTCCAGGTGGAGGGCGGCGTGGCGATGGCCCGCTCCGGCGACGTGGACGTCTTCGGCAGCCCCTTTCTGGTCCGCTACGGGATGGGCATGGACTGGGAGCTCCGCCTCGAGTCCACGGGGCTCCAGCATCGCACCGACCCCGACGACGTCCTCGACGACACGGGGATCGGCGACCTGGCCCTGGGCGCCAAGTGGCACGTCCGGGACGCCGACGACCTGGGACCGTCGGTGGCCCTGCTGCTCCACGCCGACTTCCCGACGGGTTCCGGAGCCTTCGGCGGCGACGGCGTCCGCCCCTCGGTGCGGGGGACCGCGGAGTGGCCGCTCACCTCGCTCCTGACCCTGGGCACCTTGGCGGGCGTGAAGTTCGATCAGCTCGAAGAGGACCGCTTCACCTCGGCGATCCTGGCCGCGGTGATGAGCCAGCATTGGGCGACCGACTTCGCCACCTTCGCCGAGCTGGCCTTCACGCAGATCGCGTCGGAGGACTACGGCGGAAACGTGGGCCTCTTCAACCTCGGAGCGCTGTTCACGGCCCGGGACTGGCTCAGCTTCGACGTGCTCCTCGGCCTGCCGCTGACCGACCGCGCCCCGGACTGGCTGTTCACGGTGGGCGCCGGCTACAAGGTCGCGCTCTAGGGAACCCGCGGGACTTGGCGGGACGCCGCCCGCCCGACAGCTTCAGCCTACGGCCCGGTCGGACCCGTCCGACCGACCGTCGGACAGTCCACCCCGTCGCGGCCCCCTCGGCGCCCGGCGATCCCGATCGTGTCACAGGACGAAGAGAACGATGAGCGAACCCCTCCGGGCGAAGCTGCCGGACGGAAGCGTCAAGGAACTCCCCGCTGGCTCCACGGCCGGCGACGTGGCCGCGGCCATCGGGCCCGGTCTCGCCAAGGCGGCGGTGGCGGCGGTCGTGGACGGCGAGACCGTGGACCTCATGCGCCCCCTCGAGGGCGACGTCGAGCTCCGGATCCTCACCGAGCGGGACGAGGACGCCCTGGCGGTCCTGCGCCATTCCGCGGCCCACGTGCTGGCCACCGCGGTGCGGGCGCTGCGGCCCGGGGCCGGGATCGGGTTCGGTCCCGCCATCGACGAGGGCTTCTACTACGACTTCGAAGTCGACGAGCCCTTCACCCCCGACGAATTGGAGATCTTCGAGGCCGAGATGGCCAAGGTCATCTCCGACGACCAGGCCTTCGAGCGCCGTCGGGTCACCCGGGACGAGGCGCGGGAGCTCTTCGCCGACGACCCCTTGAAGCTCGAGCGGCTCGAGGAGTTCGACGAGGACGAGGTCATCACGGTCTACCGGAACGGGCCCTTCCTGGACCTGTGCCGGGGCCCCCACGTCCCCACCACTGGACGCCTGGCCCACTACAAGCTCCTCTCCACCGCCGGGGCGTACTGGCGGGGGGACGAGAACCGCCAGATGCTGCAGCGCATCTACGGGACCGCCTTCTTCAAGGAGAAGGACCTCGACGCCCACCTGGTCCGGCTGGAGGAGGCGAAGAAGCGGGATCACCGGACGCTGGGCCGGGAGCTCGACCTCTACTCCACCGACGCCCGCGTGGGCTCGGGGCTGATCCTGTGGCACCCCAAGGGGGCCACCGTCCGCATGGAGATCGAGAACTACGAGCGGGAGCTGATCCTCCGGCACGGGTACGAGCTCGTCTACACGCCCCACGTGATGAGCGAGCGGCTCTTCGAGATCTCGGGCCATCTGGAGAACTTCGCCGAGAACATGTTCGGGGCCATGGAGGTGGAGGGGGCGCGCTACCGGCCCAAGCCCATGAACTGCCCGGGCCACATCGCCATCTACCAGGCGCACCAGCACTCCTACCGGGACCTGCCCATCCGCATGGCGGAGTTCGGGACCGTCTACCGCTACGAGCGGAGCGGGGTGCTCCACGGGATGCTCAGGGTCCGGGGCTTCACCCAGGACGATGCCCACGTCTTCTGTACGCCGGAGCAGACGCCGGGCGAGATCGAGCGGCTCCTGGACCTGGTGGACGAGATGCTCACCACCTTCGGCTACCCCTACACCATCGAGCTGGCCACACGCCCCGAGAAGGCGCTGGGCGACCCGAAGGACTGGGAGAACGCCGAGAAGATGCTCGCCGACACGCTGGAGGCCCGGGGCAAGGCGTACACCATGGACCCCGGAGGCGGCGCCTTCTACGGGCCCAAGCTGGACTTCAAGCTCATCGACGCCATCGGCCGGAAGTGGCAGGGCCCCACGGTGCAGCTCGACTTCAACCTCCCGGACCGCTTCGGGATCGAGTACGTGGGCGAGGACAACGACCGCCATCGCCCCGTCATGCTGCACCGGGTGCTGGTGGGCAGCATGGAACGCTTCGTGGGCGGCCTGGTGGAGCACTACGCCGGGGCCTTCCCGGTCTGGCTGGCCCCGGAGCAGGTCCGGGTCCTCCCGATCTCCGAGCACCAGGAGGACAGCGCCCGGGAGCTGGTCGGGACGCTGACCGCCGAGGGAGTGCGGGCGGTCCTGGACGCCAGGGACACGCTCAGTGCCCGCATCCGTGACGCCGAGCTCCAGAAGGTCCCCTACATGGCGGTGGTGGGAGAGCGCGAGGCCGAGGCGGGCACCGTGGCGGTGCGCCGCCGGGGTGCGGGACGGAAACAGGTGGTGATGGAGCGCGGCGAGTTCGTCGACCAGGTGACGGAGGAGATCCGCACCCGGGCGCTGGATCCGGATTTCGGGACCCGGGACGGCGACGCGTGAGGCGGGCGAGCCAGGAGGCCGCCCGCGGTCTGTGCGCCGCCTTCCTGGTCCTCGCCGCGGGGGCCGTCGCCACGTCGGCCCCCGCGGCCGGCCAGGACGTGTCCTGGGAGGCCTCGGTCCGGCCCCGCACCGAGACCCGGGACCTGGGCGAGCTGGAGACCTTCTTCACGAGCATGCAGACGCGGCTTGGACTGGCGGCGGCCCTGGGCGCCGACGTACGCCTCTACGCCCAGCTTCAGGACGTGCGGTTCTGGGGCGGGGCCAGCCGGGTCCCCAGCGCGTCGGCGAACGCCTTCGACCTCCATCAGGGCTTCTTCGAGCTCGGCCATCGGGGCGAGAGCACCTTGTGGACCCGGGTGGGGCGCCAGGAGATGGAATTCGGCAACGGCCGGCTCGTCGGCGCCCCGGAGTGGTCGCAGACGGGCCGCTCCTTCGACGGGGTCCGAGGGGCCGTGACGCTGGGGGAGCACACGGTGGTCGACGGCTTCGGCATGCAGCTCCGGGAGTCCCTGGTGGCCCCGGATCAGGGGGACGCTGTGCTGTGGGGCGCCTGGGGCACCCACACCTTCCCGGGCCACGGTGAGCTGAGCCTGTTCTGGCTCCACGACCGGGACGGGGACGACCCCGAGATCGCCCGTTCCACCGTGGGCGTGCACCACACCGGCTCGCTGGGCCCCGCCACCGTTCGCTTGGAAGGCGCCTGGCAGGGCGGGGAGGTTCGCGGGGTGGACCTGTCCGGGGCCTACATGGTGGCCGCGTCCCTGGGCACCGCCCTCCTCCAGGGTCGGGGCTCCCTGGAAGTGGGGTACGACCGGTACTCCGGGGACGCATCGCCGGAGGCCGGTGAGACCGGAGCCTTCGACGACCCCTACGGCCGCAACCACCGTTTCTTCGGGTTCGCGGACCTGTTTCTGGACATTCCGGTGCAGACCGACGGACGGGGCATCCAGGACATCCGCGTCCGTGCAGAGTGGGGCCTTCCCCATGACGGTCGGCTCCAGATGGACCTCCACCACTTCCGCGTGACCGACGGGACGGGCCTGGAGTCCGGGGAGCTGGCCAACGAAGTGGATCTCACGGCCGCGTGGTCCGGGTTGATGGAGGGCTTCGTGGGGATCCAGGCCGGAGCGAGCTGGGCGGGCATCGGCGGGGCGGGTGACGTCCTGCTGGAGCTCGTCACCGACGACGTCTGGTTCGGCTACGCCATGGTCCAGGTCGCCTTCTGACGGCGCCCCGTCCGGCGGTTGACGACCGGCGGACATCAGACGATGTTATCGGGCCGATCCTGGATCGGTGACAATGTGGAAGAGGGTCGCCTGCCAGCGACCCCACCCCCGGCTCCCGAGGGAGCTTTCCGGGTTCGAGGGCAACGGGAGCGGCTGCCGCCGCCTCCGTGACTGTCGGGCTCGGAGCCATTTGGATTCCGGGCCCGTTTCTCGTTTCACGGGCCCGGCTTCGTCGCCACAGCGGAGGACACGGCCATAAGCGAGCGCAGGGTCCGCGTAAACGATCAGATCAGAATCAGCCCGGTTCGTCTCATCGACGACGAGGGCGGACAGTTGGGGATCGTATCCCTGGAGGACGCCCGGGAGCGCGCTCTGGAGAAGGGCCTGGATCTGGTGGAGGTCGCGCCCGATTCCCGGCCTCCCGTGGTCAAGTTGATGGACTACGGGAAGTTCAAGTACGAAGAGCAGCGCAAGGCCCGCGAGAGCAAGAAACGGCAGCACAAGATCCACGTGAAGGAAGTGAAGTTCCGACCGGGGATCGAGGACCACGACTACGAGTTCAAGACCCGGCACGCCCGCCGGTTCCTGGAAGAGGGGAACAAGGTCAAGCTGACGATGCAGTTCCGCGGTCGTCAGGTGACCCACCCCGAACTGGGACGGGAAGTGCTGGACCGGGTCACGGAAGACCTGAAGGATCTGGCCAAGATCGAGTCGCGCCCGAACATGGAGGGCCGGACGATGTCCATGATCCTCGCTCCTCTCAAGCAGATCTGAGGACCACGATGCCGAAGATGAAGACGAACCGCGCCGCGGCGAAGCGCCTCAAGCGCACGGCCACCGGCAAGCTCAAGCGCTTCAAGGCCAACCACAGCCACATCCTGACCAAGAAGTCCCGGAAGCGGAAGCGGCGCCTGCGCTCCTCCGACCTGGTGGCGAAGTCGGATCAGGGCCGGATGGACCGTCTCATGCCCTACGGCCAGTAGGAGGATCGAAGATGCCGCGCGCAAAGGGGGCCGTGCCCCGCAATCAGCGAAAGAAGAAGGTCTTCAAGGCCGCCAAGGGGTACTTCGGCGGTCGCAAGAACCTGTACCGGACCGCGAAGGACGCCGTCGAGAAGGGGTGGGAGCACGCCTACCGCGACCGGAAGAAGAAGAAGCGGAACTTCCGCGCCCTCTGGATCGCCCGCATCAACGCGGCGAGCCGGGAGCACGACCTGTCCTACTCCCGGTTCATGCACGGCATGAAGCAGGCGGGAGTGGAGCTGGACCGGAAGGCGCTGGCGGACCTGGCCGTCCGCAGCCCCGACGCCTTTGCGGCCCTGGCGGACCGGGCCAAGGAAGAGCTGGCCAAGGCGTCGTGACCCCATCCGGGCCGATGGCAGTCCGAAGGGTTCCGCGACGCGCTCGCGGGACCCTTCGTTTCATCCCCCACCCCCTGCCGTGCGATGCGTGACGGAAACGATCTGATCCAGGAGCTCCGGCTCCTGGAGACCGAGGCCACGGACGCCGTCCGGGCGGCCACCGACGCGGACGCCCTGGAGACGGTCCGCATCCGGTTCCTGGGGCGGAAGGACGGACGCATCTCGGGGGTCCTGCGGAAGCTCGGGGGGATGGACCCCGAGGTCCGGCCCCGGGTGGGCGCCGAGGCCAACCGCGTGAAGGGGGCGCTCCAGGAGGCCCTCGACGCCCGGGAGGCGGACCTGTCCGCCGGCGCGGCGGCCGGAGCGGCGCTGGACCTCACGCTGCCGGGCCGCGATGCGTGGGTGGGCGGTCGCCATCCCGTCCAACGGGTCCTGGACGAGATCTACGAGATCTTCCGCGATCTTGGCTTCACACGGGCCCGGGGGCCCGAGGCCGAAACGGAGTGGTACAACTTCGAGGCCCTCAACACGCCCCTGGACCACCCGGCGGCGGACGAGCAGGACACCCTCTACCTCCACGGGGGTGGCCTCCTCCGGAGCCACACGTCGCCGGTGCAGGTCCGGACCCTGGAGACCCACGCGCCGCCGATCCGCATCCTGGCGCCGGGCTGGGTGTACCGCCGCGATACCTACGATCCCACCCACACGCCGGCCTTCCTCCAGCTCGAGGGCCTCGTGGTGGACGAGGGGATCAGCTTCGTCGACTTCAAGGCGACGCTGGCGGAGTTCGCCCGCCGGCTGTGGGGGCCCGGGACGAAGGTCCGGTTCCGGCCGTCGTTCTTCCCGTTCACCGAGCCCAGCGCGGAGGTGGACGCCAAGCGGGTCGTGACCCTGCCCGACGGGACCACCCGGGAGACCGACTGGGTGGAGATCATGGGCGCCGGCATGGTCGACCCCAACGTCCTGGAAGCGGCGGGCGTGGATGCAGAGCGATACACCGGGTTCGCCTTCGGCATGGGCCCGGGCCGGATCGCCCTCCTCAAGTACGGCGTCGACGATCTCCGGGCCTTCTTCGAGAACGACGTCCGCTTCCTCCGTCAGTTCGCCGGATCCTGACATGAACGTCTCGTATCGGTGGCTCAGGGACCTGGTCCCGGGGCTCGACCTCACCCCAGACGCCCTCGCCGATCACCTGGCCCTTCAGGGGTTCCCGGTGGAGGGGATGCGGCGATTCCGTGAAGGACTCGCCGACATCGTGGTGGGCCGGGTCCTGGAGGCCGGGCCCCACCCGGACGCCGACCGCCTCAGCCTCTGCCGCGTCGACGCCGGCACCGGGGAGGAGCTCCAGGTGATCTGTGGCGCGCCCAACGTGCGCACCGGAGGCCTCTACCCTTTCATCCCGGTAGGCGGGACCCTCCCCGGCGGCATGAAGATCCGGAAGGCGAAGATCCGCGGGGAGTACTCCTTCGGCATGCTCTGCTCGGCCAAGGAGCTGGAGCTGGGCGTGGACCACAGCGGGATCCTGACCCTCCGGGGGGATCATGCCCCCGGGACCCCGTTCGTGGAGGCGGTGGGCCTGGACGACGTCCTCATGGACGTGGAAGTCACGGCGAACCGGGGCGACGTCCTCTCCCACGTCGGCGTCGCCCGGGAGCTTGCGGACGGACCCGTCGAGCTCCCGGCCATTCCCGGGGCACCGTCGGTCACCTTCGCCCTGACCACCGACCCCGAGCGGTCCGAGGTCGGCGGTGTGACCGTGCGCACGGAAGCCCCCGAGCGGTGCCGTCGCTTCCTGGGAGCGGTGGTCCGGGGTGTCGACGTGGGCCCCTCGCCGGACTGGCTCCAGATGCGGCTCCGGGCCGTGGGGCTCCGGCCCATCAACAACGTGGTGGACGCCACGAACTACGTCCTCATGGAGCTGGGCCAGCCGTTGCACGCCTACGACCTGGCCGCCCTCACGGGGAACGAGGTGGTGGTGCGGATGGCCCGGGAGGGTGAACCGGTCCGGACGCTGGACGGCGAGGACCGGACGCTGAGCCCCGACATGCTGGTCATCGCCGATGCCGAGCACACCATCGACATCGCCGGGATCATGGGGGACGAGCGGACCTCCGTGACCGGCGCGACCACGGACCTCTTCCTGGAGTGCGCCCACTTCGACCCCCCGGGGATCCGGGCGACGAAGAAGGCGCTGGGGATCCATTCCGACGCGGGCTATCGGTTCGAACGGTTCGTCGATCCCCGCGGGCAGGAGCGGGCGATCCGCCGGTGCCTGGAGATCATCCTGGCCACCGCGGGCGGCGCCCTCCACCCCGTGGTGGCCGACGTGCACCCCCGGCCCTGGACCCCGGTGGAGGTCATCCTGCGCCTGTCCCGGGTGGAGCACCTCCTGGGCGTCCGGTTCGAGGCCGAAGAGGTGGAGCGTCTCCTCACGCCCCTGGGGTTCGTTTGCACGGACCAGGGCGACGGTACCCTGTCGGTCGAGGTCCCGTCATGGCGGGGGATGGACGTGACCCGGGAGGTGGACCTCATCGAGGAGGTCGCGCGTCGCCACGGCTTCGACCGGTTCCCCGACGACCTCCGCAGCTTCCGGCCCGGCACGGTGCCGGACCACCCCCTCTTCCAGCTCGAGGACCGGATCCGGGACCGGCTGGTGGCCCGGGGATTCTTCGAGGCACAGACGCCGGCGTTCGTCCCGGAGGCCGAGGGCGAGGTGCGCCTGTCGAACCCCCTCTCCCAGGAGGAGCCGGTCCTGCGGCGGAACGTGCTGCCCTCCCTGCTTCGCCGGGTGGAGCACAACCTGGCCAGGGGGAACCGTGACGTGCGCCTGTTCGAGCTGGGCACCTCGTTCCGTGCGTCGCCCGGGGAGGAGCTTCCCCAGGAGGAGGCCAGGGTGGCACTGGTGGCGACGGGGTCCCGAACCCCCCGGCACTGGTCCGGTGCCCCGGAGCCGGTGGACGTCTGGGACCTGAAGGGCGTGCTGGAAGGGCTGGTCCGGGACGCCTGGGGCCCGGAGGCCGCCGTGACGCCCGAGGACGCCGAAGGGCTGGCCCCGGGGCGGTCCCTGGCGGTGCGGGGGTCCGACGGCCGTCTCATCGGGTGGGGCGGGGTCGTCGACCCGGCCGGGCTCGATCTGCCGCCCTGGGCCGGCGAGGTGATCGGGCTGGAGCTGGGGCTGCCGGCCTCGCCCGCGCCCGCCGCCGACGTCACGGCCCATCCCCTCCCCACCACGCCGGCGGCGGACCGGGACCTGGCGCTGGTGGTGCCGGCGGGGGTGACGGCGGCCCAGGTGGAGGCCGCGGCCCGGGATGCGGCTGGCGCCCTCCTCGAGTCGGTGACCATCTTCGATGAGTACCGGGGTGAGGAACTGGGCGACGGGGCCCGCTCACTGGCCTATCGCTTCCGCTTCCGTGCCCCGGAACGTACCCTGACCGACGACGAGGTGGAGCGGGCCACCCGTCGGATCATCGACCGACTTGGGGAGGAATCGGGTGTCCACGTCCGAGGTGCATGACGGAGAGAGCGGATTCCAGGTCCTGGAGGCGTCGATCGACCGGGCTCTGGGCCGCATCCGGGAGCTCGAAGTCGAGCTCCACCGGACCCGGACCCGCCGGGACGAGGTGGAGGGCCTCCTGCAGCGGATGTCGGAGGGCGACGAGAACCCCGCGCGCATGGCGCAGCGCCTGAAGCTCCTCGATCAGGAGAACGGCGACCTCAAGCGGCGCATCGAGGCGGGGCGGGAGATCGCCCAGCGGCTCCTGGCCCGGGTGCGCTACCTCGAAGACCACGGCCAGACGCAATGAGCGAGAAACAGTCCGTCAACGTCCGCATCGCCGGTGAGGAGCACGTGATCCGTGCCTCCGCCGAGCCCGACTACACCCGGCGCTGCGCCGGCTACGTCGACGAGCGCATCATGGAGATCCGCGCCAAGGCCGGACTCCTTGAGACGCACAAGGCGGCGATCCTCGCGGCTCTCTCCATCACCGACGAGCTCCTACAGACCCGCGACGAGCTGCAGCGGCTGCGGACCGAAGTGGGTCGCAAGGCCGAGGCTCTGGCCCGGCGCCTGGACGAGGCCGGCACGGGCGAAGCGGCGTCCTGATCGTCCGGGGGGTACCGCCACGGCGTTGGCCTCGAGACCATCGGAGGTCCGTTCCCCGCGCGCCCGACGCCGCCCGAGTCCTGCGCCGAGCCGGCCTCCGCGGCAGGCTTTTCCTTGCGCCGCGCTCGCCGCAAATCCTATCCTGACCCGGGTTTTACGCGGTCGTGACGGGGGGCGTCCCCGGGTGGACCGTGGACGTAGGAGCGGAACGACGGGCCCCGCTGCCCGATCTTTGGAGATAGAGATATGGACCCGCTGGTCCTCGGTGCCGCGGCCCTCGGAATCGTGGCCGGATTCGTTGTTGGAATCCTGGTCACCCGATCCCGGGAACGCTCGCGGCAGGAGCGGCTGAAGGCCGCCGCACAAGACGATTCCACACGCATCCTCGCACGCGCCCGAGAAGAGGCGGACACGGTCCGCAAGGCCGGGGAGATCGAGGGCAAGCAGGCGGTCATACAGCTGCGGGAGACCTGGGAGAAGGAGGAGTCCCGCCGCCGGGAGGAGCTGGAACGGGCCGAGCGACGCAACGAGGAGCGCGCCGACAACCTGGACCGGAAGTTCGACGTCCTCAACGAGCGGGAGCAGGCCCAGGAAGCCCGGACCCGGGACCTGGACGAGCGCACCGACCAGATCAAGGGGCGCGAGGATGTGGTCCTGCGGTCCGAGGAGGAGAGCCGCCGGAAGCTCGAGGCCCTGGCGGGCATGTCGTCCCAGGAGGCGAAGAAGAAGCTCGTCGACGACCTCGTGGAGGAGGCGCGGGCGGAAGGCGCCAACGCGATCCGGGAGGCCAGGGAGCGGGCCCAGCGGGAAGCGGAGCGTGAGGCGCGGAAGATCCTCGCGCTCGCCATCCAGCGCATGGCGGCCGACACCACCGCCGAGCTCACGGTCTCCGTGGTCCAACTCCCCTCCGACGAGATGAAGGGGCGCATCATCGGTCGGGAAGGCCGGAACATCCGTGCGTTCGAGCAGGCCACCGGGATCGACGTGGTCATCGACGACACCCCGGAGGCGGTGGTCCTGAGCGGCTTCGATCCGGTACGCCGAGAGGTGGCTCGCCTCGCCCTGGAGCGCCTGGTGGAGGACGGCCGCATCCATCCCGGCCGCATCGAAGAGATGGTGGACAAGGCGCGGAAGGAGGTCGAGGAGGGGATGGTCGAGGCGGCCGAGGAGGTCCTCTACGAGCTCGGCATCCACAACGTCCACTCGGAGATCGTCCGGACGCTGGGCCGCCTGCGGTTCCGGACGTCGTACGGCCAGAACCAGCTCCAGCACTCCCGGGAGGTCGCGCTGCTGGCCGGGAGCATGGCGGCGGAGATGGGGCTCGACGTGGCGGTGGCCAAGCGGGCTGGCCTCCTGCACGACGTGGGGAAGGGGATGACCCACGAGCACGAAGGCACCCACGTGGAGCTGGGCTACCGGCTGTGCACCAAGCACGGGGAGGGGGAGGTCGTGCTCAACGCCATCAAGGCCCACCACGACGAGGAGCCCCACCTGTTCGCCGAGACCTTCCTGGTCACGGCCGCGGACGCCATCAGCGGGTCTCGCCCGGGAGCCCGCCGGGAGATGTTCGAGGGCTACGTGAAGCGGCTGGAGAATCTCGAGGAGCTGGCCATGGCCCACGAGGGGGTGGAGCGCTGCTTCGCCATCCAGGCGGGCCGGGAGCTCCGGGTGATGGTGGAGCCGGACCGGGTGTCCGACGCCGACATGGCCCAGATCTCCGAGGCCGTGGCGCGGCAGATCGAGGAGGAGCTCCAGTACCCCGGCCAGATCAAGGTCGTGGTCATCCGTGAGACCCGGGCGGTCGACTTCGCCCGCTGACCGAGACCGTCGCCGGGAGGTGTTATCTTCCGCGCGCCGACACGGATCCTCCCCCCGACCCAGCCAGGAGCCCGCCGTACCATGAGCGCCCAGATCATCTCCGGAACGGAGATCGCCCGGACCATCCGCGCCGAGCTGAAGGAGCGGGTGGCCGCCCTCAAGGACGAGCGCGGCCTCACCCCGGGGCTCGCGGTGGTCCTGGTGGGCGAAGACCCGGCGAGCCAGGTCTACGTCCGCATGAAGGGCAAGGCGGCCGACGAGGCCGGGATCTCCTCCCGGCAGATCACCCTTCCGGCGGATACGCCCGAGGACGAGCTGCTGGGCGTGGTGGCGGGGCTGAACGCCGATCCCGACGTCCACGGCATCCTGGTCCAACTCCCGCTCCCGGACCACATCGACGAGCAGAAGATCCTCCTGGCCGTCGATCCGGCCAAGGACGTGGACGGCTTCCATCCCGTCAACGTGGGACTCCTGAGCACCGGGTCCACCGAGGTGATGGCCCCCTGCACCCCGTGGGGCGTCATCCAGATGCTCCTCCGGAGTGGGGTGGATCCAGCCGGGAAGCACGCCGTCGTCGTGGGCCGCTCCAACATCGTGGGCCGCCCGATGGCGTCGCTGCTGCTCCGGAAGGCGAAGGGCGGCAACGCCACCGTGACCGTCTGCCACTCCCGGACGGCGGATCTCGGCGCCGTCACCCGGCAGGCCGACATCCTGATCGCCGCCATCGGCATCCCCGAGTTCATCAGGGGAGACATGGTGAAGGAGGGGGCCACGGTCATCGACGTGGGGGTGAACCGGGTCGACGACGCCTCCACCGAGAAGGGGTACCGCCTGGTGGGCGACGTGGCCTTCGACGAGGCCAAGGAGGTGGCGTCCGCCATCACGCCCGTCCCCGGAGGCGTCGGCCCCATGACCATCGCCATGCTCCTGTCGAACACGGTCGACGCGGCGGAGCGCCTGCACGCGGCGGGCTGAGGACGGGGTGACGGAGCACGACGGCGTCCTCGACCTCTTCTCCGGGACCACCGGGCAGGAGAAGGCTTCCGAGCCGAAGGGGGCTTCCGAGCCGGAGGGGGCGTCCACGGCGGCGTACCGAACCGCACCCACGCCCCCCGTTCCGGACGCGCCGCGACCGGAAGCCGCCACCCCCGAGCCCGAGGGCGAAGGTCCCACCGTCCTCCGGGTCAGCGAGCTGAACCGTCTGGTGCGGGAACACCTGGAGGGCCACTTCACCGGTCTCTGGGTCTCCGGCGAGGTCTCGAACTGGAAGCGGGCCGGCTCCGGACATTGCTACTTCAGCCTCCGGGACGACGCCGCCGAGATCCGCTGCGTCCTGTGGCGGAGCGACGCGGCCCGCCTCCCCATGGACCCGGACGACGGCATGGAGGTGCGCCTCTTCGGGGACCTCACGCTCTACGAGGCCCGAGGCGCCTTCCAGCTGCGGGCGAGGAAGCTCGAGGCCGCTGGGGAGGACGGTCTGTGGCGCCTGGCCTTCGAACGCCTCCGCACCCGGCTGGACGAGGAGGGGCTCCTGGCCCCCGAGCGGAAGCGCCCGCTCCCCCGGTATCCCCGGACGGTGGGGGTGGTGACCTCCACGTCCGGGGCGGCGCTCCGGGACATCCTCTCGGTCATGCGCCGGCGGGCCCCCTGGACCCGCGTCCTCGTGCGCAACGCCCGGGTCCAGGGCGAGGGCGCCGCTCGGGAGATCGCCGACGGGATCCGGTTCTTCGCCCTGAGCGGGGGCGTCGACGTGGTGATCGTGGGCCGGGGCGGAGGCTCCGTGGAGGACCTGTGGGCCTTCAACGAGGAGGCCGTGGCCCGGGCCATCGCCGCCTGCCCCATCCCGGTGGTCTCGGCGGTGGGGCACGAGGTGGACGTGACGATCTCGGACCTGGTGGCGGACCACCGCGCCCCGACCCCGTCCGCCGCCGCCGAGGCCGTGGTCCCCGACGCCGACACCCTCCGGGAACAGCTCGGGCGGGTCCGTACCCGGCTCCGGCGGGCCCTCCAGGGGGCCGTGGACGTGCGCCGCCGCCGCCTGGCGGACGGCCCCCGCCGCCTCGCCCGGGCCCTCCAGAGCCGCACCCGGCCCCTGGAGGAGCAGGTCGGCGGATCCCGACGGCGTCTGGACCGGGCGGTGCGGAGCCTCCTGGCCGCCCGCTCCCGGCGGGCCGCCGTCCGGGACCGCCTGCTCCGGGCCCTCGAGGTCCGGATCGGCGCCGAGCGGAGCCGACTCCACGGGCTGGCGGGACGGCTTCAGGCCCTCTCCCCCCTGGCCACCCTGGAGCGGGGCTATGCCATCCCCCTCAGCGAGGACGGACGCCTCCTCCGGGGCACCGGCGATTTCACCCCCGACGCAGACTTCCGGCTACGGGTCCGGGACGGACAGGTGGAGGCCCGGGTCCTGGGCACCACCCCGGAGGAGGCGACCGGCCCGAATCCCACCACCACCGAGGACGACGCATGACCGAGGACACCCCCGATCCGGGGCTGGAGGCGCGGCTGCGCCGCCTGGAGGAGATTCTGTCCGCCCTGGAGGCCGACGAGCTCGACCTGGAACGCTCCCTCGCCCTCTTCGAGGAGGGAATCGGGCACATCCGCCAGGCGGAGAAGACGCTGTCGGAGGCGGCCCTCCGCGTGGAGGAGGTCCTGGCCGAGGGCGTGACCCGTCCCCTGGACGCTCCCACGAACGACGGCGAATGAGCGACGACGAAGGACGGCCAGGGAGCCCCGCTGGCCCGGGCCCGGATCCGGCGCCCCGTGCGCCCGGGTCCGCCGCGGGTGCGCCGCCCGAGGACGCCTTCGTCCTGGCGGACTGGCTGGCCGCCGAGCGGGCGCTGATCGAGGCGGCCCTGGAGCGGGCCGTGGCCCGGTTCGGCCCTTTTCTGCCGGAGCCGGTCACCGCCGCCATGGCCCACGGGGTGCTCTCCGGTGGCAAGCGCCTCCGGCCCGTCCTCTTCGGGGCCGCGTACCGGGCGGCGGGCGGAACCGCCGCGCCGGACCGGGTCCACGACCTGGGGGTCTCGCTGGAGCTGATCCATGCGTATTCCCTCATGCACGACGACCTCCCGTGCATGGACGACGCCGCGCTGCGCCGGGGCCGGCCCACCACCCACCGGGTCCACGGCGCCGGGACCACGACCCGGGCCGGGGCCGCACTGATCCCCATGGCGGGCCTTCAGGTCCTCGAATCGGCCCGGGCCCTGGGCCTCCCCGACGAGCGGGGCCGGGAGCTCGCCCACGTCCTCCTGGGGGCGGCGGGTGCCGGTGGGATGGTGGGCGGCCAGGCCCTGGACCTCCTGGGCGAGGACCGGGCGCTCCGGACGCCGGAGCTGGATCAGCTCCACCGCCACAAGACCGGCGCCCTCCTCTCGGCCGCCCTCACCATGGGGGCCGTGGCCGCCGGAGCCGCCGGAGCAGTTCGGGAGGGCCTGACCCGGTACGGCGACGCCATCGGCCTGGCGTTCCAGGTCGCCGACGACATCCTGGACGCCACCGCCACCGCCGAGGAGCTGGGGAAGGAGCCTTCGGACGTCGACCTGGGGAAGTCGACCTACGTGGCCCTCTTCGGCCTCGACGAGGCCCGGCGCCGGGGGGAGGCGCTGGTCCGGGAAGCCCGGGCGTCGCTTCGCACCCGAGGGATCGAATCTGCACCCCTGGACGCCCTCGCGGAGTACGTGATGCGGCGGAGGAAGTAGGCGCCCGGAGGGTCGCCGCGGCCAGGCGGCGACCGCCTCGGCAGCGTCCGACCGCACCGGCCCGCAGGTAGTGGTCGCCAGGCCGCTCCGTTAGGTTCCCCCCTTGAGGGACCGCCACCCCGGGACAGGGGTAGGGGCTCCGTCATTCCAGCCATGGTCCACGCCGTTCCCGGGCCGATCGTATATCAGGAGGAAGTGAGCGGTGGCGCTCCTAGACACCGTGCGGTATCCGGCAGACGTCCGAGCCCTCTCCCAGGAACAGCTCCACGAGCTCGCGGAAGAGGTCCGGCACCGGCACATCGACGTGGTCGCCCAGAAGGGTGGCCACTTCGGTGCGAGCCTCGGAGTGGTCGAGCTCACGGTGGCGCTCCACCACGTCTTCGAGACGCCCCGGGACAAGATCGTGTGGGACACGGGCCACCAGGCCTACATCCACAAGATCCTCACGGGCCGGAACGAAGATCTCCCCTCCATCCGGACCCGCAACGGCCTCGCGCCCTTCCTCCGCCGGGACGAGTCCGAGTACGACTGTTTCGGCGCAGGCCACGCCGCCACCTCGGTGTCGGCCGCCTGGGGCATGGCCGTGGGCCGGGACCTCAACGAGGACGACTTCTCGGTCGTGGCCGTGATCGGTGACGGCGCCATGGGCTGCGGACTGGCCTACGAGGCGCTGAACAACGCCGGCCACACGGACCGGGACTTCGTGGTCGTCCTCAACGACAACGACCAGTCCATCGGCCCCGCCGTGGGCGCCCTCAACAAGTACCTGAACTCGGTGGTGACGAACCCGGCCTACAACCGGGTCCGGAGCGCCGTGAAGGACGTCCTCCACCGCGTCCCGACCTCCTGGGGCCAGATCATGGAGGAGATGGCGGGCAAGCTCGAGGACGGGGTCAAGCACATCCTCACCCCCGGAATGCTCTTCGAGGCCCTGGGCTTCACGTACGTGGGCCCCGTGGACGGCCACGACCTGGACGCCCTGGTCCCCACGCTCCGGAACGTCCGCAAGATGAGGGGCCCCGTGCTGGTCCACTGCATCACGCAGAAGGGGAAGGGCTTCAGCCTCGCCGAAGAGGACCCCTGGACCTGGCACGCCTCGTCGCCCTTCGACAAGGTCAGCGGCTCGGTCCTCAAAAAGGCCGGCGGGCTGCCCCGGTACCAGAAGGTCTTCGGCAAGGGACTCGTGGAGCTCGCCGAGGAGAACCCGAAGGTCATCGCCATCACCGCGGCCATGCCCGACGGGACCTCCACGGACCAGTTCTCCGAAGCCTTCCCGGGTCGCTACTTCGACGTCGGCATCGCGGAAGGCCACGGCGTCACCTTCGCGGCCGGGCTGGCCACGGAGGGGATCCGGCCCGTGGTCGCGATCTACTCGACGTTCCTGCAGCGGGGCTTCGACAACATCATCCACGACGTTGCGCTGCAGAGCCTGCCTGTGGTGTTCGCCATGGATCGGGCGGGGATCGCCGGTGAGGACGGCCCCACGCACCACGGAGCCTTCGACATCCCCTACATGCTCACCATCCCGACGATGACGGTCACCGCCGGGAAGGACGGGACCGAGACCCTCGCGCTGCTCCGGAGCGGCGTCGAACATCTCGACGGGCCGTTCTCCGTGCGGTGGCCCCGGGCCGCCGTCCCCGCGGAGGTCCCGCACATGCGGGAGATCGGCACCGTTCCCTACGGCACCTGGGAGGTTCTGCGGCGGGGCAAGGGGATCGCCGTGCTCGCCGTCGGGACCATGGTGCTGCCGGCCCTCGAGGCCGCGGAGCACCTCGCCGCCGAAGGCATCGACGCCACGATCGTGAACTGCCGGTACCTCAAGCCCTACGACAAGGCGGTGTTCCGGGAGGTCATGAAGGACCACGCCGTGGTGCTCACCGTGGAGGAAGGGGCCGTGTTGAACGGCTTCGGCGCCTTCATGGCCCGGGAGGCCGACGCCTTCCTGGGTCGCCACGAGATCCAGATGGACGCAATGGGGATGCCCGACACCTTCATCGAGCACGGGTCGCGGGACGAGCTCCTGGCCGAGCTCGGGCTCGACGTCGCCGGCATCGAGGGACGCCTGCGCAGACTGGCGATGGTCCACGGCCTGGTGAGCACTGCCCGGGAGTCGGCGTGACCCCACCGGTCCCGGCGGGTCCCCGCGCCGGTCGACCGGTCAAGACGCTGGGCGTCCTTCTTCGCCGTGGGGTGGAGGCGGACGCCTCCCTCGTGGCGCTGCGGGATGCCGCCCACCGTCACCGCCTCCAGGTGCGGATCGAGGATCACGCCGTGGACGGATACCCCGGCGAGGCCGAGGCCCTGGCCGACGTGGAGGGGCTGGACGCCCTCATGGCGCTGGGAGGCGACGGGACCTTCCTCCGGGCCGCCCGCCAGGTCATGGGCCGGGACATCCCGCTTCTCGGGGTGAACCTGGGGCACCTGGGCTTCCTGACGTCCGGCGGCGAGGGGGAGATCGAGGAGTTCGTGGCCCGCCTGGCCCGGGGCGCCTACGCCACGGAGAGCCGCTTCACCCTCACGGCGGAGCTCCTGGACGGTGGGGACCCCGTCGCCGGGCCGTTCACCGCCCTTAACGATGCGGTGGTCCACACCGACGGAATCGCCCGCATCGCCCGCCTGGGGCTCCAGGTGGGACCCACGGGCCAGGAGGAGGACGTGGGCGGATTCTCCGGAGACGGGATCGTGGTGGCGACCCCCACCGGGTCGACGGCCTACAACCTGTCCGCCGGCGGCCCCATCGTGGTCCCGTCCATGGAGGCGCTGCTGGTGACGGCCATCTGCCCTCACACCCTCACCGTGCGCCCCCTGATCGTCCCGGCGGAGTCCGCGGTGGTGATCCGGTCGGCGGAGGCCCATCCGGACCTGGTCCTCACCGTGGACGGCCAGGTGGCGGCGCCGATCCCCGAGCTGGGGGGCGTGCGGGTGTCCCGCGGCGAGACCACCGTCCGCCTCGTCCGCTTCGCCGACCGGAGCTTCTTCCGGACCCTGCGGAAGAAGCTTCGCTGGGCCACGCGACCGGCGGAGGACCCCGAGCCCTGAAGGGCGGGGGAGGCTCGCCCCCTCCCGGTGGAGCACCGGAGACGGCCGGGCCTCCTGGCGCCTCCGAGACCCTCACGGCACCATTGAGCCGCCCCCGGAACGCCTGGCATCTTTCCACATGGTCATCGAGCTCCGCATCCGCGACTTCGCCGTCATCGACGACCTCACCCTGGAGCTGGGCCCCGGACTGAACGTCCTCACCGGGGAGACCGGGGCGGGGAAGTCGATCATCGTGGACGCCCTCGCCCTCCTCCTGGGAGAGCGCGCGTCCACCGAGGACGTGCGCGCCGGCGCGGAGCGGGCCCTCATCGAAGCCGTCTTCGACATCGACGGCGTCCCGGGGCTCCGGGACCAGCTCGACGACATGGGCCTCCCCTCCGAGGACGGACTGCTGATCCTGCGCAGGGAGGTACAGCGGGAGGGCCGGAACCGGGCCTGGGTGAACGGGTCTCCGGCCACGGCCGGTACCGTGGGGGCCCTGGGCGCCCGGCTGGTGGACCTCCACGGGCAGCACGACCACCAGACCCTCCTGCGCCGAACCGCCCAACGGGACATCCTGGACGCCTTCGCCGGCGCCCGGGAGCAGGCCGCAGCGGTGGCGGCCGCCTGGACCGCCTGGCGGGAGGCCCGGGAAACGCTGGAGGCCCGGCGGACCCGGCTCGAGGAGCTGGCCCGGGAATCGGACTTCCTCCGCCACCAGCTCGACGAGATCCAGACCGCCCAGATCGACCCCGACGAGGAGCGGGAGCTCGACGCCGAAGCCGAGCGTCTGGCCCACAGCCAGGAGCTGGCCCGGGAGATCGCCCGGGTCCACGAGGAGCTGTACGAGGGCGAGGAGTCCGTCTCGGACCACCTGGCCGGCCTCCTCCGGACCCTGGAGCGGGAAGGCCGCCTGGACGCACGGCTGGATCCCATCCGGGAGATGGTCGAGGGCGCCCTGGAGATGGTCCAGGAGGCGGGGCGACGGGCGGGGGACTACGCCACCGACGTGGAGCACGATCCCGGGCGCCTGCAGGAGATCGAGCTGCGGCGGGAGCTCCTCTTCCGGCTCAAGCGGAAGTACGGACCCGACCTGGCCGACGTCCTCGAGACCGGTCGCTCCCTCGAGGAGCAGGTCCGGGAGCTGGACGAGGCCGACGCCGACCTGTCGAAGCTCGACCAGGAGGTGACCCGGGCCGAGAAGGAGCTTGAGGAGGAGGCCCGCACCCTGACGACGCTCCGAACCGACGCCGCCGCGGAGCTCGGCGACCGGGTGGAACGCCTGCTGCCGGGGCTCGGCATGAAGGACGGCGTGATGGACATCGCGCTGCTCCCGGAGGAAGAGGTCGGCCGCACCGGCGCCGAGAGCGTGGAGTTCCGGGTGAGCCTAAACGCCGGCTTCGAGCCCAGGGGCCTCGCCCGGGTGGCCAGCGGTGGGGAGCTCTCCCGGGTCATGCTCGCCCTCAAGACCGTGCTGGCCGAGGTGGACGAGGTGCCCACCCTGATCTTCGACGAGATCGACGCCGGGGTCGGGGGGGCGGTGGCCCACGGCGTAGCCGAGACGCTCGCCCGGGTGGCGGACCACCATCAGGTCTTCGTCATCACGCACCTGCCGCAGCTCGCCTCACGCGCCGCGGCCCATCTCCTGGTGGAGAAGACGACCTCCGACGGCATCGCCGCCACCCGGGTCGCCCGCCTCGAAGCACAGGAGCGCATCAGCGAGATCGCCCGGATGCTGGGCGGAGACGCCGAGTCCTCGGCGAGCCTGGAGCACGCGAGGACGCTGCTGGAAGGGGTCTAGAACCGGGCCATCGAAACCTGCCGCGCCTCCTTCGTGGCGCGCAGACCGTCCCTCAAGAGACGCTCGGCCCTCAGTTGCCCCACAGCGCCCAGTAGACCCGCCCGCCAAACTCCGCCCGGGTGCGCTTCAACGTCCGGGAGCCGGACCCGGAGAGGGCGTACTCGACGCCGAACCACGCCTCCACGGGAAACTCGCCCTGGGGCGGGTGGTAGCGGAGCCCCCCACCCAGGGTCTGGAAGGTCAGGTCCGTCCCCACGGCCAGCACGGAGGGATCGTAGCCCAGGAAGCCCTCTGGGTAGGGGATGGTCTCCCCCGGGACCGGCGGTTCGCCGACCAGCTCGAAGGTGTCCTCGGACTTGGAGCGGTAGCGGTAGCGGGCCTCGAGGAAGAGGGGATCGCTGATCGCGAAGGACGGCCGGACTTCGAAGGCGAGCTGGTTCCCCGGAGTCCACTCGACCTCGGCGATGTTCACCACAGGCACGATCGGGACCTCCAGGGGCGCGACCCGCCGGAGCACCGTGCCGGACCGGGCCACGGTGTAGGTGACCGTCGCCCCCAGCCCCAGTCGCCCGCCCCGGAGCCAGGTCGCCGCACCCGCCTCCACGTCCATCTGCCCGTCCCCCCGGGGGATCTCGTAGATGGCCCGGGGATCCGGCCCCTCGCCCGTGGGAAGCCGTACGCGCCCCAGCAGGGTGAGCCCGTATCCGGGCCGCCCGGTCTCCTCCCGGATACCGGCCTCGAAGATCTTCAGGCGGCCTTCGATCTCCATGTCCCCCAGCCCCCACAGGAGCGGACGGGACAGGGGGTAGTACTGGTACGGTCCGTCCGGATCGCCCAGCAGCTCCCGGACGCCGTCCCGGTCCAGCACCGCCTCGGCCAACGGCACGCCGGTCCCCACCGGGGGCCTTCCCGCCGCCGCCAGCACCGCGTTGAACTCCTCCACCGCCGCCACCAACGCGTTCCCCGCATTGGTCCCGGCCGCAGGGAAGAGCACCGACGCCGCATACGCCTCGACCCACGCCTGGGCCCACGCGCCCCACACCTCCGCCTGGTCTGCCGGCAGCCCCGCCGCCGCCGTCTCGAGGCTTCGGGTGAAGGACAACACGCGGTCGTAGTCCACCAGCGACGGGTTCAGTCCCGCCGTGGCGATCCCCGACGGAAACAGCCCGACCTCGCCCTCCACCTTGGAGCGGACGAAGGGCATGGTCACCCCCAGCGTGAACCACGAGAGCACTCCCAGCTCCACCTTCACCGGGACCTCCACGTGATCCACCTGGAGGAAGGCCTCCACCGGCCCGAGGAACGGGGTTCCCAACCCGCTCCCCGTCACGATCGCCAGGTTGGTCTGCAGCCGATCGAAGTCGGGAAAGAGCGTCGCCCCGTTGGAGGTGTCGAAGACCTGGCTCAGGAGAACCGTGTTCCCGTCCTCGTCGTAGCGCCGGTCCGCCCAGGTGAACCCGCCGGACACCCCGAACCGGAGCTCCCCCGCCCGCAGGACGCTGAAGTCCCCGTCCTGGGCCACGACCGGAGCCGGCGTCCCGGTCTGCAGGGCCAGGGCCACGAGGGCCCCCACCATCAGCCCCGACGCGCCACCGAGGCGGGCCCTCGGGGCATGGATCTCCCGATCTGAAAAGGGGTTGAAGGTCATGCGCAAGGGGAAGGGGAAGGGGCTCCGAAGGACGGTCGGATAAGGTAACGCCCGGCGCCCCCGGTGTCTTGACACCCCCTGGAAACCCTTCCAAGTTTGGAACTGATCAACGCGGGAATAGCTCAGTTGGTAGAGCATCACCTTGCCAAGGTGAGGGTCGCCGGTTCGAGTCCGGTTTCCCGCTCTGGAGGGGGGCGTCGCGGGTTCCCGCAGATGCCCCCCTCCGACTTTGGCGCCGTGGCCAAGTGGTAAGGCAGAGGACTGCAAATCCTTTATCCCCGGTTCGAATCCGGGCGGCGCCTCTCACCAGACGTGGTCCATGAAGCGGTCGGGTCCTCAGGGGCTCGACCGTTTCGCTATCCCGGCCGGACGTGATGCGCCGCCCGGACGCACGCGCCGCAGGCGCGGGCGGGGCCCGCGACGCGGGCCATTCGAACCGCAGGTTCGACGACCGCGGCCGTGCACGTCCTCCGAAGGCCGTCCCGCCTCCCCGCGGTCGGAGCGAAGATCGCCGTCAGGCGACCGCAGCTCCATCCGGGCGGCGCCTCTCAATGTTTAAGCGGCTCCTGGGAGATTCTCCGAGGAGCCGCCTTTCCGTTTGGGACGGGTAATGGGACAGGTATCCTCGTCTCAGCTGCTTCTGGCCTTCCGCATCGGGAGGGTCTTCCGTCCTCCTCCGGGAGCGTTCTCCGCGAACCGCGCGAGCTTCTCAACGCCCTCCTCCAGAGCCTTCGAGTCCGCGATGGTGTAGCGCCGGTAGACCGACTCCGTCTTGTGCCCGGTTAGCTTCATCGCGACCGAGCGGGAGACCCCGGCCCGCTCCAGCCTCCGGACCGCCGACCTTCTCAGGTCGTGGAACCACGAGCCCTCAAGCCCGATCTCCGCCGTGACCTTCCTCCAGGTCCGGTAGTGCGTCGACGAGATCGGTCGTCCCTCGTGCCGGGGAACGGAGCCCCCTGACGCCTGTCCCGTCCCCCTCTGGCCCCATTCCGCGTCTAGCCGCAGATTGCCCTCACCGGCGAGGTCTGGAACAAGGAGAGGTCGCTCATGCTGTCTCGGCCTTGTCGTTCTGCGGTCGCATTCGTGACCCTCGTCTCCCTGGTGGCCTGCACGACCTGGGAGCCCTATGTGGTGCAGCGGGATGTCGAGCCACCACGGGTGGTGCGCCTGCACCTGACGTCTGGAGAGAGCGTGAACCTCCGTTCGCCCCTCATGGAAGGGGACTCCGTACTCTTCGGCCAGCTGGGTACAGGGACCAGGGCGGTGATGCAGACAATACCTCTGCGATCCGTGGAGTCGATGGAGCAGCGACGATTCTCCGTGAGTACGACTATTGGCCTGGCGGTGGGTCTGGTGGCGGGATTCTACGCCTTCGTCCTCGTCGGAGTATGGGCGCGATGCAGCGACGGCTGCTGATTGCGCTCCCGACGAAGGCCCTGGACGCCTCTCTCAGCCCCACGGCTCAGGCGGTAGGACCAACCCCGGCGGAGGTCGAGCGTCGTCGCTTGCTGGCACCCGGAGGTGCGGCTATCCTGCCCGTCCCGCGGCACCCTCGTCGGCTTCGAGCGGAGCCCCCAACGGACGACCGTCGTCCACACGGACCCGTGTCGATCGTCGGCACCGGAACGGCACCGGGGCGCCCGCCGCCGACCTTCCAGAAGGGAGACACACCATGGCCTTCGTCACGACCGACGACAACGTGCAGGTCTTCTACAAGGACTGGGGCCCGAAAGGCGCCCAGCCCGTCGTCTTCCACCATGGCTGGCCCCTCAGCTCCGACGACTGGGACGCGCAGATGCTCTTCTTCCTGTCCAAGGGCTATCGCGTCGTCGCGCATGACCGCCGCGGTCACGGACGCTCGGCTCAGGTCGCCGATGGTCACGACATGGACCACTACGCGGCCGACGCGTTCGCCGTCGCCAGTGCGCTGGATCTGCGGAACGCGGTTCACATCGGCCACTCCACCGGGGGTGGCGAGGTGGCGCGGTACGTGGCGCGGCACGGAGAACCTGCTGGCCGGGTAGCCAAGGCGGTGCTCGTCGCCGCCGTGCCGCCGCTGATGCTGAAGACCGACGACAACCCGGAGGGCACACCGATCGAGGTCTTCGACGGCTTTCGAGAGGCACTGGCCGGCAACCGCGCACAGTTCTTCCGGGACGTCCCGTCGGGCCCGTTCTACGGCTTCAACCGGGACGGCGCGACGGTCCATGAGGGCGTGATCCAGAACTGGTGGCGGCAGGGCATGATGGGGAGCGCCAAGGCACACTACGACGGCATCGAGGCGTTCTCGGAGACCGACCAGACCGAGGATCTCCAGGCGATCACCGTCCCGACCCTGGTGCTGCATGGCGAGGACGATCAGATCGTTCCGATCGCCGCCTCGGCCCTCAAGGCCATCGACCTGTTGCCGAACGGCACACTGAAGACGTATCCCGGCTTCTCACATGGGATGTTGACGGTGAACGCCGACGTGTTGAACGCCGACCTGGTGGCGTTCGTCGCCGGCTGAGGAGGCTTCGGGGTGTCGCTCGCGGAGCTTTCCGCTCCGAGGCCTTGCGCCGCACGGTAGATTCGGCGTCATCGCTCGCCGCACGGAGCGGAGGCGGCGAGGGAAGGGCACACAGGTCGCCGAAGGTCACGAGCCGCATCTAGGACCTTCATCGCATCGCCAGGTCCGACGTGCGTCGCCGCCGGCCTGGCCGGGGGCCTCCAATGAACGCTCGTACGTGGTGTGCGCTGGCGACCGCGCTCCTGGTCCACCTGTCCCTGGGTGCAGGGAGCGCTGCGGGTCAACTGTCCCCTCCGGACGCAGAGGGCGCCTTCCGCCCGGTGCGCTGGGAGTGGGGGGCCGACTTCGTCGCAGCGAAGGCCGTAGGCCAGTTCTCCGACTACGTGGACGGCGGTTTCGGGTTCGGGATCTCCGGCATCCGCTATCTCGGCGACGGCACCGGGTTCGGCCTTCGCCTGGACCTGATGCTGATCTCGTACGGGAAGACCACCGAGTCTTATGGGCTCGGCCTCCCGGGACCCGACCTGGACATGGACCTGACCACGGAGAACGTGATCGCCTCCCTGGCCGTGGGTCCGCACTTCGTCTTCGGTCGGGGTCGTCTCCGTCCGTACCTGGGGGCGTCGGTCGGCTCCGCCCAGTTCGTGACGACGAGCTCTGCCTGGGCCGGCGGGCAGGTCGTGCCCATCGCCAGCACGGAGGTTCTGGAGCGGTATGCTCTGGCCCTCGCCGCGGGCGGGGGCGTGCGCGTCACGTTCCGACAACAGCGGGCTCATCCGATCTCCGTCGAACTCGACGGGCGGTATCGGCGACACGGACGCGTCGAATACCTCCGGGAAGGAGGGGTGCGCGAGCTGCCCGACGGATCGATCGAGCTGGAGCTCATCGACTCCGATGCCAACCTGTGGACCCTCAGCATCGGCGCATTGATCGGCGTTCGCTAGGCCTGGCCGGGTTACTCGACCGGGCCGAGGAAGCGCGGTTCACCGACCGGGAGGTCAAGAACATGCGGGCCAACCTGGCTCCCGTCCTCCTGTCGTCACGCGAACGCCCCCGCCCCTGGGGTCGCGGGACCCCCGCAGGTGCGCCATCCGCGAGCGGGCCCTAGGGTGTGCGTAGAGGAACCGCACTCCCAGACCTCGAGGAGGAAGCCATTGCCCTTCGGCCCACCTGAGCCGGTACTGGTGCACGGGGCCGGCCACGATCTGCCCGGTACGGGCAGCTCCCGGGTTGATCGCGTGATCGCGACCGCCGCGCTGGTCGCGGCCGCCGCCACGCTCGGCGCTCCGATCCAGGTCGCCGGCCAAACCTCCCTGTCCCCGGAGCCGATCCTGTCCCTGGCGCCGGAGCCAGGGTTCGAGTTCTACCAGGTCAGAGGCCTGATCCTGCCGGAGAGCGGGGGTGTTGCCGTCGCGAACGACGGATCGGGCCAGATCCTCTGGTTCGACGCTTCCGGCCACCGCGTCGACGTCCTGGGCGGGCCGGGGGAAGGTCCGGGCGAGTTCCAGGCCCTGTCGGACCTCCTGTCCTGTGGAACGGAGGTGATCGCGTGGGACGGCGTGGCGGATCGCGTCACCGTCTATCGGGATCGCGAGCTGGTGCGGGACTTCCGGGTCCCGCTCCTGGACGGCCAGGTCCCCGAGCAGGTGAGCTGCTCCGCCGACTCACTCGTCTTCCTGTACCGGCTCTACGATCCACCTTCCGAGATGGGGCCGTACCGTCCCCGGGTCGCGATTCACGCCTTCGGGTTCGACGGTACGCACCTCGGCCACGTCGCCACGGTGCCGGGGACGGAGCGCTACCGTCACGAGACCGGTGACGGCCCCCGGGTGTTCGGCGCCGTGACCCGGGTGGCCGTGCACGACGGCCGCACGGTCGTGGGCACCGGCGACGAGGACCCGGCCGACCTGGCGGGCAGCGTGACCTTCGCCCTTCCGGGCAGCGAGGAGCCCATCACGGAGGAGCAGCTGTCCGCACAGCAGTCCCGGGAGCTCGCGAGGGTGGAGGCCCGCTATCCGAGTGCGGCACCGGCGCTTCGCCGAAACCAGGCGGTCTACGACTATCCGGACCTCTTCCCCCGGCACACGCGGATGTTCTTCGACGACGGGGGACGGCTCTGGGTTCGACGCTTCCTTCGCCCCCTGGACCGGCAGGAACGGTGGGTGATTTTCGATCCGGCGGGAAGCGTCCTCGCGACCGTGCAGGCGCCCGAGGGTCTCGCGGTGATGGCCGTGCGGGGCGACCGGGTCGCGGGCGTCTGGAAGGACGAGCTCGATGTCGAGCACGTGTTGGTGTACGGGCTCCGGGGTGTCGGAGGGGGTAACCGATGATCCTGGAGCCGCGTCGTCACCACGAGCCTCGTCGAGTGTCACGTCGATCAGGACACCGAGCCCCGGAGCGACACATGGGCCGACGGGTGCGGATGGTCCGACGAAGCCCAGGCCGAAACCCTCGCCCGGTACTTCGGAGCATAAGCGACGCCGTCGGACCTGTCGCCGGCCCCCGTCGTGCCGATCCGCGGTCTGGTCGTCGAGATCGAGGCATCTTGGGTTAGCTTTGGGTCGTCACCCCCGTTGGAGGCCCGACCGTTGACCGACCGAATCCGGACGCTCGTCCCACCCGCGGCCCTCTTCCTCGCCGCGTCCGCCCTCGTCGTCCTTCTATTGCTGGCCCTGGTCTCCTCCACGGCCTACGCGATGGAATCCGCGCGGGTAGGGCCCGCCGTACTCGTGGACCTTGCCATCGGCCTCCCGATCCTGGGGTACGTCTTCCTCGTGCGCGCCGGTCGGGTCCATGTGGGCATCCTGGTCCCGTTGGCCTTCACGGGCCTGGCGGTCGGGTGGCTCACGGTCCCCGAGGCGGAGCTCCACCTGGCGACCGCCGCCCGGACCCTGGCCATGGGCCTCGAGGGTGGGCTGCTCGTACTCCTGGTGGTTCGGGTGCGGCGCATCCGGAGGTATCGCCACGAAGCCCGTGGCACCCACATCTACGCCGCCGACGAGTGGCGAGAAGCCCTGATCCGGGGGATGGGGTCCAGGGCGGGCGCGATCATCTTCGGCGAGCTGGCGATCCTCTGGTACGCCGTCCTCGGGTGGAAGGGCTCGGCACCGTCCGCCGTCGACGGCACCTCCTTCCCGGGACATCGGCTCAACGCCTACCCGGCGGTGGTGGGGGCGCTCCTGCTCGTCGTCGCCGTCGAGACCGTCGCCGTCCATCTCCTGGTGGGGCTCTGGCTCGAGCCGCTGGCCTGGGGGCTCACGGCGTTGGGGCTCTATTCCATGGTGTGGGTCGTCGGCGACCTCAACGCGGCCCGGGCCATGCCTTCGCGGGTCACCGATCGCGGCATCGTGGTGCGGACGGGGCTGCGGTGGCGCGCCGAGGTCCCCTGGTCCGACGTCGTGGCCGTCACCCGGGAGCGTCCCGCGGAGGCCGGGGTGTCGACGGCGTTGTTCGGCGATCCCAGCCTGTGGCTCGAGTCCGGGGCGCCCGTCCGGATCCAGGGCCCGTTCGGCATCACCCGGACGGCGCGTTTCGTGGGCCTGGCCATCGAGGACGTGGACGGCTTCATCGCCCGGGTGGAAGCGCGCCCCGAGCCCCCGCGATCAGGGCCACGGCCCGCTCGGTCATGACGAACACCTCTCTGCCGCTGGACTGCTCGGTCACCGCCCCGGCGACGACCAGGTCCAGCTGGGGCACGTAGACGGCACGCGTGCCCCAGAAGCCGCTGTGCTCGTACGCGACCAGCCCGTCCAGGTCCCGTACGAAGACCCCCAGCCGATAGGGCGTGTCCGCCGCGGGCAGGGGGGTGGTGAGCATGGTGTCCAGAGTGGCGGCGGCCTCGAAGACGCGCCCGCGGAAGAGGGCGTACCAGAACGCGGCCAGGTCCCGGGAGCTGGTGACCAGTCCCCCACCCCCGTAGGAGTCCAGCGACGCGTCCCATGCGTTCGCGTCCACACCGCCGATGTACTGGTGAGCCCGGGCGCCCGCCGTGGCAGGTGCCGCCTCCATGATCTCCCACCAGGTGGCGTCGAGGCCCAGGGCATCGAAGCCGACCAGGTCCCGGACGGCGGGGCCGAGCGGCTCGCCGGTCACGTTCTCGATCACCTGGCCGAGCAGGATGTATCCCGTGTCCGAGTAGGCGTAGGCCTGTCCCGCTCCCCAGAGGGGATCTCCCCAGGCGACGGCCCCGGCGAGCTGCTCGTCCCGGGTCCACCGGCGCGCGGGATCTGCGGTGATCGCACCGAAGTACTCCTGGGCGGATCCATGGTCGATCAGGCCCGAGGAATGGGACAGAAGGTGCCGGATCGTGATCGCGTCCATGTCGTATCCGTCGCCGGCGAGCAGCGCCACCTGTTCGTCGCCCAGGTACGTGGCAACGGGGTCATCGAGCTCGAGCCGGCCCATCTCCCAGAGGCGGAGGACGGCGGCGGCCACGTAGGTCTTGGTGTTGCTGGCGTTCCGGACGGTCTGGTCGGGCCTCAGGGGCTCGCCCGTCGCCACGTCGCTCACGCCGGCGGCCCCGCTCCATTCCAGGCCGTTGGACGGGGAGTAGGCGTACAACACGGCCCCGGGGACCCCGGGCTCCGCGGCGACGGAATCGACCAGCGCCCGGAGCTCGCGCTCGAGGGCGTCGTTCGACGCCTCTGTCGGAGCGCAGGCAGCGGCGGGCAGGGCCAGCGAAAGGACGAGGAGACGAGCGCGCATGACGTCGAAGGATGGGATGGACGGACCGGCCCCCCCACTCGTACGGTCCGGTGCCTCCATGATGACGCGTGACCGTCGCGATCGTCGAACCGGGTCCACCCCGGCCGTCACCTGAGCGTTATCCGGAACAGAGAAAAACTTTCGTTGTGGTGACGGCATATCCGCTACATGGTGGACATCCCTCGAAACCTGGAGGTCACCATGCAACGGATCGTCGCCGTCGTCGTCACTGTCCTCGCAGGAATCGTACCCGTCCACCTCGCCGGACAGACCTACGAGCTTCCTGAATACCAGGACGTTCAACGTTGGAATCGTGCCGCCACACTCATCACGGCCGTATTGGTCGGAGACCTCGCGAAGAGCATGGCCCGGGGGATGACGGCAGAGGAGTCCGGGAGGGAAGCGGGGCGACTGTTCGGGCCCCCGGTCGGCTGGACCGGGAGCGATACGCCCTGGCGGCTCCTTCGGGGGATGTACAACAACTGGATGTCCGATCCCGACCAGACCTGCGAGCTCCTCGAGGCGAGTGAGACCCGGGTCCGGGCTCGCTGCAATCGACCCTACCTGGACTACTTCGGAATGTCCGGGGAGGTCATGGGGGTCTCCGTCGAGGATTACGACGCGTCCCTCCTCGGGTTCGCCTCCTATCTTGCGGACTATCACGGCATGGACTGGGCGCAGGAGATGGATGGCGAGTACGCCACCTACACGATCTCGGTACGCTGATCGACGCACAGTCCACTCCACCACAGGAGGCGCACATGAGCACCATCGACGAGATCGCGTCCCGCCACCGCGGGATGCTGGCAGCGTTCGCGGCCGAGGACTACGCAGCCATGAGGGCGTTCCTGACCGAAGACCACCTCGGCATGCCTCCCGCCCGCCCTGCGATGAAGGGCCGGGACGAAGCCGAGGCCTTCTGGCGGGAGGGATTCGAC
>DATHRY010000200.1:0-7202 GCA_035464715.1 Longimicrobiales bacterium
TCGACCTGCCGGAAGCGGAATCCGAGCTGGTGTCGGGCTACAACGTGTCCGGCAACCTCCGACAGCCGATCCGCTGCGGGCGGCCTGCGCTGAGGCTTTGCTCCTCAGCTCGCGGGAAATTCACGGCGGGTTCAGGGACCATCCGCAGGTTGTCGGCACAACGGCGGGGAGGCGTACGCCACGAGCGACCGAGCAACCGAGACACCGGGCCGGCGGGACGGGACGGCAGGGTGGGAGGCGGAAATGAGACGTTTACCGAGACGGTCCGACGGAGCGGGCGTGGCGCTGGCCCTGACGCTGGTTCTTCCCCTGGGAGCATGCACGTCCTCCCGTCCAGGTGCGGAGGCACCTGTGGATGTTGCCTCTGCTCCCAGGGGAGCCCTCGTCACCGTGACCAACGGGCACGTCCAGGACGTCCGGGTCTACGTGCTCCGGGACGGCCTCCAGTATGCCCTGGGAAGTCTGACCACCGGGGAGCGCCGGTCCTTCGGCGTCCCCTCCTCCATCCTGGGACACGGGGGGCGCATCCGCCTCCGTGCCGATCTCCTCGGGGACGCTCGCACCTTCACCACGACCTGGATTCCGGCCACCACGGGGGACCACGTCGAATGGTCCGTGGGTCCACGCCTGTCGCTGTCCCACTTCACGGTGCGACCCTTGAACCGGCGGAATGACGGCTGACGCGCCGATCGCCGGCCGGCCGAACCTAATGCGGTACGGACCGGGCGAGCTGCCCTCGGGAACCTGCACCCCGGTCAACGACCCGCACGCCAGGATCGACCTCGGGTGCGAGGACGCCGGCTTCTGACGTTCGGCGACGGAAACGGCCTCCATCCGCCGTCAGGGGCATGGGCGGACGAGAACGCGCTTCCCCCGGGTGCGTACGCCGTGCGTCTCCCCTAGGTTGGCGCATTCGGGCCCCGACGGCCTCTCCTTCCCAACCACCGACGTTCATGTACCGACGCTTCCTCGCCCCTTCGGCGTTCCTGGTCTTCGCGCTTCCAGCCTCCCTCATCGCCCAGACCCTCGACTCCGCCCAGGTCGAGCTCCTCAAGGAAGACCTGCCCCTGGCGCCCGCCCGGCTCCTGGAGATGACGGCAACCGAGGGCTCGTGGATGTCCGTGGACGTCAGCCCCGACGGGCAGACCGTGGTGTTCGATCTCCTGGGCGACCTCTGGACGGTGCCGATGGCCGGCGGCGAGGCCACCCAGCTCACCCGGGGGATGGGCTTCGACGCCATGCCCCGGTTCAGCCCCGACGGGGAGAGCGTCGTCTACGTGTCGGACCGGGACGGGGACGAGAACCTGTGGATCCTGTCCATGGACCTGACGGACACGACCCAGCTCACCCGGGGCGAGGGGGAGAGCTACCTCTCGCCCGAGTGGACCCCGGACGGCGACTACGTGGTGGCCACCCAGGGGAGCAAGCTGCGGATGTGGCACCGGGACGGGGGCGGCGGCGTGGAGCTCGTCGAGGAACCGGGCAACCTGCGCATGGTGGGCGCGGCGTTCGGGGCCGACGACCGGTACATCTGGTACTCGGGACGCCTGGCCCAGGGCTCGCTCTACAACAACGGGCTCGATCTCTATCAGCTCGCGGTCTACGACCGGGACACCGGGGAGATCGCCGGGCGGTCGAACCGCTTCGGGAGCGCGATGCGACCGACGCTGTCGCCGGACGGGCGCTGGCTCGTCTACGCGACGCGGCACGTGGCGGACACCGGGCTCCGGCTCCGGGACCTGGCCACCGGGGAGGAGAGCTGGCTGGCCTACCCGGTGCAGCGGGACGACCAGGAGTCGGGGTCGAGCCGGGACCTCTACCCGGGGATGGCCTTCACGCCGGACTCCGAGGCGGTGGTGGCGTTCTACGGCGGCGGCCTGTGGCGGATTCCCGTGGACGGTAGTGCCCCGACGGAGATCCCCTTCCGGGCCGACGTCGCCCTGCCGATGGGGCCCCTGGTGGACTTCGAGTATCCCATCGAGGACACCCCCACCTTCGTGGCGAAGCAGATCCGGGACGCGGTCCCGTCGCCGGACGGGGAGCGCCTGGCGTTCACCGTGCTGAACGACCTCTACGTGATGGAGATGCCCGACGGCACGCCCCGGCGGCTGGCCGAGGATCTGGACGCCGTGCTGCAGCACCCCACCTGGTCCCCGGACGGAGCCTCGATCGCGTTCGCGTCTTGGCGCGACGGCGAGGGGGGACAGCTGTGGAGGACTCGGGCGGACGGCGGCGGTTCGCCGCAGCAGCTCACCAGCGCTCCCGCCCTCTACACCTACCCGAAGTGGTCGCCGGACGGGAACCGCATCCTGGCGGAGCGGGCGGCGGCCCGGGCCTACGAGGCCTCCATCCAGCGGGGCAACCTCGGTGAGCCTACGGACCTGGTCTGGGTCCCGGCGGCCGGGGGTGAGGTGACCCTCGTCGCCCCGGCGTCGGGCCTTTCCAACTTCCACTTCACCTCGGATCCCGATCGCATCTTCGCCAACGACGGGGACGGCCTGCTGTCCATGCGCTGGGACGGGACCGACCGGAAGGGCATCGTGAACGTCCGCGGGCGGACCTCGTCCAACGGCAGTCAGGGCCAGGAGGCGAGCGCCATCTTCATGGCTCCCTCCGGGGACCAGGCGCTGGCCCAGGTGGTCTACGATCTCTACGTGGTCACGGTCCCCCGGGTCGGGGGAGAGGTGCCCACCATCAACGTGGCCAACCCGGACCGGGCCACCTTCCCGGCCATGAAGCTCACCGAAGTCGGCGCTCAGTTCCCGGTGTGGGGTCCCGAAGCCGAGACGGTCCACTGGTCCATCGGCAACGCCCACGTGGTGTACGACCTGGCCGCCGCCCGGGCCTTCGCCGACAGCCTCGAGGCCGCGGAGGCCGCCGCGGAGGAGGCCGACGAGGAGGAGGAAGCCGAGGAAGAGGATGAGGACCAGGAGGAGGCACGGTATCGCCCCCTGGAGTTCCGCATCGAGATCGACGTGGACCGGGACATTCCCCAGGTGGTCGTGGCGCTGACCAACGCCCGGCTCATCACCATGGATGGCGAGGAAGTGGTCGAGCGGGGCGACGTCGTGATCCGCAACAACCGGATCGCAGCCGTCGGGGCCTCGGGATCGGTGGACATCCCCGGCGACGCCACGGTGCTGGACATGACCGGGAAGACCATCGTCCCCGGGTACGTGGACACCCACGCCCACCTGCGGGCGTCGTACGGCTTCCACCGCGCCCAGCCCTGGTCCTATGCGGCCAACCTGGCCTTCGGGGTCACCACCACCCGGGATCCCCAGACGGGGAGCACCGACGTGCTGAGCTACGAGGACATGGTCCGGGCCGGCCGCATGCTGGGCCCGAGGATCTATTCCACGGGTCCCGGCGTCTTCTCAAGCGAGAACGTGGAGAGCCTCGACCACACCCGGGACGTCATGCGTCGGTACGCCGAGTACTACGACACGAAGACGATCAAGATGTACGGGGCGGGGAACCGTGAGCAGCGCCAGTGGATCATCGAGGCGGCCCGGGAGCTCGAGCTGATGCCCACCACCGAGGGAGGCCTGGACCTGATGCTCAACCTGACCATGGCCCAGGACGGCTACGCCGGGACCGAGCACAATCTTCCCGGCATGCCCCTCTACGACGACGTGGTGCAGCTCGTGGCCCAGTCCTACATGGCCACCACGCCCACCCTCCTGGTGACCTACGGAGGACCCTGGGCGGAGAACTACTTCTATTCCCGCGAGGACGTCCTCGGGGACGAGAAGATGGTGGCCTTCACGCCCTTCGAGGACCTCCAGGCCCGGGCGCTGCGTCGTCCCGGACCGACGGGGTCGGGGAACAACGGGTGGTTCCGGGACGATCAGTACCCCTTCCCCCTGATCGCCGATTTCGTGGATCGGGTCGTCGAAGCCGGCGGGCGGGCGGGGATCGGGAGCCACGGCCAGCTCCAGGGGCTGGGGTACCACTGGGAGCTCTGGGCCATGGGGATGGGGCCGGACATGACCCCTCACGAGGCGCTCCGGATCGCCACGATCATCGGCGCCGAGTCCCTGGGACTGGACGGAGACCTGGGCTCCATCGAGGTCGGCAAGCTCGCGGACCTCGTGGTCCTGGACGCCAACCCCCTCGACGATCTCCGGGCCAGCGACGACATCCACCGCGTGGTCCTGAACGGGCGGGTCTACGACGACGATACCCTCGACGAGGTCTGGCCCCGTCAGCGGACCGCCGGACCGTTCTACTGGCAGGAAGAGGTCGCCGCCCCCGCTCCCGCGGCGGGCATCGGCCGCTGAGGAGAGATAGCTCATGCCCGCTACGACCGTGTCCGCCGCCGACCAGGCCCTGATCGACCGCTGGAAGCAGGAGCCCGCGCCGCTGCTCCCGCTTCTCCACGCCTTCCATGATCGGGACGGTCATCTCTCGGACGACGCCATCCGGGCGGTCTCCGCAGGCCTGGGGATTCCGCTGGCCGACCTGTACGGCACGGTGACCTTCTACCACCACTTCGCCCGGGAGCCCGGCGGGTTGGCGGCGCCGCGGGTGTGCGACGGCCCCGTGTGCCGGATGCGGGGGGCGGACGCCGCCCTGGCGGGGATCGACGGCGCGACCGCCATGCCCTGCAGCGGCCGGTGCGACGACCCGGTTCCGGTACTCCGGGGGCACGAGACCTGGGTGGTGGACGGAGCCGAGCATCGCCACGCCCCGACGTCGCCGCTGCCCCCCCGGGTGGGAGATGACGTCCGGGCCGGGGCGGAGGAATGCGTTTTCCGGCACATCCGCCACCCCGAGCGCGCCACGTTGGCGGGGTACCGCGCCACCGGCGGCTACGAAGCGCTGGAGAGGGCGGTCACCGGGATGACGCCGGAGGCCATCCTCGACCTGGTGGACGCCAGTGGGCTCGCGGGTCGAGGCGGTGCGGGCTTCCCGACGGGCCGCAAATGGCGTGCGGTCCGGGAGGCGGAGGGCGGTCCCAAGACCGTGGTCTGCAACGCCGACGAAGGGGAGCCGGGGTGCTTCAAGGACCGGGCGTTGATGGACCACGACCCCCACGCGGTTCTGGAGGGGATGGCCCTGGCCTGCGTCGCCACCGGCGCCGAGCGCGCCTTCCTCTACCTGCGCTACGAGTATCCCGAGACCGACGGCCTGCTCGAACGGGCCGTGGCCGAGGCCGAGACGGCCGGCGTCCTGGGCGAGGGGATCTTCGGCACCGGGACCACCGTCCGCATCCACATCCGTCGGGGCGCCGGCGCCTACATCTGCGGGGAAGAGACCTCGCTCCTGAACTCGCTGGAAGGGCACCACCCCTTCCCCCGGAACCGCCCGCCCTTCCCGGTGACGCACGGCTACGAGGGCACCCCCACCGCGGTGAACAACGTGGAGACGCTGGCGTCGGTGCCCCCGATCGTCCGGAAGGGCGCCGAGTGGTACCAGGGCCTGGGCCTGGGCGACCACGCCGGCACCAAGGTGATCTCGCTCTCGGGGGACGTGGCCCGGCCCGGCAACTACGAGGTCCCCCTTGGCCTTCCCCTCCACACCCTCCTCCACGACTGGGCGGGGGGCGGTCGCGACGGAAGAGGGATCCAGGCGGTCACCATGGCCGGGCTGTCCGGCGGGTTCCTGGCCGGCGACGATCTCGACGTCACCCTCGACGAGCCGTCGATCCGGGCCAAGTCATCGTTTCTCGGTGCCGGGGGCGTGATGGTCTTCGACGAGACCCGGGACATGATCGAGGTGGCGCGGCAGGCCATGTCCTTCTTCGCCCACGAGTCCTGCGGAAAATGCTTCCCGTGCCGGATCGGCACGAAGCGCCTCACCGAGCGCCTGGCGGGGTCGAGCGGTCCCGGCGAACTCGAGGCCTGGCTCGACGAGGTGGCGGACCTGAACGAGACCATGATGAAGACCTCGGCCTGTGGTCTCGGGCAGGCGGCGCCCCTCATCACCCGGAGCCTGGTGAAGTACTTCCCGGGGCGAGTGCGGGCGCACGTGGAGGGCTGAACCGTCCCCGGGGAGACGGATGGGCCGGGGGGACCCGTGTCGTCGGGACGCTCCCCCTGCAGTGGCGCTCGCCCGCGGGACGTCCGGCTACCGTCCGGCTGCGTCCCCTGCCGTCCGCAGGGCTAGCGATGGGTCGGCCCGGCGCCGGACAGTCGGTCCTGCAAGGTGAGGAGCCCCTTCAGGCACCAGATCTCTTCGGTCTCCCGCGCCACCCGGATGGCCTCCCGCACGACGCGGAGCCCGGTCGCGATGTCGCCGGCCCGACCGTGCAGGTCCGCGACCAGCCCCAGGTAATACGGCTTCCGCACGAGGCCGCCGGTGGCGAGGAACTCGGAGAGCCCCCGTTCGGCCTCGGCGAGGCTCTCGGAAGCCGAGCCGGTGACGCCCCGGGCCCAGGCCGACAGGATCGTGGCCCATGCCCGGTAGTAGACGATCCCGTGGGCGCTGCAGAGGGTGTGGGCCGTCTCGGCGGCCTCGGTTACGGCCTCCACGTCCCCACGGAGCTGATGGAACAGGGCTTCGTAGCATCGGGCCACGCCACGGACGAACGGGTCTCCCTGCCGGTCGGCGAGCTCCCGGCTCCGCGCGATGTCCCTTAGAGCGGCATCGCGCCGTCCGAGGAGCCAGGTGGTCTCGGCCCGGTAGGCGAACCAGAGCACGTCCAGGAGGGCGACCGAGAAGACGAACGTGCGTCGCTGGCCGTCCGGTTCGTGCAGAGGGGGGTCCCGGGACAGGAGATCGAGGGTGCGCTCGAGATCGCCCAGGAAGAACGAGTTCATCGCGAGGTTGTAGGTCTTGAGCGCCTCGCTCATCCCGTCCAGGGGATCGGCTCCCTCCCAGATGAAGGCCACCTCGTCCATGGCGGCGCGGAACCGGGCCCGGACCGTGAGGAACGCACCCCGTCCCCAGCCGGCGGTCAGCCAACCAGGGGAGGAGGGGTCCCCCCCTCGCCGGCACAGCTCCAGGGCCCTTCGGAACGCGTCCCCCGCAGTGGGAGCGGCCCACCCACGGACCGTCGCGGCGCAGACCCCCCGGGCAATCTGCAGGCGGAACTCCAGGTCACCCGTCGGAGCTACCGGGTCCAGGGTCGGAACGAGACGGAGGGCGCGGCTCATGAGCTGGAGGGACTCTTCGTGGGCGAAGGCGCCCCGTGCGACGCGAGCCGTGGACTCGTAGGCCGCGATCGCCTGCCTCGGGAGGCCAGCGGCCTCGTAGTG
>DATHRY010000201.1:0-3799 GCA_035464715.1 Longimicrobiales bacterium
CGGCCGTTGTCGGCCGCGCCCCCTCTCGTCATGCGGTGTGCGAGGGGCTACCAGCCCGGCGCGATGTTGAAGCCCCAGTGCCAGCCCCGCTCGGGCCGGTTGAAGGGGAACGCGTAGTAGCTCTCGAGGATCAGGAACCCGAGGATGTTCACCCGGGCCGAGACGCCCGCGCTCCACACGAAGGGGGCCGAGGCAGACCTGCTGAAGACCTGGGCATTCTCGACCTCTTCCCAGTCGTCGTACGCGATCCCCCCGTCCACGAAGGCCACCAGCTCGGTCGGCAGGAAGGGGAAGTTGATGATCCCGAACTGCTCCACGCCGATGAAGGGGATCCGGGCCTCGAAGCTCACCACCCCCAGCTTCTGACCGAAGAGCCGATCCAGGACCGGGCAGGCCGAGAAGTCGGTGCCGCCCAACGGATCGATGTCCTCGATGCCCTGGAGCGACGCGGTGCACTCGCCGGTCCGGAACGACTCGTAGGCGTAGCCGCGGATGAACGTCTCGTACCCCAGGAAGAGGGGCTGGAGAATGTTGATCTCCCCCGGTGCCGTCGGCTCCGTCCCGTAGCGACCGAAATGGAAGCCGCGGCCCGCCAGCGTGAGGTTCTTGGTGGGAGACCAGTATCGGCGCCAGTCGGCGATAAGGGTGAAGAAGTTCTGGTCACCGATGGTGGATTCGACTTCGAGGCGGTACCGACCGCCCCGGATCGGCGAGGTGAAGCCGAAGAACGAGTTGTCACCCACCAGCGCGACCGCCGCCGTCGCCAGGTGCAGCGCATCGGGCTCGAGATCGTCCCGGTTGGAGCGCTCGAAGTCGTAGATCCGCCCCAGGGGGTCGAGGTAGTAGCGCTCGTCCTCGATCCCGTAGGCATAACGGGACAGCCCGCCTGAGAACTCGAGACGCTGGGTCATGGTGAACGGGTAGGAGACCTGTCCCTGGGCGGTGCTGGAATAGAGCCGGTAGCGGCGCCTCAGGAGGTACGGGTCGCTGATGGGGATGAGGTTGCCCTCGTCGTCCCGCACGTAGTCGCCGTTCTCGTCCTGCTGGAAGTCCTGCCCGAAGCCCTGACGGATGTACTGGTACGGGAAGTGGGAGGCCCCCACACCCCAGTTCCATCGATCGCCGAGGTCCGAGTAGAAGAGCGCCCCCCCGATGTCCTTGAAGGTGCCCTGGGCCTGCACGGCCACCCCGACGACCTTGTTCCCGAGCATGTCGCTGAAGTAGGCCGACGCACCGCCGCCGACGTACCCGCCGTACTGGTCCGCACCCACGCCGATGGTGGGCTGGCCCAGATAGTCGAGGGAGAGGGACGGGCTGTAGTCCGACGCCTGGTCGTCCTGGTACGTCCCGGGCATCTCGAGCCCCGTCTGGGCGTCGTCCAGATAGGAAGCCACCAGGTTGAACCGGTCCGGGATGCCCGGAGGCAGGATGCGGCCGGTGCGATCCTCCGCTTCCTCGATGAGTCCGGTGGCGGCGACCATGTTCAGCCGATCCCCCAGCGTCCCGGCGGGGAGGCGGTGGATGGTGAAGCCGAAGTCCGAGAACACGCTGAAGAGGATCTCTCCGGTGTTCGTCGCCACGGAGAGGGCGGGGGACATGGGGACGATCCCGCTGACCCCGGTGGCCACCCGCGTTACCCGGCTCAGCTCCCGGGTGGGGATGTCCACCCGGTAGATGTCCGAGAACCCGTCGGCGTCGGACAGGAAGTACAGGCTCCGGCCGTCGGGCGAGAACTGCGGGTTGGAGTGCCGGACGTCGCCCAGGAGGTCGAGCACCCGGATCGCCCGGGTCGACATGTTCAGCGTGGCGAGCTGGTACTTCGAGTACGTGAGCTGGGTGAAGTCCGTCGAGGGGCCCCGGTCCGAGGCGAACACCAACGTGCTTCCGTCCGGAGACCAGTCCGGCTGCAGGTCGGAGTGCTTGTCGTTGGTGAGCTGCGTGATCTCCTCGGCCTCCAGGTCGTACACGAACAGGTCGCTGATGGACCCGATCGTACCGGAGAAGGCGATGTACCGGCCGTCGGGGGACCAGGAGGGGTGGTTCACCGAACCGATCCCCTCGAAGGCCAGCCGTTCCCGGACGTCCCCGCTCTCCGTGTCGATGATGACGAGCTGGTTGTCTCCGTCGGCGAAGACCACGTAGGCGAACTGATCGCCGTTCGGCGACCACGTACCCGACGCGTCGATGTAGCGGAGGGCGTCGGAATGGGGGTCGGAGATCGAGCTCGACAGCTTCCGCACGATCCTGCCGGTCTGCGTGTCCGCCATGTACAGGTCCACGGAGAAGAGGTCCTTCTCCGACACGAAGGCCACGTACCGGCCGTCCGGCGAGACCGACGGCGACACGTTCTGCTTCCCCGCCCCCTTCTGCGGACCGAGGATCAGCGTGCCCAGATCGGCTGGCGCGGTCCGGCCCTCCATGAGGGGCTCGTAAACCGCCCGCACTCCCTCGCGCCACTGGGAGGACAGGGTGTCGGGAGAGACCCCCAGCACCTGCTGGATCGCGCCGGGGAACCCGATGCGGAGCGACCGGCGGTACACGTTCACCACGGCGTCGTCCCCGTACGTCCCCCCGATGTACGCCCAGAGCGCCTGACCGAACCGGTAGGGGAAGAAGCGGGACTCCCGGGTCATCTGCTGGATGGTGGGGAAGTCCTCCCGGAGGAGGGCGTCCCGCATCCACATGGCCGTGAGGGGATCCTCCCGGCCCACGGACATGTATTCGGCCATTCCCTCGACCAGCCACAGGGGCAGCCGGACGAGCCCCTGGAGCCCGCCGCCGCCCCGGGCCTGGGCGATGTTGTACTGGAAGGCGTGCACGAGCTCGTGGCCCAGGACGTGGTCGGTGTCGGCGTACGACGACGTCAGGGGCATGATCACCCGGTTCTTCAGCGACTCGGTGACACCACCCGTGCCCTCGCCGATGAACCCCTGAAGCGTGTTGGTCTGCTGGAAGTCGGGGTGGTCCGCGTAGAGGATGAGCGGCTTGGAGGTCTCGAACTCGTGCTGGAAGGTCCGAGCCAGCCGTTCGTACCACCGCTCCGACATCCGGGCCACGTCGTGGGTGGCGTCCGAGAAGGAGGGATAGTAGTGGATGTCGAAGTGCGGGGTCTTCAGGACCCGGAAGTCGAAGTCGTCGTACTGGACCTTGTTCCGGCCGAAGTACTGTGCGTCCGCCGCGGCGGGAAGGACGGTCAGGACGGCGAGTGCCGCGGTGATCGTTCCAGCGACCCTTCTCATCGACGTGCTCCTTGAAGTGTTCTGGAACGCGCGGCCTTTCGGTCCAGGCACGATCCACCCTCCTCTCTCTCTGGATCAATCCCCGTGGCGCCGTGCGGGGTTCCATCCCGATTGCGTGAGGATCCCGCGCTGCCGACCTTCCGGGCATGCAAGATCCTTGCTACAGCCATACCCACCAACCTCCGATCCGGTCGCCCATGTCGCTCCCTCCCCGGCCCTCCTCCCTACGTGAGCCCCCGTGGCTCCTTTCCTTCGGAGCCGTCCTGGCGGTCGCCGCGTGCGATACCCCGTCGCCTCCGACCGACGGTTCCACCGCGCTGCAGGCGGAGGTCACACCCATCGAGGTGTCCTTCCTGGAGGGGGGCGGGATGCCTCATCTGTCCCCCTCGGGGGACGGCGCCATCCTCTCGTGGCTCGCGCCCGATGGCGAGGCCCACGTGCTCCGGGCCGCTCGATGGGATCCGGAGGCGGGCTTCGGCGCCCCGGCCGAGGTGATGCGCGCCAGCGACTTCTTCGTCAACTGGGCCGACTTCCCCTCCGTCGTCGAGTTCGCCCCGGAC
>DATHRY010000202.1:0-6661 GCA_035464715.1 Longimicrobiales bacterium
CCTCGCGCCGAGTCGCGCTGATCGCGGCCGTCTCGTTCGCGGTGTTCAGCGCAGCACCGAGCATCGAAGGCTTTACCGCCAACGCCGAGATCTTCGCACAGCTTCCCATCGTCCTGTCGGCGTTGTTCGCGTGGCGGGAGAAGTGGGTATGGGCCGGAGCCATGGCGGCCGGCGCCGTGCTCCTCAAGCCGAGCGGCCTCTCCGCCCTGCTGTTGGCCGTGGGTTGGGTCTTCGTGACCGGCGCGTCACTCAGAGGCGTGATCCGGGTAGGCGCGGCCTTTGGGCTCGTCCTGATCCCCTCGGTGCTGCATGGCGCCTGGATCGGCTGGGAGCACTATTGGGAATCGATGTACACGCGACGAGCGGCATACGCCGACGCGAACTCCATTGGCCTCCGAACCCAGCTGGGTCGATTTCTCCTCGGCGTGCTCGACACGGCGCCATCCTGGGCCGTGCCCGCCACGCTGTCCGGTATCGCGGTCACCGCAAAGCTGGATCGGGCCAGGGGGTTTCTACTCCTCTGGCTCGGAACCTCGGTCGTTGGCATGGCGATGGGCAGTTTCTGGTTCAGGCACTACTTCATCCAGGCCATCCCGCCATTGGCGATCCTGGGCGCCATGGGCCTCTCTGCGCTGGCAACGAGACGGAGGCGCTGGATCTGGGTCGTTCCCATCGCCGCGTCGATCGCCGTGTTCTCCTGGGATGTCTTCCTCTGGTCGAGGCCGGCAGCCGAGACGTCGCTGAGGGTCTATGGGCGTCCCGCATATCTCGTCGCGGACGAGGCCGCCGACTACGTGGCCGCGAATACCGTCCCCTCCGACCGGATCTTCGTAGCCTTCAGCCAGGCCGAGATCTACTACCTCTCGCGCAGAAAGGCGTCGTTTCCACATATGTATTATGCGGACTTCGTCTACTCCGAACGGCTGTTCCAGGAGGCGTTGGCGTCGATCCGCGAGGGTGAACCGGCCATGGTTCTGGTGGTCCAACCTCCACCCGTCGAACGCATGAGCATGGACGACTTCATCGGGATCCTGGACGAGGGCTACGAACTGGTCCGCACGGTTCAGACACCCGTACCCGACGCCAGACCCATTCTGATCTACCGCCGGAGGGCACTCGATGGCCGGTCCTGAGACGTCGGCGGGGGACGATCGAGACCCCTGCCCGGCGATCGAGCGGTGCCGGATCTGCGGGTCGGAGGACCTCCGGACCGTGATCGACCTGGGCCGGCAGCACGTCGCCACACACGTGATCCCTCCGGGCGAAGCGCCGGACGCCGGGCCGGTCTTTCCGCTGGAGGTGGTCCGGTGTGCCGACGACCTGGGCTGCGGCCTCGTCCAGTTGCGGCACACCCTGGACGCGTCGCGCCTCTTCAGGGACTACGGGTATCGGTCGGGGATCAACCGCACCATGCCTGCCCACCTGGCCGGGATCGTCGCGGAGGTGCAGGAACTGGTGGATCTGGAGGCGGGAGATACCGTCCTGGACATCGGGTGCAACGACGGCACCCTGCTGGACGCCTACCAGGTCGCGGGGCTGCGCCGAATCGGCTTCGATCCGTCGCCCAACGTGGCCGCGATCGCCCGGGAGAAGGGACACGAGGTCGTTCAGGACTACTTCTCCGCACCCGCGTTCCAGGATGCATGCCCCGGCGCCCGGCCCCGGGTGGTCACCAGCATCGCGATGTTCTACGACCTCCCGGACCCCCTTCAGTTCACGCGGGACGTCGCCACCGTGCTCGATCCCGGGGGGATCTGGGTCGTGGAGCTGTCCTATCTGCCCCTGATGCTGGAGCAGCGGTCCTACGACACCATCTGTCACGAGCACCTGGAGTACTACGCCCTGCGACAGGTCGAGTGGCTGCTGGCCCGGACCGGCCTGGAGGTCGTGCGAGCCTCGCTGAACGGCGCCAACGGGGGAAGCTTCCGCCTCCTGGTGGGTCATGCCGGCGGGCCCCACCGGGTGGAAGCCTCTGCGATCGAGGCCCTGCGGGAGCGGGAGCGTGCGCTGGAGATCGACACCGACCGACCCTACGCGCGCTTCCGGCAGGACGTGGAGGCGTCGAAGGCGGCTCTGCGGGGGCTGCTGACCCGGATCGCGGACGACGAGGAGTCCGTCTACGTGTACGGAGCCTCGACCAAGGGGAACACGCTCCTTCAGTACTGCGGCATCGACCACAGCCTGGTCCCCAAGGCGGCGGACCGGAATCCGGACAAGTGGGGGTTCCGCACCCCGGGGTCGGGCATCGAGATCGTCTCGGAAGCACAGGCGCGACAGGAGCGGCCCGACTACTTCCTGGTTCTCCCGTGGCACTTCTTCGAGGAGTTCGCCGACCGGGAGCGCGAGTTCCTCGCCGGGGGTGGTCGATTCATCCTGCCCTTGCCCGAGGTGCGCCTCGTCGGCGCCTCGGACCTGTGACGACACCGGCATGACGACCGACCCGATCCCCTTCGCCCGACCGGCGTTCTGGGGGAGGGAACGGGAGTACGTGGACGAGGCGCTCGCGTCCACCTGGGTCTCGGGTGGGCCGTTCGTCGAGCGCTTCGAGGAGGGCCTCGCCAGTGCCCTGAAGGTGCCCGAGGTCGTCGTCGTGTCCAATGGCACGACGGCGATCCACCTGGCCTTCCTGGCTCTGGACATCCGGCCGGGCGACGAGGTGATCGTGCCGGGGTTCTGCTTCCTCGCGGCCGCGAATGTCGCCCTCCACATGGGTGCCGTCCCGGTGTTCGCCGAGGTGGACGAGGCGTCGTGGTGTCTCGACCCCACCGACGTCGAGCGCCGGATCACACCCCGCACCCGCGCCATCGTCCCGGTCCACACCTACGGCAACGTGTGTGACATGTCGGCCCTGAGCGCGGTGGCGGACGCTCGCGACGTCCCGGTGGTGGAGGATGCCGCGGAAGCCCTCGGATCGAGCCACCGGGGCCGGCCGGCGGGGACGACCGGCCTCATGGGTACCTTCAGCTTCCAGGCCACCAAGACGATCACCACCGGGGAAGGGGGGGCGGTGGCGACCGCCGACCCCGCCCTGGCGGAGCGCATGCGGCTTTATCGAAGTCACGGGATGAGCACGACGCGGTACATGCACGATGTGCCGGGTCACAACTTCCGGCTCACGAACCTCCAGGCCGCCCTGGGGTGCGCCCAGCTGGAAGAGTTGGACCGCATCGAGGCCGAGCGGAGGCGCGTGCACAGGCGCTACCTGGAAGGCTTGTCGGGTCGGGACGGTGTACGCCCGCAGGGTTTCGACCCGGAGGTCGATCCGGTCCTGTGGGCGTTCGCGGTCCGACTCGACGAAGACCTCTTTCCCCAGGGGCGGGACGGGGTGATGCGGGAGCTCGCCCGGCACGGGATCGAGACGCGCCCGGGCTTCTATCCCGCCAGCGCCATGGACATCTATTCCGTCGGACCACTGCCGGTGAGCGAGGCGGTGGGGAGGTCCGTGCTCGTCCTGCCCACATTCCCGACGTTGACCGACGCGGAGATCGACCGCGTATGCCACCGACTCCTCGAGCTCAGGGCCTAGGTGAAGATCCCCACCAATCCGGACCCCCTCCGGGACTACATCGGCCTGGCCCCGCTCCCCCTCGCCTTCGAGCGGGTGCTGGAGGCGAAGATCTTCTCGGCGCTCCCGTTCGAGCGACCGGTGCTCGACGTCGGCTGTGGCGAGGGGCTGTTCGCGAAGATGCTGTTCCACGAGCCGGTGGATACGGGCATCGATCCCGACCCTCGAGAGCTGAAGCGGGCCGCGGAGCTGGGCGCCTATCACGAGCTCATCGAGTGCTGGGGTCACGACATCCCCAAGCCCGACGGGGCCTACCGGACGATCTTCTCCAACAGCGTCCTCGAGCACATCCCCGACGTGGAGCCGGTGCTCAGGGAGTCCCATCGGCTCCTTGCCCCGGGAGGCCGGATGTACGTCACCGTGCCGTCCGACCGCTTCGAGGAGTACACGGCCGTCAATCGGGTGCTGGCCGGCGTGGGACTCGACGGCATGTCCCGCCGTTACCGCGCCTTCTACAACAGGTTCTGGCGCCACTACCACTGCCTGTCGGTGGACGGGTGGGCCGAGCTGGCGCGCCGGTGCGGATTCGAGGTCGCGGACGCGTACGGCTACAACCCTCCCGGTGTCTGCCTTCTGGACGACGTGCTGGTGCCCTTCGCTCTGCCGGGCTTCGTCGTGAAGCGCCTCATCAACCGGTGGACGCTGGTTCCCTCGCTGCGGCGCGTCGTGCTCGGCCCCGTGGCCTCGGCCATGACCGGCACTCTGGAGCGGGGCACCCGTTCGGACGAGGGGGGGCTGGTGTTCCTGTCACTACGCAAGCCCGCATGAACCTCTCCATCATCCTGCCGACGTACAACGAGGCCGAGAACATCGTGCCCCTGGTTCGGGCGCTGATGTCGGAGGTTCCCAAGGGGCTGACCTACGAGATCATCGTGGTGGACGACGACAGTCCCGACGGGACGTTCCAGGCCGTCCGGGACGCGTTCCCGGGGCCTCCGGTGGTGTCCGTGCTCCGCACCGAGGATCGGGGTCTGGCGAGGTCGATCCGAGCCGGGATGGAGCGATCGACCGGGAAGCTCGTGCTGGTCATGGACACCGACTTCACGCACGACCCCGGTCTCCTTCCGACGATGCTCCATCTGGGTCGGGCGTACGACGTGGTGGTCGGGTCACGCTTCTGTCCCGGCGGTGGGATGCAGGACGTACCCCACTACCTGGCCAGCATGGCCTACAACTGGATGCTCCGGGTCCTCCTCCGGACCCAGATCCAGGACAGCCTGAGCGGCTTCTTCACGATCCGGCGTGGAACGCTGGAGCGCCTCCCCTTCGACGAGATCTTCTTCGGCTACGGAGACTACTTCTTCCGTCTGCTCTTCTACGTCCAGCGCCGGGGTGCATCGGTCATCGAGATGCCGGTGGTCTACGACACCCGGCGGAAGGGGCGCAGCAAGTCGGTCTTCTGGAAGCTCGTCTTCTCGTATTCCGCCGCCGCCCTGAAACTGCGCCTCCGGGGCACCGCGGTGCTGCGCTCGCTGAAGGGAGACCTGCCGGGCGCGTGGGGAGAACCGGAGCTGATCGGCTCCGGGGCGGAGGGGGACGCCGCTACGAGGATGGAGCCGGACGAAGGACGGGATCGGCCTACCGGCTCCACTTGAACTCGGGGGGATAATCGTAGTCCACCCCCTGCTCGATCACGTTGTAGCCCGCGGAACGGAGCGCCACCAGGCGCTCGACCATCCCCAGGTCGTGATCGACCATGATCCTCACCAGTTCCCGGACGCTGGTCCTGGCCTCCCACCCGAGCTTCTCCCGGGCCTTCGAGGCGTCTCCCACGAGCAGGTCCACCTCCGCGGGCCGGTAGTAGAGGGGATCGATGGCCACCATCACTCGGCCGTCGTCCGCCGACACCCCCCTCTCGTCGGTTCCTTCGCCCTCCCAGTGGATCGGCAGGCCCGCGTACTCGAAGGCCATGGCCGCGAAGTCCCGGACGGAGGTCTTCACCCCGGTGGCGAGGACGTAGTCGTCGGGCTCGTCCTGCTGGAGCATCAGCCACATCCCCTCCACGAACTCCGGTGCGTATCCCCAGTCCCGGACGGCGTCCAGATTCCCGAGGTAGAGGCAGTCCTGCAGCCCGTTCCGGATGCGGGCCACCGCCCGGGTGATCTTGCGGGTCACGAAGGTCTTTCCCCGGCGCTCGCTCTCGTGGTTGAAGAGGATTCCGTTGGAGGCGTGCAGTCCGTAGGCCTCGCGGTAGTTGATCGTGATCCAGTGGGCGAAGACCTTGGCCGCCGCATAGGGGGAGCGGGGGTAGAAGGGGGTGGCCTCGGTCTGCGGAACCTCGCGGACCTTCCCGAACAGTTCGCTGGAGGACGCCTGATAGAAGCGGGTCTCGACCCCGGTCTCCTTGATGGCGTCCAGGAGTCGGAGGGTGCCGAGTCCGGTGGTCGCCGCCGTGTACTCCGGCAGGTCGAACGAGACCCGGACGTGACTCTGGGCGGCCAGGTTGTAGATCTCGTCGGGCGCGATCCGCTCGATCGTCCGGGAGAGGTTCGAGGCGTCCGTCAGGTCCCCGAAATGCAGGAAGAGCCGCTCACCCGGGGTATGGGGCTCCCGGTAGATGTGCTCGATACGCTCGGTGTTGAACGAGCTCGCCCGACGGATGACGCCGTGGACGTCGTATCCTTTGTCCAGCAGCAGCTCCGCCAGGTACGAGCCGTCCTGCCCGGTGATTCCGGTGATCAGTGCTTTGCGTTGGGACACGTGTGTACTCGCTCGCGAAACGGGCCGCTCTCGGGGCCATCCAAAGCATGGCCGCAGGTCTCGACCACACAATGCGGGCCCTGGCCGGGGGTGGGCAACGCGCTGCCGGTGCGAGCTTGAGGCGGCCTCACCGCTCGTGCCGCGAAGCCGCTGCGGCCGGGACACCGCATGGCGGAACCCCTGGCCCTGGCTCTGCCGGAGGCGCTCCTCACCCCTCCGGGGCGTAGCCGTACCGGTCCATGAAGGCGGCGGCTCGGGCTTCGATCTCCCGCACCTTCGCCGGTTCGAGGCGGTCTCGCCACTTGGTGGCGACGGAGGGGTCGATGCCGGACATGCTCCGTGGGATCCAGTCCCACCGGCGGGGATAGGGGTCCGCTTCGGGGTCGTACTCCAGGA
>DATHRY010000203.1:0-8227 GCA_035464715.1 Longimicrobiales bacterium
ATCGGGGCCTTCCGGGAGGGCGAGGCCAGCGTCGGGGGCGGGGAGCAGCCCACCCGGGTTCCCGCGGCGATCGCGTCGGCCGAGCTGTTCCAGGCCCTGGACGTGGCTCCGGCCCTGGGACGCTGGTACACCGCCGAAGAGGACATCCCCGGATCCGACGTCGTGGTCCTCTCCCACGAGCTGTGGACCCGGGAGTTCGGGGGCGACCGCACCCTCCTGGGAACCGGGATCGAGGTCAACGGGGCTACCCGGACGGTCGTGGGCATCATGCCGGCCGGCTTCGACGTGGACGACCACGGCATCGAGGTGTGGACGCCGCTGGGGCTGGACCGCTCGAACCGCCAGAACCGGGGGAGTCACTACCTGAACCTCGTCGGGCGTCTCGCGTCGGGCGTCACCCTGGAGCAGGCGTCGTCGGAGCTCACCGACCTGGTGACCCGGTGGACCGAGGAGAATCCCGGGGTCCACGTGCCCAGCCCCGACAACCATCCCATGGCCATGAAGTCCCTCCAGGACGAGGTCGTGGGTGACATCCGGGAGCCCCTGGTCCTCCTGATGGGGGCCGTGGGCCTCATCCTCCTGATCGCCTGCGCCAACGTGGCCAATCTCCTCCTCGCCCGGGCCGAGGTCCGGCAGAAGGAGGTCTCCGTGCGGGTGGCCCTGGGCGCGGGGCGGGGGCGGCTCCTGCAGCAGTTCTTCACCGAGGGGGTGCTGCTCTCGGTCCTGGGCGGCGTGGTCGGCGTCGTGGCGGCCTGGTTCTTCCTGGGAGCCCTCCGGGCGGCGGGCCCCGGGGACATTCCCCGGCTTCAGGAGGTCGGGCTGGACGGCACGGTCCTGGCCTTCAGCGCCGGCGTGGCCATCGTCACCGGAATCCTGTTCGGCCTCGCACCGGCGCGGCACCTGGCGGGCACGGCTCCTGCCCGGAGCCTCCGGGACGGGGGCCGGGGCAGCACCAGCGGCGGCAAGCGTCTCCGCTCCCTCCTCGTGGTGGCGGAGATGGGGCTCGCTCTGATCCTGGTGATCGGGTCGGGGCTCCTGGTCCGGAGCTTCCAGGCCCTCACCGACGTGGACCCGGGCTTCGAGCCCCGGAACGCCCTGACCTTCGAGCTCTTCCTTCCGGCGGACGCCTATCCGGGTGCCATGGACATCGTGGCCTTCCACGAGGAGCTCGCGCCGAGGCTCGAGGCCATCCCGGGGGTCGTGGACGTGGCGCGCATGAGCGGGCTCCCGCCGGTCCGGGCGCTCAACGCCAACGACACCGAGTTCGAGAACGTGGAACGGACGCCGGACGGCCCCGCCCACAACGTGGACTACTACCAGACCACGGGGGTCGGCTACCTCGAGGCCATGGGCATCGAGGTGGTCAACGGTCGGGGGTTCCAGGCCTCGGACGTGGGCGGGCGCACGGTGGCGCTGGTGAACGAGACCCTCGCCCGGACCTTCTATCCGGGCGAGAGCCCCATCGGCCGGCGCATCCGCCCGTGCTGCGGCGACGACGTACCCTGGCTGGAGATCGTGGGCGTGGTGGAGGACGTGAAGCAGGGTGGGCTGGACCAGCCCGCCGGGACCGAGCTGTACTTCCTCCACGACCAGGTGGCCCAGGCGGGGTTCACGGATCGGAGCATGCACCTCCTGGTCCGGACGGAGGTGCCCCCGACGTCGATCAGCCCGGCGGTCCGGGAGGCCGTCTGGTCCCTGAACCCGACCCTCCCGGTGGCGGGCCTCATGAGCATGGAGGACGTGCTTGCCCAGGCCCGGTCACGGCCGCGGTTCCTGACACAGCTCCTGGGGCTCTTCGGGGGGCTGGCGCTGGTGCTGGCCGCCGTGGGCACCTACGGCGTCATGTCGTACTCCGTGGAGCAGCGCATGCGGGAGATGGGGATCCGCATCGCCCTCGGCGCCGAGGCGAGTCGCGTCCGGGGCATGGTGCTCAAGGACGGTCTCGGCGTGGCGGTGATCGGCCTGGGGATCGGGCTCCTGGGGGCGTGGGCCCTGTCCGGCGTGATGGAGTCGATCCTCTACGGCGTCGACAGCACGGACCTCGTGACCTTCGTCTCGGTACCCCTACTCCTCGTGGCGGTGGCCGCCGCGGCGTCCTGGATCCCCGCGCTCCGGGCCACCCGCGTCGATCCCGTGGAGGTTCTCAGGGAGGAGTAGCAGAAGGATGTTGAAGGAAGGAGGTGGACATGACGCCCGGGACTTGCGGCGGCGCGGGCCCCCCGCCTTCGTTGGAGCGCCTCGACGTAGCCCTGGCTATGCCTTCGGCCCTCCGCCTTGGCGCTGGACTCGCGGCGCCGCAATCATGCGCCGCCTCCTTCCTTCAACATCCTTCTAGAATGACCCGCACCCCGTCCACCATGCTCGAGCTGGGCACACCGGCACCCCCCTTCGCCCTTCCCGACGTGGTGACGGGGCGGACCCTGACCCTGGACGACGTGGCCGGCGGGGACGCCTTCCTCGTGGTCTTCTGGTGCAACCACTGCCCCTTCGTGCTCCACATCGAGGAGGCGTTCGTGGCCTTCGCCCGGGAGTACGCGGCGAAGGGGCTGCAGGTGGTCGCGGTGTGCGCCAACGACGCCGAGGCCTACCCACGGGACGCCCCCGACCGGATGAGGGAGCGGGCCAATGCCCAGGGGTACTCCTTCCCGTACCTCCACGACGAGAGCCAGGAGGTGGCGAAGGCGTACCGCGCCGCGTGCACACCCGACCTCTACCTCTTCGACGGTGAACGCCGGCTCGTCTATCGGGGTCAGTTCGACGGCAGCCGCCCCTCCACCGACGTGCCGGTGACGGGGGAGGACATCCGGGCCGCGGTCGATGCCGTCCTGGCCGGCGAGACCCCGCCCGAGGCCCAGCGGCCCTCCCTGGGGTGCAACATCAAGTGGCGTCCCGGGAACGCGCCCGACTACTTCGGCTGACCCCCCGAACGCCGGAAGGCCGCCGGAGCGCAGAGCCCCGACGGCCTTCCTTCATTCGCAATCCGAACCTGGCGCGAAGCCAACTCCGGCGCGAACAGCTTCTTCGCTGTTACGACTTTCGTGCTAGCAGCCGCAGCGGCGATCGCATGCCCGTGCCAGGTCGGACTGAATACTCGGACTAGACAAGGATCACCTCCTTTTCGCGGTGGAACTTCGGGCGGAACGACTGAACCTATACACCCTCGGGCGGAAGGTTCAAGCGCCTCGTTCTGGGGCCCCGGCGGGTGGCGGTCAGGCCCGGCGGAGGGTGCGGCGGAATAGCAGGATAGCCGCAACGATCGCGATCCCGATCCACACCACGCCCCAGACCACGGTGGGGATGCCCGTCAGGTCCGCGAGCATCGCGGCGTCGGACTGGACGTGGGGCCGGTCCAGGATGTCGCTCTTGATGTCGAGGATGGCGTAGAGGACCGAGGTGATGCCCAGGGCCACCAGGATGCCGCTGCTCCACCGGGCCGGAAGCTGCCGGGCGCCCAGGACGAGGGCCGCGCCGAACAGGGCCCCGAAGGCGAGGCCGAAGCCGCTCCGGATGTAGACCAGCGTCAGCGCCAGCACCAGGCCGCCCACGATCCCCAGGAGCCACCGCGAGGACACTCGCCGGGACTGGGCGCCCATGACCAGGAGGGCGCCGAACCCCAGGCTGCCGAGGTAGCCGGCGGACAGGGTGATCAGGGGGATGCCGCCCCTGCCGTACGTCGCCCCGCCTTGGAGCGGGCTCAGGGTGATGCTCTCGACCTGGCCGCCGGTGAGGACCAGGGCCACCGCGTGGCTCACCTCGTGGAGGAGCACGACGAAGATCTTGAGCGGGTACACCACCGGCGTGTACCAGAGGTACCAGAGGGCGGCGAAGTAGACCGCGAATCCGGCGATCATCGAGAGCTGGCGCTTGGTCCGGACGTTCATGACGGGTTCTACGTGGCCCGCGGACGCCGTGTTTCCTGTCGGTTCCGGCCGGCGTGGCAGGGGCGGCTCACGGGCGGGCGCGGGCCTCGAGGTGCCGCTGCAGCAGGGGGCGGCTCCGGTGGACGTCGCCCCGGGCCAGCTCGGCGAGCTGGCCGCTCCGGCCCAGGGCGGCCAGCGCCGCCTCCTTGAGCGCATCGCCCCGAAGACCCCCGGCGAAGCCCAGGGCGCCGGCCCATCCCTCCGCGGTCCGGGCCCAGGCGGTGCGGGCCTCCGCGGCCACGGCGGGATCCGGAGCGACGCCCGCGGCCTCGGCCCGGGCTCGGACACCGGCGGCCCGCCCGGCCTTCTCCGCCGCCTCCGCCCTCGCGCCGGGCTCCCCGGCCACGAAGGCGTCCCACCGAGCCGGCGGGAGGGTGGCGGCCCAGACCCGGACGGCGGCGGCGCCCACCTCACCGCCGTCGAAGGTCGCGGCGGGATCGTCCTGGCCGGCCTCGCCCGCGGGGAGGGGCCGAAAGCCCGCCGGAAGCGGCGCGGCATCGAGGCTGGCGGGCAGGGCATCGAGCATACCGGCCACCTCGGCCGCGACCTCTCGTCGCATCTCGGCGAAGGGCACGATGTCCCGGCCCTCGAGACGGAGCACGTGGAATCCGTACTGGGTCTCCACCACCGGGCTGACGCCGCCCACCTCCAGGGCGTTGGCGGCGGCCCAGAACTCGTCCACCCAGGCGCCCTCCCGACCCGGCCTCAGCAGCCCCTGGCGGCCTTCGGCTCCCGGCTCCTCGGACACCTCCGCGGCCACCTCGGCGAAGCCCTCGCCCGCCTGGATGCGCTCCAGGGCCGACGTGGCCTTCGCCCGTGCGGCCGCTCGTGTCTCGTCGGTCTCGTACCGCCCGGACAGGACGATGAGGTGTCGGACGGTCAGCTCCCACGCCGGGTCGGTGCGGTAGCGCTCCGACAGGACCGCGTCGTCGACCTCCGCCCCGGCGAGGATCTCCTCGACCCGAAGAGTCCGGAGCAGGTCCGTGACTTCGGCCTCCCGGCCCAGGGGCCCGGCCACCGACTCCAACTCCCCGGCGGCCACGGCGACCCCGAAGGCGGTGAGGGAGGCCAGCACCTCCCTGCGGGCCGGGGAGAGGCCCAGCAGCTCCTCATCGGTGAACGCGACCCCCGCCACCTCGAGCGCCGGGGGCTCCGATCCGCACCCCCCGGAGAGGGCCACGAGGGCGACGGCGGCGGCACGGAAGACCGGGGGACGGGTCGGGATCATGGCGTGAAAGAGGGCGTAGGCGGCGGAGGACCCGAAGACTAGATTGGAAGCGGGTCCACGACCACCTCCTCCCTCCGCTTCCATGCGCGCCCTCGGCTCGTTCCGGGCACCCGTCGCTCCCTGCCTCGGCCTGCTCCTCGTCCTGCTGACGGCGTCGCTGGACCGTCCGGCCCCGCTGGGCGCCGCCCAGGTTTCGTCCCCGGATCCCGCCGGCGACGCGTCCGCCGATCAGGGCACCGTCGAGGACCTCCTGCGGAACCGCCTCGAGGCGGCCCGGGCCGCGGCCGCCCCCCGGGTTCAGGGAAGGGCGCTGCTGGCACGGAACGCCCTGCAGACGGTCTACCTCGAGCGGGACTACCGCCCCCTCTGGACGTCCGCGGCGGGTGGGCCGTCCCCAGCCGCCGACTCCCTCCTGGCCGTGGTCGCCGGCGCCGATCGCCACGGCCTCGAGCCCGCGGACTATGGCCTGCCCCTGCTGCGGGAGGTAGCGGCCCGGGTCAGGGCCGAGCCCTCGGACCTGTCCGCCCGTGTGGACCTGGAGCTCCTCCTCTCCGACGCCTTCCTGGTCTACGGCTCCCACCTTCTGCTGGGTCGCGTCGATCCCGTCCGCATCGAGGCGGAGTGGCTCGCGAACCGCCGGAGCGCCGACCTCCCCGGAGCCCTGAGCCGGGCCCTTGGGGGTGGGGGGATCCGGGGCGTCCTCGAGGGGGAGCTCGCCCCGGGACAGCCGGAGTACGCCCGGCTCCAGGTCGCCCTGGCGACCCTGCTGCGAGCCCGGGCGGCCGGCGGGTGGCCCGGACTGGGGAGTGGCGCGGCCCTGCGAGAGGGCGACGTGGACCCGCGCGTCGCCGCGCTGCGGGAGCGCCTGGCCCTGTCCACCGACCCGGGGGAGCGGGCCGCGGCCGCCGAGGGCCGGGACGAGCCCGAGTGGTTCGACCCCGCGTTGGACCGCGCCGTCCGGAGCTTCCAGGAGCGTCACGGCCTGGAGGCGGACGGGGTGGTCGGCGCCGGGACCGTGGCGGCCATGGACGTGCCCGTCGAGGCCCGGATCCGCCAGGTGCAGATCAACATGGAGCGGTGGCGCTGGCTGCCGGCGGAGCTCGGGCGGCGCCACATCCGGGTGAACATCGCGGCCTTCGAGACCGAGGTGTGGGACGGGGGCCGCCTGGCCATGCACCTCCGGAGCATCGTGGGCCGGCAGTACCGGATGTCGCCCAGCTTCACGGGGTCGATGCGGTATCTCGTCCTGGCTCCGTACTGGCACGTCCCTCCCCGGATCGCCGCCGTGGACAAGCTCCCGGAGATCCAGCGGGATCCGGGCTACCTGGCCCGGCAGCGCTTCACCCTCCTGGACGCCGCCACGAACCAACCGGTGGACCCGGGCACCGTGGACTGGGCCGCGGTGAGCGGGCCGAGCTTCAACGCCCACTACCGGCTGCGTCAGGATCCGGGGCCGCTGAACGCCCTCGGGAACGTGAAGTTCATGTTCCCCAACCGGCACAGCGTGTACCTGCACGACACGCCGCAGCGGGAGCTGTTCGCCCGGACCCGGCGGGACTTCAGCTCCGGATGCATCCGGATCGAGAACCCCATGGAGCTGGCCCGCTTCCTCCTGTCGGACGACCCGTCGTGGACCCCCGAGCGGATCCGCCAGGTGGTGGACGGCGGGGTGGAACGGACCGTGAACCTGCCGGAGCCCGTGCCGGTCCATCTGCTCTACCTCACGGCCTACGTGGAGGCCGATGGGCGGGTGCACTTCCGCACGGACCTCTACGGCCGGGACGCGATCGTCCTGACCGCCCTCGATTCGGACCCTCCCGGGTCCTGACCGATGACCCGGTTCGCGTCCGGACTCGACCCCGCCGCCCGGTGGGGTGACCGCCGCGGTGGTGCCGTGAGGCATCGCACGCCCGCCGTCCTGGTGCTGCTCGCGCTCGTCCTCCCGCTCCGGTCCGACCTGGCACCGGGCGCCTCCATCGCCGGGGTGGTCTCTCACCGGGACAGCGTGCCGGAGCCCCTCAGGGGGAAGGGCCGGTGGGGCGCCGTAGGCGACGGGGAGGCGCCCTTTCCGGTCCGCCTCGACGACGAGGCGATCCATTTCGCGGTCACCTTCCACACGCTCCTTCCCGGGGAGACGGTGTCCGTGGAGGCCCCCGCCGACACCGAGCCCCGGGCGGACGGGGGCCGGCTCGTCGCCCGGGCGCCGGGTCGCTGGGTCTGGATCGCCCCGGACGTCCCGGGCATCCGGTGGCTGCGGCTACGGAATGCGGGAGGGGCCAGCGTGGACGTGGCCCTCCTCGTCCTCCACCCGGTCCGGCGGACCGCGGGTGAGGTGTTGAACGGCTATCGCATCGGCACGTACCGCTCCACGCCGCTCCGGGGCGATCCCGCCTATCTGCCCCCGGGGGGATTCGTGGAGGTCCGACCCGAGGACGAGGACATCCGGATCTCGCCCCACTTCACCCTGGGCGAGTTCCTGTGCAAGCAGCCGGGCGACCCCCGCTACCTCGCGCTGAGCCGGGCCCTGGTGGAGAAGCTCGAGCTTCTTCTCGCCGCGGCCAACGCCGCCGGCGTGTCGGCGTCGGGGCTCACGGTCATGTCGGGCTTCCGCACCCCCTTCTACAACCGGAGCATCGGCAACACCACGGACTACTCCCGGCATCTGTGGGGCGACGCGGCGGACGTCTTCATCGACGAGGACGGGGACGGCGAGATGGACGACCTGAACGGGGATGGGCTCCGGAACATCGCCGACGCCCGCGTGCTCGCCCGGGTGGTCGAAGGCCTCTCGGCCGAGGGGCCGGAGGGGTACGAGCCCGGTGGGCTGGCCGTCTACCGCCGGAACCCGGCCCACGGCCCCTTCGTCCACGTGGACGCCCGGGGGGTCCGGGCCCGCTGGTAGCGTGGGGAGGTGTCCCGGGGGATGAGGAGGAGGGCGACACTCACCCCCGCGATGACATCGCGGACCGAGAATCGACGGACCTCCGCCACTCAGCCCTTCTCCTGCTCGTAGCCCCGCTCGATCCAGTCCACCATCCCGCCCATCACCAGGGCCGGCTCGTGTCCGAGGCGGGCCAGA
>DATHRY010000204.1:0-10532 GCA_035464715.1 Longimicrobiales bacterium
TCCGGGGTGACGACGATGCGGAGCATGGGGGCGTCCCACTACGCCGACGTGGGGATCCGGGAGCTGCAGCACGGGGGATACGTCGAGGCGCCGGAGCTGCTGGCGGCTGGGTACCACGTCCGGCCCCCCGCCGCCGAGGAGTTCTTCCAGGACCACCCCGAGCTGGGTCACCTGAGGGCGGACGGCATCCAGGGAGAGGAGGCCGTCCGGGCCATGACCCGGGCCCTGGTCTCCCGGGACGTGGACTTCGTGAAGACCAACGCCACCGAGCGGGCGGGTCTGCCGAACACCGATCCCCGGAAGCGCTTCTACTCGTTGGGGGAGCTCACGGCCATCGTCGAGACCGCCGGGGAGGCCGGGGTTCCGGTGGCGGCCCACGCCCACGGGGACGACGGGGGGCGGGACGCGGTCCTGGCCGGGGTCCGGAGCATCGAGCACGGGACCTACCTGAGCCCCGGAACCCTGAGCCTGATGGTGGAGCGGGGCACCTTCCTGGTGCCCACCATCGCCATCGTCCGGGACCTGACCATCGCCGGCGGGGACTACGACAACGCGGTCCTGAACATCCGGGGCCGGCACATGCTGCCCCGGGTCCAGGAGATGGCCCGGAACGCCCACGAGATGGGGGTGAAGATCGTGGCCGCCACCGACACGGGGTACGGCCCCGAGAGCACCACCACCCTGGCCCACGAGCTCCTGGAGCTGGTGGAGATCGGCATGACGCCGGCGGAGGCGCTCCGGGCGGCGACCACCACCGCCGCGGAGCTCTTCGGCGTGTCGGATCGCACCGGGCGCGTCGAGGAAGGCCTGGAGGCGGACCTCATCGTCCTGGAGCGGAATCCGCTGGAGGACATCGGCGTGGTGCAGGACGTGCTCCTCGTGGTGAGCGACGGCGCCGTCATCGTCATGCGGGGCGACTGGCCCGGCCAGCAGGTGGTGTCCCAGTGAGCGGGCAGGGCGGGATGGAGGGCGGTGGCCGGCGGGACACCGGCGGCGGGACGGGTTCGGATCGCGGAACGGGCACCGGCAGCGGGATGCGCGCCGGGCGCCGCCCGGCCCTCGCGGTGGCGGCGGCCCTCGTCCTGGGCTGCTCCCCCCCAGCGGAGCCGCCTCCGGAGGCGGCCCGGCAGGACGCCACAGGCGGGCCCGCGGTGCCCGAGGCGGACTTCACCCTGACGAGCGACCAGACCCACGCCCGGTTCAGCGCCGCGATCCCCCCGGTCCTCACGGTGCCGTCCGGTGCGGTCGTGGAGGTGTTCACCCGGGAGGCCAGCGACGGCCAGCTCGAACCGACGTCCACCGCCGAGGATGTCCTGGACATCTCCTTCGATCCCATCCATCCCCTCACGGGTCCGGTCTACGTGGAAGGGGCCGAGCCCGGGGACGTCCTGGCCGTCACCCTCCACGAGGTCGAGGTCCTGGAGTGGGGCTGGACGGGGATCTTCCCCGGTTTCGGGTTCCTGGCCGACGAGTTCGCCGAGCCCTACCTGAGGACCTTCGACATTCCCGCAGGGGCCACCGAGGTGGCGTTCAACGACCGGATCCGCATCCCCCTGCGGCCCTTCCCGGGGGTGATGGGCGTGGCGCCCGAGACGGACGAGATGCTGTCGACGATCCCGCCCCGGGCCAACGGCGGCAACATGGACAACCGGCACCTGGTGGCCGGGACCACCGTGTACTTCCCGGTCTTCGTGGAGGGGGCGCTCTTCTCCATCGGCGACACCCACGCCGCCCAGGGCGACGGGGAGGTGTCCGGGACGGCCATCGAGGCGCCCATGCGCATCGTGTACGGTGTCGAGGTCGTGAAGGGTGGCAGGGCGATCCAGGAGCCCCAATACGAGACCGACGAGGTCTACGGCGTGACCGCCTTCGCCACGACGCTGGACGAGGCGGCCCGGAAGGCGACGCGCTACATGATCGACTACCTGGCGGCGGAGCACGATCTGAGCCGGGAGGACGCGTATGTGCTGGCCTCGCTGGCCGGCGACCTGATCATCTCCGAGACCGTGGACGTCCCACACATGCTGGTGAGCATGCACATGCCCAAGTCCGTCCTGGGGATCCGCTGATGGGGACGGGGGGTGGGGCTGAGGGAGGGGTGGCGCGGCCGGGGCGGGATCTCGGGCCGGAGCCGAGGAGGATCGTCCGGACGTTGCTCCTCGTGGGGACGGCCCTCTTCGCGGTCCTCCTCCCCACCGACGCCGACGCACAGGAGGCCCGCCGCCGCTGGGAGCGCATGTGCCAGATCCGGGCCGAGAAGTTCGACCTGGTGCTCCCGGGCGCGATGCGGGCCAACGATGTGGACATGTGGATCACGGTCATGCGGGAGGGGCTCCAGGACCCGCTGTACGAGGCATTGGGCCGGGGCTACGTGGGCGGCTGGGCCTACTACGTGTTCACCGACCGGGGTGACGACCGCATCGAGCGGGTGGTCCTGGGGGCCAGCGGGGGGATGCTGGAGGGGTGCGGGGTCTACGACCGCTTCGGCTCTGCGGACGAGTTGGCCGCCTTCGTGGCGGAACGGGACCCGGACCGGATCGGCGTGAACATGGCCGCGTCCATCGGGGGCGCCGACGGCCTCTCCCACACGTCGTACCTGCACCTGCGGGAGAGGCTGGGCGACCCGTACGCCGACCGCCTGGTCTCGGCGGAGAAGCTGGTGAGCGATTTCCGCTCCACCCGGACCGCCATCGAGATCGCCACCTTCGCCGAGGCGGGCGAGATGAGCCGGGAGATCGCCGAGCGGGCCTTCTCGAACGAGGTGATCACCCCCGGCGTCACCACGCTGGCCGACGTGGCCTGGTGGATGTGGGACCAGCTCCTGGCCCGGGGGCTCGACTCGTCCTTCGACATGCCCTCGGTCTACATCACCGGACCCGACGGCATCGCCGCCACCTCCGACGAGACGATCATCCAGCGGGGCGACCTGCTCATGATCGACTGGGGGGTGGGCTTCCTGGACTTCTACACGGACATGAAGCGCATCGCCTACGTGCTCCGGGATGGGGAGACCGAGGCGCCGGCCGGGATCCGGCACGCCTTCGAGCAGGGGCTCCGGGTCCGGGACGTCATGAAGGCGAGCATCCGGCCGGCGCCCACGGCCCTGGAGGCGCTGGAGCGGACCTGGACGGCGCTCGAGGCGGCGGGCTTCAATCGCATCGAGTTCAACCAGCCCAGCGACGACCCGGAGCTCACGGACGTGGTCCTGGGTCCCCACTCGGTGGGCAACCTGGGGCATGGGATCGGGCCCTCGCTGGCCTTCTTCAACCCCACGCGGCAGACGTACGAGCTCCGGCCCGGGACCCTCGTCTCCGTGGAGCTGTTCGCCTACACGTCGGCCCCGGAGTGGGGCGGCGCCAAAGTCCGGATCCCGCTCGAGGACGACGCGGTCGTCACCGCCCGCGGTGTGGAGTGGCTGTATCCCGTGAACAGCCGGATCCTGCTGATCCGTTGAGGGTGGTGCTGGCTCCCCGCCCGGTCCGCGTGTAGTCTGCGGCCACGGCGGGCCCCCGGCCGGCGGGGCCCACATACTACCAGCGACGGGGGTCGGCATGGGGCAGGTTCGGATTCTGGTGGGGACCGCGAAGGGCGCCTTCGTCCTGACGTCGGACGAGGCCCGGAAGGAGTGGCAGGTGGAAGGGCCCCATTTCGGGGGGTGGCAGGTCATGCACCTGAAGGGGTCGCCCGTGGATCCGGATCGGGTCTATGCGTCGGTGTGGACGGATTGGCACGGCCAGGTGATCCACCGCTCCGACGACGGGGGGAAGACCTGGGACACCGTCGGCAACGACTTCGCCTACGAGGGCGAGACCGGGACCCACCAGTGGTACGACGGCACCGCGCATCCCTGGGACTTCAAACGGGTCTGGCACCTCGAGCCCTCCCTCGACGATCCCGACACCGTCTTCGCCGGCGTCGAGGACGCGGCGCTCTTCAAGTCCACCGACGGGGGTGCGACCTGGACCGAGCTGTCGGGCCTCCGGCGCCACACCACCGGGGGGATCTGGCAGCCCGGGGCCGGGGGGCTGTGCCTGCACACCATCGTCATCGACCCCACCCGCCCGGAGCGCATGTACGTGGCCATCTCCGCCGCCGGTGCCTTCCGCACAGAGGACGGGGGCGAGACCTGGGACGTCATCACCAATGGCCTCCGCTCCGAGTACATCCCGGACCCTGCGGCCGAAGTGGGCCACTGTGTGCACCGCATCGCCATCCACCCGACCCGTCCCGAGACGCTGTTCATGCAGAAGCACTGGGACGTGTGCCGGAGCGACGACGCCGGCGACCTGTGGCGGGAGGTCAGCGGGGACCTGCCCGTGGACTTCGGCTTCCCCATCGTGGTGAACGCCCACGAGCCCGAGACGATCTACGTGGTCCCCATCAAGAGCGACGGGGAGCACTACCCGCCCGAGGGGAAGCTCCGGGTGTTCCGGAGCCGGACCGGCGGCGACAAGTGGGAGGCCCTCACGAACGGGCTGCCGCAGGAGAACTACTTCAACAACATCCTCCGGGGGGCCATGAGCGTGGACACCCTGGATCCCTGCGGCATCTACTTCGGGGGCACCGGCGGGGAGGTGTACGGTTCCGCCGACGGCGGCGACCACTGGGCCTGCATCGCGGCGCACCTGCCCCGGGTCCTGTCGGTGGAAGCCCAGGTCGTCCCGTGACCTCCGGAGGGACTCCCGACCGGGACGGGGACTGCCGGATCCAGGTCCTGCTCCCCGTGCAGCTCCGGGCCCTCGCCGAGATCGGGCCCGAGGTCACGGTGGTGGTGGAGGGCGGCGACGACGACGTCCCGACCCCCCGCCGCCTCCTGGACGCCCTCGAGGCGATGCACCCCAGCCTCCGGGGCACGATCCGCCATCACGACACCGGCGCCCGCCGGGCCTACATGCGCTACTTCGTGGGCACGGAGGACGTGTCCCACGAGGATCCGGACGCGCCCCTGCCGCCGGAGGTCCGGTCGGGGGAGGAGCCGTTCCGGATCCTGGGCGCCATCGCGGGGGGTTGAGGACCATGGCGCTCTGGGATCGCACCGAGATCCGGCTCGAGCACCTGACCTCGCCGGAGGTCGGCGAGGCGCTGGAGGCGGGCTACACCACGGTGGTCTTCGCCTGCGGCGCGGTGGAGCAGCACGGACCGGCCATCGCCCTGTCCATGGACGCCGAGCACGGGACGGCGCTGGCCCACGCCGTGGCCCGGCGGCTCGGGAACGCCCTGGTGGGGCCCACCCTCCGGATCGGGTGCTCCGAGCACCACATGGGCTTCGCCGGGACCCTGACCCTGCGGGAGGAGACCTTCCGGGCGGTGGTCACCGACGTGGTAGAGAGCCTGTCCCGACACGGCGTCCGCCGGATCGTGATCCTCCCGACCCACGGCGGCAACTTCGCGCCCCTGGCGGCGCTGGTCCCCGAGCTGGATGCGTACCCGGGCACCCACGTGGAGGCCTTCACGGACCTCTTCCGGGTGATGGAGGTGTGGCAGCGGGAGGCGGCGGTGGACGGGTTGGCCGAACGCGTGGGGGGACACGCCGACGTGGCCGAAGCCTCCATCATGATGGCGTTCCATCCCGACCGGGTCCGGCCGGACCGGGCGGAGCCCGGCCGCGTGGGCCCCCTGGACCCCGAGGTGAGCCGGCGGCTCTTCGAGGAGGGGATGAAGGCCGTGTCCCCCAACGGCGTCCTGGGCGACGCCCGGGGCATGAATCCCGGATTGGGGCGACGACTGGTGGAGGCGCTGGCCGACGCGGTGGTGGAGGGGTTCGGCGGAGGCGAGCCGCCGCCCGGGGGCTGAGTCCCCGTCGCGCGGGGCCACGCCGGATGGGTGGTCCCCTCAGGCCCGCTCCTCCCGCAGCCGGTCCAGGGTGGCCCGGGTCACGCCGCCGGAGATGCCCCGGCGCGCCATGTAGCCGGTGAAGCGACGGCGGGCCGCTTCCGCGTCGGGGTCGAAGCCGCCCCGGAGCAGGGCGTCCCCCAGCGCCGCGGGCTGCTTCCGGAGCCAGCCCTCGGCGAGCTCCAGGGCGATGTCCCGGTCGGACACGCCGGGGTCCCGGAACGCCTCGTCCAGTGCCGCTTCCGCCTCGCCGGCGTCCACCCCCTTCCGCCGAAGCTCCGCCAGCAGGGCCCGGCGGCCTCGGGGGCGGATCCGGAGCCGGTCCTGGATCCAGCTCCGGGCGAAGGCGGCGTCGTCGAGCCAGCCCCGCTCCTCGAAGTCCGTGAGGACCGATTCGACGAGGCGCCCGGGGAAGCCCTTCTTCCGGAGCCGCGTCGCCAGCTCCCGGCGGGTCCGGGCCCGGTGGGCCAGGAGGCGCAGTCCCGCCTCCCGGATGCGCCACCGGGTGCTCGCCTCCACGAGCCGGGCCCTGAGCTGGGCGTCCACCGGGTCGCCCTTGCGGAGGTTGGCCACCAGCACCGTCTCGGTGTCCAGCTCGAGATCCGTCCCGTCGTCGAGGGTGACGCGGGCCTTCTGACCCTGGGCGCCCGAGACCGACAGCGCGGAGATCCGGGTGGGGACAGGAGGTGGAGAGGCGGGGTCCTGGTCGAGACGGTCGATGGAGAGGAGAGGGGCCGGGGTGTGCACGCGGACCGAGCGGTCGGGTCTGGACAAGATCGGTGCCCGGGCGGGGTGGATCCAGGGTGGATGTGGGCGGGGTCGCCCCCGGGGCGCGCCGACCGGATGGTCCTTTGGGACTAGGCCAGAGATCCCTCGAACGGCGGATTCGGGTCGGACCGTCCATCCGGTAGCTTCAACTCAATCGCTGGAGCCAGCCTCCAGCTTCGTAGCACCCACGAGTGGGAGGTCGACGTGTTCACCAACCGTCTCTTTGCGTTCATGCTGTGTGCGGTGTCGGTCACCGCCTGCAATCCCTTCAATCGAGGTCAGGCGGTCGAGGTGAACACCAACGATCCCATGCTGAACACCCGTTGGCACGCAAGTCTCGCCTCACCCTCGGAGCTGGCCGGTGCGGTCCAGATGACCGGCTCCGCGACCATGGTTCCGGCTCCGGACGGTGAGGGCACCGTGGTCGAAGTGTCCCTCGGGAACGCATCCCCCGGCGGACGCCATCCCTGGACCGTCCACGAAGGCGAGTGCAGCCCCGGAAGGGACTACGGCGTGTTCGGGGCGAGCGACAGCTACGGGGTGATCGAGGTCGACTCGGATGGACACGCGACCGGAAGGGCTACGGTGGACGAACCGCTCCGCCGGGGCGGTGCCTACTACGTGGCCGTCTACGCCTCCGAGGCGAACTCGAAAATGGTCGTGGCCTGCGGGAATCTCGCGGCCCCGACGCGGTGAAGGTGTGTGGGACGGGGCCGGTCGCTCTTCGCCGTGTGCAGTCCTCCTCCTCTCCCTGCTCACCGTCCCGTGAGGATCCGCACGATGAATGGACTCGCTCAGCACCCCGGGATGGGTCCCGGGCAGGACCGCCCATCGGCCGCCTGGATCGGCGCGGCCCTCGTTACCCGGTCGGATTCGGTCGGAGCGGGGGAAGACCGTGCAATCTCCCGATGGGAGAATGAGGGTGGAGGTGTCGACGCGACACACCGGGGCTCGCTAAGGATGCCCGAACAAGTTGGCGGGAACGGGGATCGTGCCCGGGCGGATCTTCCGGAGCGGTTCGCCGATCCATCGAGGCCCGATCCGGTGGTCCGGCTGGTGCATGACCTCCGGTCGCCCCTGGGATCGATCCTCCTCCTCTCCGAGCTGCTCGTGGGGGAGTCGGGCGCGGAGCTGAGCGACCGGCAACGGCGATATCTGGAGCTCCTGCATCGGGCGGCGGTGGGACTGGACGCGCTCCTCGCCGAGGAGGCCGACAGACCGATCGCCGGTGACGGTCTCGTCGAAACCGGCCTCCGCCCGTTCTCGATCCGCGACATCGTCGAGTCGGTGGCCGACGTGCTGGGACCGCTGGCCGAGACGAGAGGACTCGCCCTGCATACGGTCTCGACCGAGCGGGCGTGCGCGGTGGGGAACCCGAACGCCATCCGGCGCGTCCTGCTCAACCTCGCCACGAACGCGCTGAAGTTCACGGAGGAGGGCTACGTCGAGATCGCCGCGGTGCCCCACTGCGTCACCGGGCTCCTGATCTCGGTGCGAGACACGGGGCGCGGACTGCCCCCCTCCGTCGCGGAGGCGCTACGCAGGCCCCCCGGACTGACCGGAGCCGACCACGCGGGCCGGCCGGAGGCTCCGGGACTGGGGCTCGGAATCTGTCGGCAGCTCGTGCGGTCCATGGGCGCCGAGCTCCAGTTCGAGACCGGGGAAGGGCGCGGCACCCGCGTCCACTTCACCCTGGGGACGCCGCTCCACGCCGGCCCCTAGATGCGCGCAGGGGCACCGGGGCCCTCGGCAGGAGCACGGCCAGGGCCATCCGCGATGGCCGTCCCGGGGTCGGGGTGGTAGACTTCCGCGTCCCTCCTCACCGGGCCGACCATGACGTATTCAGAGGCAGCCGAGCGCGACGACAACCTGGTCGCCGTGGCGTTGATCGAGGACAACCGCCTGGTGCGGGAGGGGATCGAGGATCTCCTGAATCAGTTGCCCGGTTTCGAGGTGGTCCTGTCCGCATCCTGGGTGGACACGGAGGCGCTGCGGACTGCACGGCCCGACGTCGTCCTCCTCGACCTCAGCCTGCGAAGCGGCGACAGCCTCCGGGCGACCCGGCGTGTGAAGGAGACGTTGCCGGAGACCAGGATCGTCCTGATGGACCTGTTGCCGGTCCAGGACCAGATCGTCGAATGGGTCCGGGCCGGCGTCTCGGGATTCGTCATGAAGGACGCCTCGCTGGAGGAGGTCGCCGGCACCCTTCAGTCCGTCGCGGCCGGCAACGACGTCCTGCCGCCCTCGGTGACGGGATCGCTGTTCACCCAGATCGCCAAGGAAGCCGTCGCGAAGGGCGGCGCCGGGATCCTCGACTCGGTGCGGCTGACGCCCAGGGAACGGGAGGTGGTGAGCCACGTCGCGGAGGGAATGAGCAACAAGCAGATCGCCGCGGAGCTCCACATCACGACCCACACGGTGAAGAGCCACGTGCGCAACGTGATGGAGAAGCTGACCCTCCACACCCGCCTGCAGATCGCGATCTACGCCCATGGACAGAAGATCTCCTAGAGACGGCGTGGTGCCCATCGTGGTCGTGGAGGACAATCGGCTCCTGCGTGAGGGGATCTTGGCGATCGTCGACCGGGAGCCCGATCTGCACGTCGTTGCCGTGGCCGAGGACGCAGACGCCGCGGCGACTCTGGTGTCCCGGGTCCAGCCCGAGGTCGTTCTGGTGGACGCGGGGCTGGGCGATCACGATTCCCTGGATCTCGTCGAGCATATCGTCGGGGTGTGCCCGGAAGCCCGTGTGATCGTGATGGACATCCTGCCCGATCCCGAGGAGGTGGTCGAGTTCGTACGGCGCGGCGCGTCGGGATTGGTGGTCAAGGACGCCTCCCTCGACGTCTTCCTCGACACGATCCGACGGGTGGCCGGAGGCCAGGAGGTGCTGCCCCAGGACCTGACGAGCACAGTCTTCTCCTACATCGTCGATCGCACGACCGCGCGGGCTTCCGCGGGCGCGGGTCGGTCGTCCCGGCTGACCCCGCGGGAGCATCAGGTGATCGATCTGATCGCCGAGGGGATGAGCAACAAGGCGATCGCCCGGGAGCTCCGGATCTCCCGCCACACGGTGAAGAGCCACGTGCGCAACATCCTGGAGAAGCTCGCGCTCCACAGTCGGCTGCAGGTCGCCATGTACGCGCGGGACGCGGGACCGTCGTCGGAGGACGAGTAGGCGACCACCGACCCGACCCGTCGGCCGTCCCCCCCCGACGGGGACTCGAGCGCCCCCCGTCGACCCGATCTCCCCCGGAAGAGGTAGTCGACCCGTCCCTCCGATGCGCGATATCCGCGCATCGGAGTCACCGCGATCGTTGATCGGGGCCCACGTGGTCCACGAACGCTTCAAACGGTTCCGCGTTCGAACCTGAACGAGGATTCAGCCCCTCCCGAGGAGATCCATGATCAAGAAAGGCCGTGATCCACCTTCCAGACTCTGGGCGTACGCCTACCAGATCACACTCCCCGAGCCCGACGAGCGGTTCGACGGCATCCAGGAGCTTCTGGAAGAGGGGCATGCGGAGGCCCGGTCCGGCGAACGGACCTGGAATGCCCAACTGGTGCAGGAGCGCCAGGTGATGCAGATCCTCGTCGTCACCGATACCCGGACCAGGGATCACCCGATCGACCGGAGGATCGAAGCTGCGCTGGGCGGACTGAACGCGACCTTCACCGTCACCGAGCCGATGGCGGTATCCCGGGACTAGTGCCCGGGCCGGACGGGCGCCGTGCTTCCCGAGGGTGGGGGGACGGTGCCGGGGCGGCGGACGCCGGCAGGATCGTCTCTGCCGGACGGGTCGAGGGCGGCGGGGCGGCGAGAGGACGTCCGCGGATCAGCTGTCCCCCTCGACCTGCCGGGATGCACGGAACAGCTCGCCACCCTCTTCGTCCACCAGGACGAGCAACTCCTGCTCGATCCGCCATCCGGC
>DATHRY010000205.1:0-2622 GCA_035464715.1 Longimicrobiales bacterium
ACCGAGGAATCGAGCTTCTGGGTGGCGACCCAGGCCGCCCCCGCGATCGACAAGGGATACCTGGTGCGGACCTGGGGGGTGGAGACGGGAATCGACCTCGCCTGGCTCGACCTCCGACCCCTCCACGTGGCGGTGGACGGGGACGTCGCGGTGGTCCACTTCATAGGGATGTGGCGGCTCCCCGGTCCCGAGGTGGCGGAGTGGAAGCGGACCGAGGTCTGGCGCCGGGTCGACGGCACGTGGCGCCAGTGGGCGGGGCACGTGACGCCGGTGAGTTGACGATGGGAGGGCGGGTCGTCCCCCGGGCTCCCGCCCCTCAGTTGCAGTTCCGGTAGTCGCACACGGGCGTGAGCTGGGCGCCCGTCAGCCCCCGGGGCTCCGGCTCGCTCACCACCGGGTGCGACAGCGTCCCGATCCCCTCGATGGTGGCGGTGATCACCTCGCCGGGCTGCAGGAAGCGCTGCTCGCCCCGGACCGCCGTGCCCGCGCCGGTTCCGCCGGAGGTCCCGTTGTTGATGACGTCGCCGGGATAGAGGGTGATGATCGACGAGCCGTACTCGATGAGCTCCCACAGGGAGTGGATCATGTCCCCGGCGGTGGCCTCCTGCATGCGCTCGCCCCCCACGTCCAGGGACTGGCGCAGGATCTCCATCGGGTTCCCGTAGAACTCCTTCGGAACGATCCAGGGGCCCTGGGGCGCGAAGGTGTCGTGGCCCTTCCCCACGAACCAGTCCGACTGGAGGGGATTCCCTCCCGGGGGGCGGCCGCCCCGGTCCGAGATGTCCATCGTGACCATGTAGCCGAAGACGTGGGCCTCGGCGTCGTTCGCCGAGATGTACTTTCCCGCCCGGCCGATCACGGCGCCGAGCTCCACCTCCCAGTCGATCATCGTCCGCCCCCAGGGCAGGACGATGGGCTCGCCGTTCCCCACCACCGCCCCTCGGCTGGGCTTGAGGAAGAGGTAGGGCACCCCGCGGTTCTCCCGCCGCTGGCGCCGGGCCTCGGCTCGCTCCTCCTCCGTGCCCTGCTCGTCCACGTGGCTGTAGAAGTTCACCGCCGCGTTCAGGATCTTGCCGGGATAGAGGATGGGCGGGAGGGTCGTGACGTCGTCCAGGTCGTGGACCCAGTCGGGCCGCGCCCCGGTGACCATGTCGTTCTCCACGAGGTGGTTCACCAGCTCGTACAGCCGGGCCCTCATCCCGTACTCGTAGCGGGAGATGAGGTCGATCATGTCGACGGGCGCCGGGACCGCCGGGTAGCGGGGATTCCGCTCCAGGGCCGCGTTGGCCCGGGTCAGGTCCACGATCCAGCGGTCCCTGAGGACCACCCCCACGAAGGGCGTCCCCTGGACCTCGAAGGTGCCGACCTTGAAGGGCTCGACCGCCTCGAGGGCCTGGGCGGTCGCCTCCCCCGGGCCGTTGGCGACGGCGCCGACCGCGAGAGCCAGGATCAGGACGGGGCGAGAGAAGGGCGGGGGGGCTGAGCGGCGTCGCATCCGGGCACCTCGTCGGAGGGGGGAGCGTAGAGCCGAGAGAGTGCGCCCCGTCTCGCCCGGGTGTCAATCAGCCCCGCCCCTCCTGCGAGGAGGCATCGCGCCGCGTCGGCCCTCGATCACGCCGCGTCGGCCCTCGACCTTCTCGACGTCCGGAGGCAGTGCTCCCGGCCCCGGGGGCCAGAGCCCGACGATCCTTCGTCGTCGCGTCTTCCGCCCCTAGGCCCCTGCCGTTATGTGCGCAAGTCATTGCTCACCGGGTGCCCATTGGATCAATATGGCACAGACCCTCACGGAGTATGCGATGCCTGGTGACCGCGGTGGCGACGGCGTAGACCGTCGCGAATTCTTGAAGCTCGGGACCATGGGCGCGGCCCTGGTCGCCTCGGGATGCACCACCACGAGCGCGGGGCCGCCGAGCCCCGGGCCGTCGGGTCCCGGCCAGGGACAGGGAACGGGACAGGGTCCGGGCGCCGGCCAGGGTCCTCCCCCTCCCCCCGACATCTCCAACCTCGTGCACCCGCCCGAGGCGCCCGAGACCTGGCTCGAGCCCTGGACGTGGCGTCCGGCCGAGTGGGACGACGCGCCCCTCGAGCTGAACGTGGTCCGGAACCAGAACCCCGGCGGCTCGCCCAGCCCGGGCAATCGCGCTCCTTCACTCTTCAGCTTCAACGGCATGCCCATGGCGCCGACGGTGCGGGTCCGGGGCGACGGCAACGTCCGCTTCCGCATCCGCAACATGCTGGGGCTCAACGAGCATCGCACACCCATCGGTCCGGGACCCGATCCGGTCGAGATGCCGGTCGACACGGTGCAGAAGATCTGTGATCTGGTCGGTCCGGACGCGGTGCCGGGCCCCGGGATCATTCCGTGCAACGCCTTCTTCCATCCGGAGGAGACGCAGGAGGTGCTCGCCGAGGAGGTGCACCCCGGCTGGGCGCTCAAGGGCCACGTGAACGGGATCGCCCGGACCCACACGACGAACCTGCACACCCACGGGCTCCACGTGCGGCCCGAGCGCAATCCGGCCGGCTAGCACTCCGACAACGTGATGCTCCGGATCATCCCGAAGGCGGACTGGGAGGCGCGCCGGAGCTCCGGCGATCCCGAGCTGGCCCTGGGCCCGAACG
>DATHRY010000206.1:0-9336 GCA_035464715.1 Longimicrobiales bacterium
CGCTGGATCCGGTTCACCCGCTCCGGCGTGGACTCGTCCCCGGCGACCACGTGGGGAAGGCCCACGCCGTGCTCTCCGCTCGGGTCGTCACCGTAGCACACCCCGATGTGCACCTCTCCGTCATTGAAGCGCTCCACGTCGGGAAACGAGTGCAGCTCGTAGGCCAGGTCCTCGAACGGGACCTCGTCCACCGGAATTGCCGCGAAGGTCGAGGGGTGCCCGTAGATCAGGATGGGTCCGCCCGAGTTCGTCGCGTCGGACCAGGAGGCGCCGGTCGTCACCAGCAGCCAAAGCGCGTCGTTCGGTTCTCCCTCGAAATCCACGAACTCCACGAGCCCACGACCCACGATGGGCTCGGTGCCTCCGGCCCGCACCGCGAAGATCCCACCCTCTTCGAGATCCGCGGGGAGGATCGGCTCCGGCGGAAAGGCGCAAAGGTCCGCATCCGCGTCACACATCAGGCCGAAGAGCCCGTTCGCCAGCGCGGTGCCGTCTTCGGTGTCTCCCGCCCGACCTGCATCCAGGACGGTCTCCATGGTCCTGAGGATGCTCCATCCTCCGGAGACGACGCCGACGCCGTCTCCGGCCGCGCAGGCATCCTCGATCCCCCGGAGAAGCTCCGCGATGTCGCGCTGCTCCGGGTTGGAGAAGAAGCTTCGCGCCGACTGGGCCAGGTCGCCGGTGCTGCATTCAGCCGGTACCCGTGCCTCGGCGGGGCCCGTGATCAGATCGGGGTCCAGCCTCGGGTCGCTCTGGTCCGCGCACGCCCACAAGGCGAGCCCGGCGAGCGCAGCGACCGACAAACCTGTGCGCGAGTTCATTCGTTGTGTCTCCAATGAAAAGTCAGTTCATGCCCAGAAGGGCGCGAAATCCAGGTTGTGCGGCGAGGGCCGCATGGTACCACGGGACGGTGTTCTCCGCGACGCCGGCGCGATATCCCTCGACGGCGGGAGGATTGGCGGAGAAGTACGACCCCATCAGGCGGATGGCTTCGTCCCAGTCCTCCAGCATCACCCTGCCGAAGCTCTCGCGGTACGCGATGGTCCGGACCGGATCCAGTTCCGTCGACGCGCGACCCTGGATCATCACCCGCCGGGCCGAGTCCGGCAGCTCCGCCCGGGCCAGGGCCATTCCCATGTGCTGGAGCCCGAGCTTCTCGTTGATCTCCCGGGTCTGGGGCGGACTCAGCTCCACGAAACGGCGCATGTGGCCCCACGCCGCCGGAACGTCGGGCCGCACGCCCGGTAGTGCGTAGAGCATCAGCTGGCACTGCTCGAAGCGGTAGAAGTCCGGGAACCGCCGGGCCCCCTCGTCGCACCAGCGACGGCTCTGACGGTCGTCGCCCAGGTCCCACTGGATCTGTGCCATCCGGAAGAGCGTCAGATCGGCGTTCTCCAGGAATGGATCCGCCTCGTACGAGTTCCGGGCCGCGGCGAAGGCGAGCTGGGCGTCCCCCTTGTTGGCCAGGAGGTGGCTGAGGGAAGCCTGAGCAGAGGGCGTTCTGGCCCGGCGAAGGTTCTCCTCGGCCAGGTGGAAGCTGTCGTCGTCGTCCGCCGAGGCGAGGTTCAGCAGGACGCGCCAGTAGAGCAGGGTGCCCTTCAGCTCGAGACTCGACGGGTCCGACGGGGCCATGGCCAACGCGCGGTCGGCGTGTCCGAGCCCGACCCGGATCCACGCGTCGTACTCGGCCCGGTCGAAGCCGCCCAGGCGGGACTGGCGGTACGCCAGCCAGCCCCGTCGGGAGACGGGCTCGACCCAGCCGGGATCCGCCGTCTCCGCCTCCCCGAGGATCGAATCCGCCATCAGCAGCGTCCGGGACGCATCGTCCACGTCACCGTGCTCCAGGGCCTCGTCCGCCCGTTCCTCGATCACCGCTGCCTGCTGCACCCGCTCCCACGCCTCGCGGGAGTCCGTGCTCCGGCGGAGGACGATCTGGCCCAGTTCCAGGCCGATCTCGGCCCGCAGGACGTCGGCGACCTGGAGGGAGAGGGAATCCTGCAGGTCGAAGAGCTCGGCCCGGGGCCGCTCGAACTGGAAGCTACGGAGCTGGCTGCCGTCGGTGGCGTCGATCATGTCGACCGTGACCCGGACCCGCTCCCCGGCCACGGCCACCGTTCCGTCCACCAGCGTGCCGACCGCCAGCGCTCGTCCGATCGAGTCGGCGGGGGGGCGGGGGGTCTGCCGGAAGAGCTCCGAACCGTTCCGGGAGATCACCGTCAGGGAATCCACCGTCCCCAGCTCGTTGATCAGGGACTCGGTCAGTCCCGTGGCGAGGAACTCGGCGTCCTCTCCGCCTCCCTGGGCCCCGAAGTAGAGGACGGCCAGACGCCGGGGGTCCTCGGTCTCGGCAAGGGTGATCGAACCGGGGTCGTCGAAGCCCGGCTCCCGGTTGGCCCGGTAGACGACGACGCTGGCGCCGATGGCGAACACACCCACCAGGCCCAGAAGCCATTTCTCCAGCGGTGGGGCGGTCTGGTCCCCCTTGGCGCCGTGGAACCAGGTGACGATCAGCGCACCGGGGATCCCGCACAGGAAGAGGGTGAGGGCGACGCGGTACACCACTTCGGGGAACACGGAGCGGTCCACCACCTGGGCGACCGCCTCCAGCGCCACCCAGCCGGCGGCGGCGTAGGTGACGAGGAACTGAACGAACCTGCGGTCCCGGAGGTCCTTGAGATCCACGGCGTTATGCGATCGAAGTGTGGCTGCCGCGCACCGGAGTGCGGCGGCCTTGGGACGGGAGTATAAAGCTTTGTTTGCCGGAGGCGTCGATTCCGGGGCGCTACGTGGGCCACATGATCTTTCGGTAGGGCTCAGGGTGCAAGAACGATACCCGATGCAGGGAACCGCGTGCTGGGCGCAGTTCCGGGGAATCCGGGGCTACTCGACCCGAGCCAGGATCCTCGGACCGGGGACGGGCCCGCGTCGGATGGCCCGGATCCGCATCCCCACCGTGAGGAGCCACCCGGCCAGCGCGATCAGGAAGATCCGCTGGGTCAGACCGGCGGCCCTGAGGGAACCGGCGACGGGGGTCAGGAGGAGGGCTCCGGTACAGAGGCCCCAGGAGGCCAGGAGGAAGGGACGGGCGGTCCTCCAGCGCTCGTCGAGCTTCGTGGCCACGGTGAACGCACCGGCCCCTGCCGTCGTGAGGCAGGCGAACGCTCCCACCGCGAGCACGTGGACCCATCCGGAGCCGGTGATGGGCAGGGCCGGCGGCACCGCCCCCTCCGTGGGGACGACGCCTCCCAGCGTCGCCGCAACCGCCCCGAGGCCGAGCAGGAGGACGGTCCCCGTGCGCACGCGGCCGGCCGCGAGGGTCTGCGCCGCTCCCGCGGCCGCTCCTGAGAGCGCCAGCGCCAGGGTGAGAAACGCAAGCACCGTCCCGAAGCCGCCCCGCCCCAGGACGTAGGCGGCCGGCGGGGAGGACACCGGTGACCGGTGAGGTTGGAGCAGGTGGAGCATCACCACGCACGCCACGCTCAGCCCCGTCCCCACCAGGATCCACGGGCCCGTACTGAAGGAGTCACTTCTCAAGGAGACGGCGCTCCGACCTGGGCGAAATGGAATCCGACCCCGCCAGAGTAGGGGGGCGCCTGCCGGTCCTGCAACGAGGAAATCCGGCGCGGGAAGCGCTGTACAACAATTGTGGAACTTTATTTTGTACAAATCGTATTCGCCCTCCGTTCGTTCATCCCACCACCCACGGAATACGGAGGAATCATGCGTCGCTCCACTCTTCCCTTACTCGCGGCCGGGGCCGTCCTTTTCGCCGGCTGCACCGAGTCCGCCACCGACCCGACCGCCCCCGCACCGGACGCCCCGGCCGAGCAGCGGTCCCCGGCACCAGGCATGGACCCGATCGCCCAGATCGCCATCGAGAGAGGCTTCAGTGAGCTCGTGGAAGCACTCGCGTACGTGGACACCGAGCTGGACGCCGGTCTGATCCCGCTCTTCCTGGAGGGTACCGATCAGTTCACCGTCTTCGCCCCGACCAATGAGGCGTTCGACGATCTCTACGCCCTCCTCTCCGTGGTCCTCGGAGCACCGGTGGCAGACGTCACGGACCTGCCCGCGGAGGTGGTTCTCGATGTCCTCTTCTATCACGTGGCCGAGGGGCGCCGGGGAGCCAACAGCGTGGTGCCGAAGCGGAACGTGAAGACCATCACGCCGCTCCTCGGCGAGTCCTTCGCCGTGCGGACCGATCTGACGATCGAGGACGGGCTGACCGCTCTGGAGGTCCGGGACGACGCGCAGATCGTCGCGGCCGACTTCACCGCCAGCAACGGGATCATCCACGTCATCGACCAGGTGATCGTGCCCCCGTCGGTGGTCGCCGCGCTGACCCAGTAACAACGCCGGAGACACGAGGGGGCGGACCATGGAGTCCGCCCCCTCGCTACGGCTCACATCTGGCCGCCCAGAACCCGTAGCTCGATCCTGCGGTTCGCGGCTCGGCCGGCCTCGGTATCGTTGGACGCCCTGGGCTGCGCCTCTCCGAGCCCCCTGGCCTGGAGTCGCTCCCGGTCCATCCCGGTCCCGACCAGGTACTCCAGGACCGCCTGGGCACGACGGAGACTCAGCGACCGGTTCTCCGCCCCATCCCCCATGCTGTCGGTGTGGCCCACCACCAGGAGCGTGGCGGCCCGGCAGTCCGCCCAGATGCGTTGGACCCCGTCCAGCAGGACGCGTCCATCGTCGTGCAGCTCGGCGCCACCCGGCGCGAAGAGGATGTGGGCACCCGGATCGAGGAGAGCGTCGAAGGCATCCTGGCAGCCGAGCGCCTCTTCGGACAGGTGAGGCACCGAGAGGTCGGAGGTCAGGGCGAACTCCGCGCCGGCCGCTCCCTCGAGCCGGGCGATGAGCCGGTCCCGGACTTCGGGGGACCGGACCCTCCCGCGGACCTCGATCCGCCGGTCCACCAGCTCCACGCACCCCTCCTCCAGCTGGGGGGCCTCCTCGAAGGCGGTTCGGACCATGCGACCATACCCGGAAGGCGCCCCGGGCCGGACGGTGAGTCGGGTGGAGACGCTCACGTCCCCCAGGCGCTCGGTGGCGACGGTCAGCAACTCACCTCGCCGAGCCCGGTCCGGCACCACGCCGGTGATCTCGAGACGGCCCGGTTGCACGCACACCATGGTCGTGTAGGGTCCTCTGGTCGGCGTGGTGAGCTCGTTGACCACGACCCGCGCACCGCATTGGAGGGCCGCAGCCTCCGCCCGGTTCCGCTCCACGTCCCCCACCACCGACCCGGTCAGCCGGATCTCCCCGGCGTCGGCCCCCACCGAGACCGACCCCAACCCCGCCGCCGCGAGGCTCGTCTCGGTGCAGTGCCGGACGTCGGCCTGGTGTTCCGCCGGCCGAGTGCGGACGGCATACACCAGGAGCGCGGCCAGGAGCAGTCCCGGAACGAGAAGTCGAGCGTGTGCCATGACGGGCGTTGTGCAGCGGCCTCAGAGCCGAATGAATTATTCTTCATATACGCCGGGGTCAACCTGTTTGTTCGGTCCCACGCAGGGGCGAGAGGCCCCAGGGTTCTCCGGCCCCGCCGCGTGACGCTTGTTGGCGTCAGGCGCCGAACGGATGATCCGCGCGATGCGCCGGCGGAAGGACGAGGGAGCGGGAAGCAGCACCTGGAGCTCGTCCTCGTGGGCGAGCAGGATGCGGCTCCTAGAGGTCCGCCAGCCAGGGCTCCTCGTCGAGGGTCGCTGACCCTCGGCGCCCGGCCCCCGGCCGTAGCTGCCCATGGCGAACCCGAACTGCGGCCGCGCCCGGGGCGGGAATCCCACGGATCAGGTCAGCCCCCCCTCCTCGGGGGGACCCGCTGCGCGGCGGCAGGGGTGGGAAGGTCCAGGAGGCCGAGCGCGATCAGGAGCAGGACACGAACGAGCCTACCCCGTACGGCGAACCTCCCCGACGGCTCGGATCCTGGCACGACGGAGGGCCACCCGTGGCGCGTCTTGCCGGCGAATCCCCGGCCGTGCCGCCGGTGTCGTTCCGTCCTGCGGGACGGCCGCCCTCATCGGCCCCGGCGATCGCGGACGATGATCTCGGGGTCGCGGGTGTACGTGGTGCCGCCGATGACGACGGCCACGTCGTACTTGTACGGCTGCTCCCGGACCTTCCCCGAGGGGATCGGTACGTTGCGGGGCTGTTGCCCGGTTCCCGTGATGGTCCGGTTCTGGAAGGGCGTCCCCTCGGGGAAGTCGATGGTGAAGCTTTCCGCGCCGGGGGCGGAGAAGACGACCCGGTCCCCGGGAATCGCCACGACCGGATCGAGGGAGAAGACCACCTGCCCCTCGTCGTCCACGGTGATCACGACCTCGTGGACCAAGGGCTCCTGGGCCATGAGCTGGGCAGGTGGGAGCGTGAGGACGAGGCCGGCCAACAAGAGGATCGGAACCGGGCGCATGAGCGGGATCTCCGACGGCGGGTACGATGCTGGAATGTCCTGTCCGGCAGAATTGTCGTAACATATCCGCAAGGTACGAGTTGCGGCCAGCCCACCCCCGAAGGAGATCTGCTTGAAGTCGGTGCTCGACAAGGTCACGGAGCTCTGGGCCGACCTGCGCCGCCGCCGCGTCGTGCGGGCGGGAGGGGTCTACTGGCTCGGGACCGTGGCGGTGCTGGGGGTGCTCGACCTCCTTCGTGACCTGTCTCCCTGGCTCGATCGCACCTTCCCGTCGATCGTCCTGCTCTCCATCGTCCTCTTCCCGGTCGTCCTGGGGTTTTCGTGGGCCTTCGAATGGACGGGGGACGGAATCCGGCTGCATCGGCCCGGCCCGGGGGAGCGGGTCGGGGTGCACCAGCGCCTGGGCATCATCGGCCTTCTCTCCATCGCGACCTTCCTGTTCGGGTGGGGGATCCTGTCGCTCTGGGCGCGCTCCGAACAGGCCCGCACGGAAGCGGTCCGGACTCTGACGACCGGGGTGGAGAACGAGCGCCGGGACCCCATGCGCCTCGCCGTCCTGTACTTCGACGACTACTCGCCCGACGGGGATCTCGATTACCTGGCCAACGGACTCACCGAAGGCCTGATCGCGGCCCTCGGGGAGGTGGAGGAGCTCACCGTCACCTCCCGGAACGGCGTCCGGGACATCCGTGACGCACCCTCCGCGGGAGAGACCGTGGCGGAGCGCCTGGGTGTGGGCACTCTCGTCACCGGGAGTGTGAGCGGCCGGTCGGGCGGCCGGGTGAGGGTCAACGCGCAGCTCGTGGACGTCACCACCGGCGATACGCAGCTCTGGAGCGGCCAGTTCGAGAGCGCCACGGTCGACGTCCTGACGCTGCAGACCGAGCTGGTCTCGGAGATCTCCCGCCGGCTGCGTCGGAGCCTCGGAGTCTCCGTCCGGGCCCGTGAGGCGGCGGAGGAAACCGCGAGCGAGGAGGCGTGGCGGGCCTACCATCAGGCCAAGCAGCTCGTGGCCCGGGCCATGGCCTCGGATGCGGTGGGAAGCTACGCCGAGGAGTTGTTCGACCAGGCCGACGGCCTCCTGGTCTCGGCCCGGGCCATGGACCCCGAGTGGGGGGCACCTGTGGTGGAGCGGGGCTGGTTGGAGTATCGGCGCAGCCGGCTTCGCAGCTCCGCTGCCGGGAGCGTTCGGCCCGAGGACGGCCTGGGGCTCCTGCGGTTGGCCGACGAGGCGGTCGCCACGACCGCGGCGTCCCCCGCGGCGCTGGAGCTCAGGGGCGTGGTCCAGTTCGAGCTCGCCGAGGCGGCGGCCGAAGGGGATCCCGCCCTGCGGGACGCCGCCGAGCAGGACCTGGTCGAAGCGGTGCGGAAGGATCCCCGGCGGGCCCAGGCGTTGGCGTACCTCGGTCGCGGACGGAGGTTGGCGGGCGATTTCCCGGCGGCCCGGGACTACGCTCGCCGGGCGCTGGAAGCCGACGCGTTCCTGGAGGAGGCCGACGAGGTCGTGTTCCTCCTGTTCGAGACCAACCTCGAGCTCAAGCGCTGGGACGCCGCCGATCGATGGTGCATGGAGGGGCGTCGGCGATTCCCGAGCGGCCTGAACTTCCTCTTCTGCCGGCTTCAGTTCGAAGTGCTCCGGCCCGACGTCGCCCTGCCGGCCACGGCCTGGTCACTCCTGGACTCGATCCGGGCCGCGGCTCCGGCCGAGGATTGGACCTGGTCCTATCGACCCTGGGCGGGGTTTCAGGTCGCCGGGGTTCTGGCCCGCAACGACATGCCGGACAGTGCCCGGAGCGTGCTGGACCGGTACCGGCCCGATCCCGAGGACCGGCCGTGGTTCGCCTACGACGAGGCCTACGTGGAGCTGCTCCTGGGCGACCCCGACGTCGCCCTGGATCTCCTGGCCCTCTACCTCGGGGCCCGGCCGGACCGCCGGACCTATCTGTCTTCGGACTGGCTCTTCGAGGAGCTCTGGGACGATCCGGGCTTCCGGGAGCTCACCGGGCGCGAGCCGGCAACCCCGCAGAGGTGAGGCGGACGCCCCCGGCCTCCGCCGGGTCGGAGAGAGGATGCCTCAGTTCGAGCCCGTGAGGATCGAGGCGGCGCCCACGGCCGTGCCCAGGAGCATGCCGACCGCGATCGCCGCCAGGAAGACCACGACCATCGAGACCAGTGCCGTGGCCACGGCCTTCCCCGTGGAGAAGTCCAGGGCTTGTCGAATGGCGATGATCACGGCCACCAGCACCCAGATGGACACCGCGAGGCCGATGAAGCCACCGAACAGCGGGATCACGCCCAGGGCCAGGAGGATCCCCGGGGCCTGAGCGAAGCCGAGCGTCCGGAGCAGCTCGCCCCAGTCCGCCGTTCCGCCCAGGAGCCGGGTGCCGACCAGGTTCGTCACCCCCGCCCACACCAACCATCCGACGAAGGCGTTGAGCACGCCGGCGAGCATTCCCGACGAGCCCTGGCCGTAGCTGCCCACGGCCGACGCCACCGCCACCGCGAGGACGACGACGGCGGCCTGCGACGTCGCCGTGCGGTCCGCCTCCACCTCCTCGTAGGTGTCCACGTTCAGCATGGCGGCGCCGATGGCGCGGTTAACGAGGCTGCTGGAAGCGGTCGGTTCCATTCGGATCTCCGGTGTGGGGAGCGACTGGAGGCAGTATCCCGCTCGTGGGGGGAGGGCACAAGGCGGCGGGTCCGCCGCCGGGTCAGTCCGGAGGCGCCGGGAACATCGTGTAGCAGAGCGCCGTGCCCTCGAGCACCACCGTCCCGTCGTCCCGGGTCACCGTGGTCCGGAGACGGGTGATGGGCTTGTCCTCCCTGACCTCGGTGACCTCGACCGCGCCGGTGATGCGGTCCCCGGGCCGGACGGGCGCCCGGAAGCTCCAGTCCACGTGCAGGAACACGGTCCCGGGACCGGGGAG
>DATHRY010000207.1:0-50508 GCA_035464715.1 Longimicrobiales bacterium
TACCGGGAGGGCACCACGGTGGGGCTCCGGGACTCCATCCCGACCACGCTCCCGCAGCAGCTGGAAGAGCAGGGGATGCTGGCCTTCGACTCCGACGGCGGCCAGGCCTGGCTCCGGATGCAGACGACGGATCCGGACGCCAGCCTGGGAGCACCGTACGACGTCACCCAGAGCGACCTGGACTGGAGCAGCGCCATCAACTACCAGCAGCGCCTGGTGGGATCAGTGACGCTCACCCCCCGGATCTCCTTCGCCGGGCAGTACCGACGGCTCGACACCCTCGCGGTGGCCCAGGACTTCGTGGCCGGCCCGGTCCGTACCGCCTTCGGAGCGACCCTTCGGGGAGACATCTACGGGTTCTTCCCCGGTTTCGCCGGCTACAGCCGGATCCGACACAAGATCAGTCCGTCGTTCACCTACGACTGGTCCCCGGAGGTCACGACCACCCCCCTGCAGGCGGAGGTCTTCGGCGAGCGCACCAGCCGGCCGCAGAACGTGATCTCGGTGACGCTGAACCAGACCTTCGAGGCCAAGCGGGAGACCGACGCCGACACCACCGCCGCCGCACTTCCTCCCGGCGCGCCCCCGTCGTCGACCACGAGCCGACCCGGTGGGGAGCCGCGGCGCCTCCCCCGGGCCGAGGTCGTCAACCTGCTGGCTCTTCGTACCAGCGCCATTCGCTACGACTTCGTCGAAGCGGACGACCTCGGATTCCTGCAGGGATTCCAGACCGTCCGACTCACGAACCAGATCTCTTCCGATCTCCTCCGGGGCCTGTCGATCAGCACGACGCACGACCTGTTCGTCGACGAGCCGGTCCTGGACGGCGAAGGGGCGCCCACCGGGGAGGTCGACCGGAGCTTCGACCCGAAACTGGTCCAGATGAACCTCGGGTTCAGCCTCAACAACCGCTCGTCCATCTTCCGCTGGCTCGGCTTCGGGGGGGACGACGAGCCGGAGCCCGAGCCGGAGGAGGACGAGGACGACCTGGGCCTGGACCAGGACATCTTTGCCGAGGAGGGGGAGACGGATCCCCTGGGCTTCCGGGACCTGGACGAGACCTCGGTGGTACCCGGGGCCCGGCGCGATCTGGGCGAGCGGGGCAGCGGGATCGGGGATTGGTCCGCGAACATCTCCTACGCCCTGGCGCGGCCCCGGTCCGAGACCGCGACGATGAGCCAGATGATCCAGGCCACGATCCGGCTCCAACCCACCGAGATGTGGGAGATGAGCTGGCGGACCTCGTACGACCTGGAGGCGCAGGCCTTCAACGACCACGCCATCCGGCTCTCCCGGGACCTGCATCGCTGGCGCGCGAACTTCGACTTCCTCCAGACCGCCACCGGGAACTGGACTTTCCGCTTCGAGGTCGCCCTCATCGACAACTCAGACCTCAAGTTCGACTACCAGCAGCGGAGCCTGGACCGGGGCCCCGAGGGACGCCAGCCCTGACGAGTGTCACCTCAGGGTGACACCGTGAGATGGAGTTCCGCGCGGATTCTGGGCTTTCACGCCCCTGTCCGTCGTGGCACGGGGTGTGCTTTCCGAGGAGGGTGACGGTTTTCTGCACCCGAAGCGGGGAGGACACCATGCGGTGGTGGAATGTGGGAATCGTGGTGGGGGCCCTCGGACTCGCGGCCTGTGACTCAGGGACGACGATCGTGGTCCCGGGGGGCGGGGGTCCAGCGGCGCCGGTGGGCCTCGACGTCCGCTACTACGACCGGTCCGTGGTGGTGACCTGGGAGCTTTCTTCGGCGTGGAACGGTGAGCCCTTCCGGGTCTACGCGGCGCCGCCGGGCCTGGAGTGGGTCATGGTGGCGGAGGTGACCAACTGCTCGGCCGGGCTCTGCTCCTACACGGACGTGAACATCGAGGCGGGAGCCACCTACGACTACTACGTGGCGGCCGTGGGCTTCGACGGCTCCGAGAGCGCCACGACCGAGGCGATCCGGATCACCATTCCGGCGTACACGCCGCCTCCGGTGCCCGGCGGCATGGAGGTCGTGGCCCTGGACGGGGCCAACTACCTCCGTTGGGACGATCGCGCCCGGGATGCCTCGGACTTCTCCTTCTATCGGGTCTATCTCTACCTGGACGGGGAGAGCTTCCTGCTGGGTGAGACGGACTCAGAGGGCTTCCTGGACGAGTTGGCGGAGAACGGTCTGACCTACGAGTACTTCGTCACCGCCCTGGATGAGTACGGGCACGAGAGCGACGGTGGTGGGTCCGCGTGGGGTACGCCGCGGCCGGACTTCCACGGCGAATACCTGTACGACTACTTCGCGGTGCCGGCGCTGTCCGGGTTCATCTTCCAGGAGGACGAGTCCTTCGACCCGGTCGTGCCGGGGACCGATCTCTCCCGGCATTTCCGATTCGAGACGGACGCGAGCGGCTGGTGGCTGGTCCCGGGCCCGGGCGTGACCGTGTATCCCCAGGGCTTCGAGACCTCCGCGCTGAAGTGCGGGCCCGGAGCCGACGCCTACTGCGTCGCCCTGGACGAAGCGCCCTCCTCCGGGTACGTGTCGGCGGATCTGGGGCTCCAGACACAGACGACCTACGTGCTCCGCGTGCCGGGTGCGGACAACCAGCTCCGATACGCCGCTCTGCGAGTCCAGGTCCTGGGGTTCGACCAGAACGACGACCCGCTGATGATCTTCGACTGGTCCTACCAGCTCCAGCCCGGGAACCCGGCTCTGTCCCCGGTCGGGACCACCTCGCTGCGGGTGCGTTAGGAGGCCGGGAAACGCTTGTTGCCTCGGAGACCGGGGGCGTAGCTTGGATCATGCTCCCGGTCCTCGAAGCAGTCCCGAATTTCAGCGAGGGACGCGACCCGGACTTCCTCGACGAGGCGGTCCGGGTCGCTGTTTCCTGCGGCGTCGACGTCCTGGACCGCTCGGCGGATCCGGACCACCACCGCTCGGTCCTCACCCTCGTGGGCGACCCGGCGAGCGTAGAGGAGGCCGGGGTCCACCTGGCCCGGCTCGCGGTGGAGCGCATCGATCTGACCCACCACGACGGGGCGCACCCCCGGGTGGGCGCACTGGATGTCCTCCCCTTCGTTCCGCTGATCGGATGCACCATGGACGATGCGGTCCGGGTGGCCCGGCGGGTCGGGGCCCGTCTCTCCGAAGAGGGGCTTCCGGTCTACTTCTACGGCGCCGCCTCCGTCCCCCCGGGTCGTGGGCTGGCGGAGCTCCGACGAGGGGGGTTCGAAGCGCTCCGTGGGGCCGTTCCGCCCGACCGGCTTCCGGACCTCGACGGACGGCGGGAGGGACTTCACCCGACGGCCGGGGCCACCTGCGTCGGTGCCCGGCGTCTCCTTCTGGCCTGGAACGTCTGGGTGCGGGGGGTCACGGTGGAACGGTTGCGGCCGGTGGCGGCCCGGCTCCGGGAGAGAGGAGGACGCTTCGCCGGGCTCCGGGCCCTGGCCGTGGCGCTGCCCAGGCAGGCGGCCGTGCAGCTCTCCATGAACTTCGAGGACGTCGAGGACCGGAACCCCATGGACGTGTTCTCGGCCGTGGAGGATGCGGTGCGTGGGGAGGGGGGAGAGATCGCGGGAACGGAAGTGATCGGAATGATCCCGGAAGCCCTTGTGCTGGCGGCGGCGGGCGACAGATTACGTCTCTTTGACCCCACTCCGGACCGGTTGCTTCCCGTCGGAGTTGCCAGGCACCTCGCCGCCCGTGGGGCGGCGGACCTGGCTGCGCTCCTGTCCTGGGCCGGGACCCGGGAACAGGAGATGCCCCAGGATGTCCGGGGGGCGGCGCGCCGATTGGCGGGCGGCCTCAGGCACGAGTCGAGCCCAGGCGAGCGCGCATGAGCAGTATCGAAGCCCTGAAAGAGCAGGCCCGTCGCCACGAGCAGAGCGAGGAGTGGGCGCCGGCCCGGGACCTGTACATCAAGGCCATCAACCGCCTCGCCGACGAGTCGCAGCCGGACATCGGCCTCCACAACCGGGTCGGCGACATCCTCGTCAAGCTGGGGGACTACGAAGGGGCGGTGGAGCACTTCATGCGGGCCACCGACCTCTACGTCGAGGCGGAGCTCCCCAACAACGCCATCGCGGTCTGCAAGAAGGTGGCGCGACACCTGCCCAACCGCACGGAGATCTACCTGCGCATGGGCCAGATCCGCGCTGGTCAGGGCTTCATGGTGGACGCCCGGGAGAACTTCCTCACCTATGCGGCGAAGGTGGAGGAGGCCGGGGACGTGGACGAGGCTCTGCGCGCCCTGGTGGAGTTCGCGGAGCTCGCCCCCGACGACACCGATCTCCGGATGTCCGTGGGCGCGCAGCTTCAGAAGCACCAGCGGCCGGAAGAGGCCCTGGTCCAGTTCGCCGAAGGGTACCGGATCCTCTCTGCCCGCGGCGAGAACGAGGCCGCCGAAGCCTTCGCTCAGCGCATTCGGGAGCTGGATGCCGATGCGGACCTCGACGCCCTCATGGGTCCCGCCGGGGGGCTCGGCTTCGAGGCCGCCCCTCTGGCAGGGGGGCACGGGGACGACGGCTTCGGCGCCTCCTTCGGTGAGGTCGATCTGGAAGGTCACGGGGGCGCCGGCTCTCCGGTCTCCGAGGAGGAGGACGAACCCGAGGAGCTCGAGGTCGAGTTCGGCGAGATCGTCGTGGATTCCGGCTCGGAGGAGGACAGTCCGGCTCCGCAGACGACGGCCTCCGCCGACGGTCCGTCCGAGGAGACGTCGGTCTTCGAGGCCATCGGCCTCGGCGATGAGGACGGCGAGCCGGGCCGTCCGGCCGTTGAAGCCGTGCGGGACGAACCGGACGAGGAGGCCTTCGACCATCTGGAGGTCGAGGCCGACCTTCCCTTCATCTCCTTCGGCGGTGAGGAGGAAGACGACGAGACCGACGACGACGACCTCCCCATGCTCGCGGTGGATCTCGACGACGACGAGCCGGAGGACGCCGCCGCCGTAGCGTCGGCCTCCGGTCAGGTCGGAACGGCGGGCGTCGATGGGGTCGACGGCTCCACCTCCAGCGCCCGGTCGGACTGGCGGGGCCTGCGGGAGGCGTACGACAGGGGCCGACCGGATCCCGCCCGGGCCGAGCAGATGGTCGAGATCGCCTTCCAGAGCAACGACCCCGCCATCCTGGTGGAGTCCTACGAGCTCCTCGCGGAGGCCCTGGACGCCGTCGGCGACGCCGACCGGGCTCGCTCCGTGTGGGAGCAGATCCTGGCGCTGGCGCCCGGACATGCGGGTGCCGCGGCCGCCCTGGGAGCGGCGGGTCCCGCGGAGACGGGGCGGAGCCGGGACCCGGCGCCCGCGGGAGGGTTCGTCGATCTCGGGTCGATGATCTTCGGAGACGACGGGGAGGGCGAGAGGACCACGCGCTTCCAGGTGGCCTACGAGGAGCCGTCTGGCGACGAAGAGGCCGACTTCGCCAAGATGCTCGACCAGTTCAAGGCCAAGGTGGCCGAGAACTTCGATGCTTCGGACGTGAAGGCGCATCACGATCTCGGGACCGCCTACAAGGAGATGGGACTCCTGGACGAGGCCGTCTCTGAGTTCCAGCAGGCGCTCCGGGCTTCGGGAACCCACCTCCCCACCTATGAACTCCTGGGACAGACCTTCATGGACCGGGGGGAGCATGCGGCCGCCGTCCGGGTACTCGAGCGGGCCCTGAAGATCCCCTCGGACGTGGAGGATGAGCTCATAGGGATCTACTACTATCTCGGGCGGGCCCACGAGGAGCTGGGGCAGACCTCGGAGGCGGTCGGTTTCTACGACCGTGTCTTCGCGCTGGACATCAACTTCGCCGACGTGACGGCACGCCTGCGGGAGCTCCGGTAGTGTCGTCGTCCCTGACGGACCTGTCCGTCCCCCCGGGCCTCGACGACATCCAGGGGCCGATCCAGGGGGAGCTGGACCAGGTCATCGACGAGCTCCGCCGCATCATCGTGTCGGACTTCGACGTCATCGAGGAGGTCAACCAGTACCTCCTCCTCCTGCAGGGCAAGCTCTTGCGGCCCGCGCTCCTCCTGCTGAGCAACCGGGTCTGCGGGCCCCAGGATCCCCGGGCGGTGCGGCTCGCGGCCGTGGTGGAGCTGGTACACCTCGCCACTCTGGTCCACGACGATGCGGTAGACCATTCCGTGCTCCGACGTGGTCAGCCCACGGTGAACTCCATCTGGTCCCACCAGGTGGCGATCATCATGGGAGACTACCTGTATTCCCGTGCCATCATCGAGCTGGCCGAGGTCGGCAGCATGGAGGCCACCCGGGTGATGGCCCGGGCCGCCAACGAGATGAGCGTCGGAGAGATGCGGCAGCTCACGGCCTACGACGCCCTGGCGTTCTCCGAGGCGGACTACGATCGTCTGATTGCCGCGAAGACGGCGTCCCTCATGAGCGCCGCCTGCGAGTTGGGCGCGCTGGTGGGGGATGAGGACCTCCGGGGCCCGATGGCACGCTTCGGACACGACCTTGGCATGGCCTTCCAGGTTGCCGACGACCTGCTCGACTACACCGGGTCGGCGGACACCACGGGGAAGCCGACGGGACACGACCTGCGGGAGCGGAAGGTCACGCTCCCCCTCGTCGGGGCCCTGACCAAGGCCGATCCGGACCAGCTGGAGGTGATCCGGCGCTTCTTCACCCTCGTGGATCCCGCGGACGAGGAGATCGCCCGGGTCGTGGCGCTGGTGACGGAGCTCGGAGGGCTGGAGTACGCCCGCGCCAAGGCGGATAGGTACGCCGAGCGAGCGCTGAAGGCCTTGGACGGACTGCCCGACGGCCCGGAGCTCGAGGCCCTGCGGGCCTCGGTGGCCTACGCGACCCAGAGGAATCGCTGATGTGGTGCCTCGGAGATCCGGTCCCTTCCGAGGGGCCGGAGGCGCCGAATCGCTCCACGACTTTTGAGGCACCACACTAGGGGAAGGGGAGGACATGCTGGTCGATACCGGACGTCGCACGGGAACCCGCGTCTTCTGGACGCTGATTCTGGGGTTCTTCCTGGGTGGGATCCTCACGGAGATCGCCCAGACCTTTCTTCCCCAGAGTGCCGCCCGCACTTTCCTCACCACGGCGGTCACGGCCACGCTGGGCCCGTTCTACATGGACCTGGTCGCCGTCGCCTTTACCCTCGGGCCGCTTTCGGTGTATTTGAATGTACTGACGCTCGTGGGCGTCTTCATCGTGGCGCTCGTGGCCAGGTCGTGGATCTGAGCCGTCATCATATCGGCACCGGTCGACCGGTGCCTGGGAGGTAGTACGACATGGGTATGGGTCTCGGAATGGGAGAGATCCTCCTGATCTTCCTGGTCGCGCTCCTGCTCTTCGGAGCGAAGCGTCTGCCGGAGATCGGATCTTCCCTCGGAAAGGGGATTCGCGAATTCAAGAGCTCGATCCGTGAGATCGAGACGGAGCTCAAGACGCCGGAGACCCCGAGGCGCACCATTCAGCCGCCGGCCGCCGAGAACACGGCGCCGAAGGAAGCCCGGGAGGAGGAGCCCGAAGGCCAGCCGCGGAAGCTGACGACGCAGCAGGACTGATCGTCTCGGGGTCCCGTCTCTCCAGGCCGCATGAAAGAGGCGCTGCCGGATTCGTTCCGGCAGCGCCTCTTCTTCTTCTCGTCCGCCCTCCGGGAAGGGCCCGGGATCAGAATCCGAAGGGGGACGTCTGTCGCAGGGGCTGGTCCTCTGCCGGCTGCAGCACCTCGGCCCGCCGATCCTGAACCTGGGCGGTCTCACGAAGGCCCGCGAGCCAGGACTCGAGGCGCTCCTGTCGAAGGAGCTGGGTGACCTGCCGGCGCTGCAGTGCCTTCTGGCCTTCCCACTCCTCACGGTCTGCGGGCGAGCGGGTCATCACCTCCAGCACGAAGGTGTTCGCCGGCGTGGAGATCACGTCGGACACCTGGCCCGGCTGGAGGCCGAACGCGGCACCGATGGCGGCGTTGTGGCGTCCCAGCCCCGGCACGAAGTCGTTCCTGGCGAAGGGGCCGGCAGACCGGACCTCGAGGCCGTGGGCGGCCGCCACGTTCGGAAGGGGCTCGCCGGCCCGGATCTCCGACACCAGTCCCTCGGCCTCCTCCTCGGCCATGGCCTGCTTCTTCTCGAAGCGCAGGATCTGCTCGATGCTGGGCCGGGCCGACTCCAGCGGAAGGACACCGGCGGGGGTCGAGGAGACGAGCTCCAGGGCGTAGAACGCCTGGGGCGTTTCGAAGACGGGGCTCGCATCGCCGATCTCGGCCTCCTCGAACGCCCAGTCCGCACCTTCGGAGACCTGGCCCGCGCCCGAGACGAAGGCGAACTCGGTCGAGAGCTCCGCCTCCTCCACACCCACCCCGAGCTCGGCGGCGGCGTCCTCGAGGCTCTGGTCCTCCAGGAGCCCCTCCAGCGAGTCGGCCCGGGTGAAGAGGGCGATCTCCGACTGTTCGGTGCGGGCGATGGGGATGAGGATGTGGCGGACCTGCGCACTGTCCTGCCCCCAGCGCTCCTGTACCTCGATGAGGTGGTAGCCGCCGGCGCTGCGCACGGGCTCCGCCAGCGTCCCGGGGGACGTGGCGAAGATCACCGAGTCGACGGCCGGGACGGTGGCGCCCTTGGCGACCACACCGAGCTCGCCGCCCTGGCCGGCGCTGGCCGGATCGGCGGATTCGACCGCAGCGACCTCGGCGAAGTCCTGGTCGCCGGCGAGGATCGCCGCCCGGAGGTCGACCGCCTTCTGGCTGGACGCCGCAGAGTCCGCGGCGGTCGGCGTCTTGTCCAGGACCACGACACGGACCCGGGCCCTGGCCGGCTGCTCGAACTCCTCCTGGTTCTCGTCGTAGTAGCGCCGGACCTCGGCGTCGGTGAGCGTGACCGCGTCGTCGGCGATCCGCTGTGCCGGGTTCAGGGGGATGTAGCGGACCTCGACGGTCTCGTTCTGGTCCCTCCAGCGGCGCCACAGCTGCTCATCGGTCACGAAGACCCCGGCGGACACCTGCCGGAGCAGCTTGCCCCGGGGGATCACGTCACGGTAGTACGCCTCGAGCTGCAGGAGGAGCAGCTCGTCGGCGGAGGCGAGGAACTGCTGGTACTTGGACGGATCGAACTGCCCGTTGGTCTGGAAGCCGGCCTGCTGTCGGAAGGTCGGCGGGGGGTTGAACTGTGCCGCCTGACGCAGCTCCTCGTCGGTGACGACGATGCCCCGACGCTGCAGCTCCTGCTGGATCAGGATCTGGTTGACCACCTCCTCGAAGGCGGCGTCCTCGATCTCCTTGTTCTGCTGGCTCGTGAGGGGCAGCTCCTGAGCCGCCTGGTACTGGTCGGACAGGTTCCGGTAGGTGGCGAGGTAGGCGTCGTACGAGACGGGCGTGCCGTTGACTCGTCCGATGCTGCCGAGGCCGCCGGCGCTCTGGCCCGTCGCATCCATCCCCCATTCGAACACCATGAGCGCGACGAACGCCAACGCCGTCACGAGCATGATCCACTTGGTGTTCTCCCGCATCTGACGCATCATGGGCCTGCTACCCTCCGGACCGTGGGGTCCAACCTGCCGAAAACGGAGTGATCTGGACGTCCTCGGCACACGGGTCCGGGGACAAGTCCAGAAAGCTAACCGGGCGACGAAGGTGTCTCAACCATGGGCCTGGACCCCGCGTTGACACGTGTTTCCGGGCCCGTCTATCTTGGCGGATCCCGCCCATAGGAAGACCCCGCTACGGCCGCAGGAGATCCGATTGACCCAGGCGCCGACCCACGAGATCGAGGAGCTCCGTCTGCTCATGGGCTCCCCCCGGGACCCGCACGGGCGTGTGTTCGCGCAGCTCGGTGACGCCCTCCGGCGCGCCGGCTCCCACCGGGAGGCCCTGGCCCTTCTCCTGGACGGCGTCGCCGAGCATCCGAACTTCTCGCCGGGACACCTGGTCCTGGCCTGGACGGCTCAGGAAGCCGGCGACCTGGAGATCGCCCGTGCCGCCTACGAGCGGACCGTCAAGTTGGATCCCGAGAATCCGAACGGGCTCTTCGGGCTGGGCGCCCTGCTGGACCGGGCGGGGGATCCCCGAGGGGAGGGCATGATGCGGGAGGCGGAGGCCCTGGACCGGAGGGTGCGGATGCTGGCCCCGCGCCTGCCCGTGGATGGAGCGGTGTCCGGCGATCCCGGGCCGTCGACGCCGCTCGAGGATCTCCCGTTCGTATCCCTGCGGGACCTGGCGCCCGACGATGTGGAGGCCGGGCTGGGGGGCCTCCCCTTCGTCCCGCTGGAGGACCTCGCACCGGACGAGGAGGCTCCTCTCGGGGACGCCGATCTGGCCGCGCTTCCCTTCGTGCCGCTGGCCGATCTGGCCCCGGATCCGTCCGAAGCGAACGAGACCGCACAGGAGGAGCTCGGCGCGCTGCCGTTCGTGCCCGTGGACGACCTCGCGCCCGGCCCGGGCGGGACGACCGACGTCGGGGACGCGGAGCAGGAGCTCGACGGTCCCCGGACGGTTGTGGATGATCCCGGGGAGATCGAGGACGACGTGTACGAGCCCGTCATGGCGGCCGTCGACCCCGTCCCGCAGGAGGGCGACACCGCGGAGCCGCCGGAGGACGATCTCGACGACGAGGACGACTCCCTGGGCGGCCACCTGGTCACCCGCACCATGGGCGAGCTGCTGGTCCGGCAGGGCCTCATGACCGAGGCCGTCGAGGTCTTCGAGCAGCTGGTGGAGGAGGAGCCTCACGACGAGGCGCTCCGGCTCCGTCTCGACGAGCTCCGGAGCGCCATGAACGAGCCGATGGGGCCGCGGACGCGCCAGGGCGCCGGACCGTCGGAGGCCGAGGCCGAGGCGGCCCACCCGTCGGTGGACCCGCCCCAGCACCACCCCCTCGTGCCCAGCCCCTTCCACCGCGAGGAGGACGACCGGGAGGACGACGGCGGGGAAGGGCCCCCCGTGGGCGACTACTTCGCACGCCTCCTCGCCTGGACCTCCCGCCGGCCAGCGGAGGACGAGGGCGACCCCCCCTCCGATCCGTGAGGATCGCCGTCCTCCACGGTCCGAACCTCCGGCTTCTGGGACGTCGGGAGCCCGAGGTGTACGGATCCGCCACGCTCGAAGAGGTGGACGCCGCGCTCCGCATGCTGGCGAAGGAGCTGGGGGTCGAGGTCGAGGCCCACCAGTCCAACCACGAGGGGGTTCTGCTGGATCGGCTCGAGGAGACGGCGGACCGGGTCGACGGTTACGTGGTGAACGCGGGAGCCCTCACCCACACCAGCATCGCGCTCCGGGACGCACTGGTCGGGGTGGACCGCCCCTTCGTCGAGGTCCACCTGTCCAACACGGCCGCCCGGGAGCCGTTCCGGCTGGTTTCCCACCTTTCCGGGGTGGCCCTGGGCGTGGTTTATGGATTCGGTGTGGGCAGCTATCTTCTGGGGTTCCGTGGGCTGGTTGCCCACCTGAAGGCGAGATCCCGAACCGAGTAAGGAACGACGACGCGATGGCGAGCACTGCGGACTTCCGCAACGGACTGGTCTTGAACCTGGACGGCGACCTCTGGACGATCACCTATTTCCAGCACGTGAAGCCCGGGAAGGGTGGTGCGTTCGTCCGGACGAAGCTCAAGAACGTCCTGAGCGGCTCGGTGGTGGACAAGACGTTCCGCGCCGGGGAGAAGGTGACCACGGTCCGCCTCGAACGGCGGCCCGTGAACTACAGCTACACCGACGGGCAGCTCTATTACTTCATGGATGCCCAGACCTTCGAGATGATCCCCCTGGCCGGGGACGTGATCGGCGAGGAGCAGCTCCGGTACCTCAAGGAGAACATGGAGTGCGAGGGTCTGGTCCACGACGAGAAGGTCATCGGACTGGATCTGCCGCAGTTCGTGGAGCTCCGGGTCGAGGAGACGGATCCGGGAGTGAAGGGCGATACTGCGCAGGGCGGCTCCAAGCCGGCCCGCCTCGAGACCGGTGCCACGGTGAACGTTCCCCTCTTCGTCGAGCAGGGTGACGTGATCCGGGTGGATCGGACCGAGGACAAGTACCTCACGCGGGTGACCGAATGATGGATCTCAGCTTCATCAAGAGCCTCATCGAGGCGGTGGACCAGAGCAGCATCGACTCGGTGGACATCGAGCGGGGCGGCACACGGGTCCGGATCTCCAAGACGCCGACCTCGGTGGGTGGGGGCGCTCAGGTCGTGTCCATGCCGTCCATGGCCGCCGCTGCGCCGGCCCCGACCGCCGCTCCGGCCGCACCGGCCGAGGCGCCGGCCTCCGACCTCGCCGACGTGACGTCGCCGATGGTGGGGACCTTCTACTCGGCGCCGGCGCCCGACGCTCCGGCCTACGTGAAGGTGGGACAGAAGGTGGCCGTGGGGGACACGTTGTGTATCATCGAGGCGATGAAGCTGATGAACGAGCTGGAGGCCGAGGTCTCCGGTACGGTGGCGGAGATCGTCGTCCAGAACGCCGATCTCGTCGAGTACGGACAGGTCCTCTTCCGCATCGACCCGGATTGAGTCCGGGTTCGGGGTCCGTTCCGCACCCTTCGAGTCGCGTCCGTCTCCCCCGGGAGCCGGACGCGCTCTGTTAGGAGAACGCGAGTGTTCAACAAGGTCCTGATCGCGAATCGGGGGGAGATCGCTCTCCGCATCGTTCGCGCGTGCCACGAGCTGGGGATCCAGACCGTGGCGGTCTATTCCGAGGCGGACCGGGAGTCCCTCCACGTCCGCTTCGCCGACGAGGATGTCTGCATCGGTCCGCCCGCGAGCAAGGACAGCTATCTCAACATTCCCCGGATCATCGCCGCAGCGGAGATCACGGGCGTGGACGCGATCCATCCGGGCTACGGCTTCCTGGCGGAGAACGCGGAGTTCAGCGAGATCTGCGCCCGCTCGGGGCTGACCTTCATCGGGCCCACCCCGGACCAGATCCGGGCGATGGGCGACAAGGCCACCGCCCGGAGGACGATGATGGAGGTGGGCGTGCCCACGGTCCCGGGCTCGCCCGACAATATCACCGATCCGGAGCAGGCCCTGGAGGTCGCCCGGACCATCGGCTTCCCGGTCATGATCAAGGCTTCGGCCGGCGGGGGCGGGAAGGGCATGCGGGTAGCTTACGACGAGGGCTCCTTCCCCAAGCTCCTCCAGGGTGCCCAGAACGAGGCCGAGGCGGCCTTCGGCGACAACGGCGTGTATCTGGAGCGCTGCATCCTCCGTCCGCGCCACGTGGAGTTCCAGGTGTTCGGGGACAACCACGGACGGGTCATGCATCTCGGGGAGCGGGACTGCTCGGTTCAGCGCCGGCACCAGAAGCTCATCGAAGAGGCCCCGTCGCCGGCGTTGACGCCGGAGCTCCGGGCCCGCATGGGGAAGGCCGCCGTGACCGCGGCGGCGGCCATCGACTACGTGGGGGCCGGAACGGTGGAGTTCCTCCTGGACGAGGACGGATCGTTCTACTTCATCGAGATGAACACCCGCATCCAGGTGGAGCACCCGGTGACCGAGGTCACCACGGGTCTGGACCTGGTGAAGGAGCAGATCCGGGTGGCGGCGGGGGAGCCCCTGAGCTTCCCGGAAGAGGTGACCTTCCGGGGCCACGCCATCGAGTTCCGGATCAACGCCGAGGATCCCGAGCGGAACTTCGCCCCATCCCCGGGCACCATCACCACCTTCCATCCTCCGGGCGGACCCGGAGTGCGGCTCGACACCCACGTGTACCAGGGGTACCGGGTGCCGCCGTTCTACGACTCCCTCCTCGCGAAGCTGATCGTCAGTGGCAACACTCGGGAGGAGGCGCTCCTCCGGGCCCGGAACGCCCTTTCACACATGGTGATCGAAGGGGTGCACACCACGGTGGACTTCCTGCTCGAGATCGTGGGCGACGAGGAGTTCCGGTCCGGAGAGGTGGATACGCGGTACCTCGAGCGATACTTCGGACGGCGAAAGGAGGTTGAGGGCGCATGAGGGTCGACGTCCGGTTCACCGTTTCCGAGCTGGACTCCGGGGAGTTGAACGGGGTCACGGCGGTGGTCGTGGACGTGGTTCGCGCCACCACGACCCTGGCCACGGCGCTGGCCCGCGGGGCCGGGGCCGTGTTTCCCGCCGAGTCCTCCGACGAGGCCATCCGCCTGCTCCAGTCTCTCGGGCGGGAGGACACCCTCCTCTGCGGGGAGCGGAAGGGGGTCCGGCCCGAGGGGTACGACCTGGGGAACTCGCCCGCCGAGTTCACCGCCGACGTCGTGAAGGGGAAGCGCCTGATCATGTCCACGACGAACGGGACCCGGGCGCTGCGGGCCGTGGAGGACGCCGACCGGGTGCTCGCGGCCGCCTTCGTGAACCTCGGTGCCATCGCCCGGGCGATCGCCGACGACGAGAAGGTCCTGCTGGTGTGTGCCGGGCGGCAGGACCATTTCGCCCTGGAAGACGCCGCCTGTGCCGGTGCGCTTCTCCTCCGGCTGCAGGGCGAGGGGGTGGAGCTGGATCCCGGGGACGGAGCGCGGGCGGCCATGGCCCTGGCGGCGGCCCAGCCGCTGGACGAGGCCTTCCTGGCGTCTACGAGGGCCGGGCGCCTCCTGATCGACGTCGAGCTCGGCGGCGACCTGGAGTGGTGTGCACGCCTGGACGAGGTCCCCGTCGTCCCGGTCTTCGAAGATCGGGCGGTGACGCTTTCGGGAGACGCGGACAGCTGAGATGGCCACCGGGAGCCGGAAGAAGAAGACCAACACCCGGAGCCGGAAGGGGAAGGGGAGCAAGAAGGCGAAGGGTGGCCTGACCCTGCTGAACCGGGAGCAGGAGCGGGATCTCCTCGGCATCAGCCTCCTCGTCCTGGCCTTGTTCTGCTTTCTGGCCCTGGTGCCGGTTTCCTGGTTCGGACCCCGGGGACTGGACTGGTTCCCCTCCGGGAACCTCGTCGGCGTTCTCGGTGGCGGCCTGCAGGGGCTCCTCCGGGCGCTGGCCGGCGCGGCCGCCCCCCTGGTGCCGACCCTTCTCGTCCTCGGCGGCCTCCGGGCCGGAGACTGGCTGTCCGTGGATCGGACGCTTCGATTCTCGGCCCTCACGGCGGGCCTCCTGGTCCTGGGGCCGGTGGCGCTGGAGATCTGGGGCGCTCCGGGGCTCGGGGGTTGGATCGGCTCGCGCCTCGGCGCGCCCCTCCTCACGGGCGTGGGATGGCTCGGAGCAACCCTGCTGGTGGGCGCCTGCTTCGTGGGACTGTCGGTGGGGACGCTGGGATGGAACCCGCTCCGAACGCTGGTCGGCGGGGTGGTGCGGGGCAGCGAGGCGGCCCGGGGTGCGGCGCGGGAGGCGGCGGACCGGTTGGCCGCCCGGAGCGCGCCGGCGCCAGAGACCCCCGGCGACGACCCGCTGCCCTCGTCCGAATGGACCGGGCCGGAGACCCTCGACGAGGAGATCGAGGAGGACGAGCCTCTCCCCTTCGACACCGTCACCGCGCCCGATCCCGAGCCTCCGGTACCGGCACCGATCCCGGCTCGAGACGGGGACCTCCCGGATCCCGCCGACCCCCGGGACCTGGAAGGCGGCGCGCTACCGCCTCAGGACCTCCTCACCCTCGAGGAGACCGAGGACCGGGTCCACATGGAGCGGCAGCTGGACGGGCTGGGGCAGGTGTTGGTGGAGAAGCTCCGCACCTTCAACGTCCAGTGCGAGCTCGGGGGGCGGACCACCGGTCCCGTCGTCACGCAGTTCGAGGTCGTACCGGCCCCCGGCGTGAAGGTGAACCGTATCGCGAACCTGGATGCGGATCTCGCCCTGGCCATGCGGGCCCCCTCGATCCGGATCGTGGCGCCCATCCCGGGCAAGGGCGCCGTGGGCGTGGAGATCCCCAACCCGTCCCCACAGATCGTGCACCTGCGGGAGATCCTGCAGGCCCGGGTCTTCACCGGGGGCAAGGGCGTGCTCCCCCTCGGCCTGGGGAAGGACCTGACCGGTCGCCCCTACGTGGCGGATCTCGCGAAGATGCCCCACCTCCTCATCGCCGGTGCGACCGGGGCGGGGAAGTCGGTCTGCATCAACACGATCATCACCAGCCTGGTGTTCCGGCATACGCCGGAGACCCTGCGGCTCCTGATGATCGATCCGAAGATGGTGGAGCTCTCGGCCTACGCCGATCTGCCCCACCTGCGCCACCCGGTCGTGACGGATCCCAACGACGCGGCGGGCGTCCTGAAGTGGGCGGTCCTGGAGATGGAGCGCCGCTACCAGCTGCTCAAGGAGAACGGCGCCCGATCCCTGGCCGAATTCAATCGGAAGGTCCGGGACGGCGTGCCGGTCCGCCACTTCGAGGCCCACGGCGCCGAGGGGGATCCGGATCGCTTCCTGTACCGGGACGGTGCCCTTCCATACCTGGTGGTGGTGGTGGACGAGCTGGCGGACCTCATGATGCAGGTCCAGAGCGAGGTGGAGCGCCCCCTGGCCCAGCTGGCCCAGAAGGCCCGGGCCATCGGCATCCACCTCATCGTGGCGACCCAACGGCCCTCGGTGAACGTCATCACCGGGCTCATCAAGGCGAACTTCCCGACCCGCCTCGCCTTCCGGGTGGCCTCGAAGACCGATTCCCGGACCATCCTGGACATGAACGGGGCCGAATCGCTCCTCGGGAACGGGGACATGCTCTTCCTTCCACCCGGGCAGAGCGAGCCGGTCCGGATCCAGGGCGCCTTCATCTCCACCGAGGACACGGAGTCCCTCCTGAGCTGGTACCGTGAGGTGGCCGAGGAGCGCGCCCGGGAGGACGACGCGGCCGGCCCCGTCTACCCCTCGGAGGTGGACATCCTCGAGGAGCTCCGCGCCCAGGAGATGGAGGATGCCTCCGCCGCTGCGGAGGCCATCACGGGAGAGTGGGACGAGCTCTTCAGGGCGGCCGCGGAGGTCTGCATCCAGAACCAGGGCGGCTCCACGTCGCTCCTCCAGCGCAGGCTCAGCATCGGGTACGGCCGGGCGGCCCGGATCGTGGACCAGCTCCACGAAGCCGGTGTGGTCGGACCCCCCGACGGTTCGAAGCCCCGTGAGGTCCTGGTCTCGTTGCAGGAGCTCGATCAGCTCTTCCCCGGGACCTGAGAAGCCCCCCGGCGGGGAAGCCGCCCGGGAACGGCCCCCGCGGGGCGCGAGTACTACGTGACGTTCCGATTCCGACCCCGATCCCCCGGCTCCATGTCCCCGACCACATCCGTTCGCCGCCGCCGCGCCCGGCCCGCCCTCGCTCTGCTCGTGGGCGTGGGTGCTCCCTGGCTCGCGCCCGACGCCGGGGCGGCCCAGCAGGCCATGGCCGTCCTCGAGCATGCGGCCGAGGCCTACGAGGCGGTGAACACGGTCTGTGCCGAGTTCGTTCAGGTCCTGGAAGTCCCCCTCCTCAACCAGGAGAACCGGGGGGACGGGGCGCTGTGTCAGCGCAGGCCGAACCTGTTCTCCATGCGCTTCTCCGATCCCGACGGAGACGCCGTGGTGGCCGACGGCGAGTTCTTCTGGATCTACTACCGGAGCATCAACCCCGAGCAGGTCCTGAGGCTGCCGCTTGATCCCTCCCGCGGCGGTATGGACTTCTACCGCGAGTTCCTGGACCGGCCCCGGGAGAAGTACGACGCCACCATCGAGGGACGGGAGGAGGTCACCGGTCGGGAGACCGTCCGCATCGCCCTCGTCCCCCGGATGGAGCGGGGATACCGACAGGCCCGGGTCTGGATCGACCCTCAGGCCGGGACCATCCGCCGGGTGGAGATCTCCGAGGAGAACGGGAACGTCCGCACCGTCACGCTGGACCGGATCCGCACCGACCCCGAGGTCGGTGCGGAGGTCTTCCGGTTCGACGTGCCGGCCGGCGTCACCGTGATCGCCCGATAGCATGCGGTCCCGAGATCTCCCGGTCTTCCCCCTGACGGCCGGTCCGGTCCGTCCCGACGTGGCCCCGACGGTCCAGGCGGTCCATCACGAGCCCGACGCGGTGGGGCCCGCCGACGGCCCCCGGATCGCGCTCGTGACGCTGGGTTGCGACAAGAACACCGTGGACTCGGAGCGGATGATGGCGTCGCTGGTGGGCCACGGCGCCCGGGTCTCGGGTGAGCTGGACGGGGCCGATGTGGTCATCGTGAACACCTGCGGGTTCATCGAGGCCGCCAAGGAGCAGTCCATCGAGACGATCCTGGAGGCCTGCGCGCTGAAGGAGGAGGGTGGCGTCCGGGCGGTGGTGGCCGTGGGGTGCATGGTTCAGCGCTACAAGGACGAGCTGCGGGCGGAGATCCCCGAAGTGGACGTCTTCATGGGTCTCACCGAGCTCGAGGGCCTCATCCCCGAGCTGCAGGGGCGGGAGCTGCTCCCGCCCCCGGACCGGATCCCGGTCATGGAGCGGCCGCTGCGGATACTCTCCACCGCCACGCCCCACAGCTCGTTCCTCAAGATCAGCGAAGGGTGCGACCACACCTGCGCCTTCTGTGCCATCCCCCTGATGCGGGGACTGCACAGGTCCCAGCCCTTGGATGCACTGGTGGCCGAGGCCCGGTCCCTGGGCGAGGCCGGGGTCCGGGAGCTGAACATCATCTCCCAGGACACCACGTGGTGGGGTCGGGACCTCCGGCGCCACGATCGGTCGGCCCCGCTGCTGCCGGATCTGCTCCGGGCCCTCCTGGCCGGAGCCCACGTGGACTGGATCCGGCTGTTCTACATGTACCCCTCGGGCATCACGCCCGAGCTGGTGGAGCTCGTGGCGGAGAGCGCCTCCGCCGGCGCCGGTCCCCGCATCGTCCCCTACCTCGACCTGCCCCTGCAGCACGGAAGCGACCGGATGCTCCAGGCCATGCGGCGGCCGGAGCGCCGGGCGACCATCCGGGAGCGGGTGGGCTGGCTCCGAGACGCGATCCCCGAGCTGACCCTGCGGACCACGGTCATCGTGGGCTTCCCCGGGGAGACGGAGGAGGACTTCGAGGAGCTCGTGGAGTTGCTCGAGGAGATCCGGTTCGATCGGGTGGGGGCGTTCGCCTATTCCATCGAGGAGGGGACCCGGGCCGCGGAGATGGAAGGCCAGCTGCCGGCGTCGCTGAAGCAGGAGCGCCTGGAGGCGCTCCTCGACGTCCAGCGGGGGATCTCCCTGGACCGCAACCTGGAGCTGGTGGGGGCCCGCCGGCCCCTGCTGGTGGACCAGGAGGTGTCCGACGATCCCGAGTTCGCCGGGATGGGGCGGACGGACGGGCAGGCCGCGGACGTGGACGGGGTGACCCACCTCCTTGCGTTGGAGGGGGCGAAGACCGGAGATCTGGTGGAGGTGGAGATCGTGGATGCCATGGAATACGACCTGATCGGAAAGGTGGTGGCGACGTGACGCGTGGATTCCGGGGTTTGATGGGGGCGGCGTTCCTGGCCATCGCGGGTCCCCTCGCGGGGCAGGGGCTCTCCGACTACGACTACGAGGACCTCTCCTTCCGGGGGATCGGCTTCGACGTCGGCTACATCTGGCCCAACGACGTCGAGTCCACCGAGAGTTTCGGACTCCGGGTCGACCTGGGGTATCTCGGACCGGGCATCCGGGTCCTGCCCCGGGTGGGCTATTGGTCGAGCGCTCTGGACGCCACGGAGGTGGCACGGCTCGAGACCCGCGTGGTCCAGCTCGTGCAGGAGCAGAATCCCGGCGCGCCTCCCCTCGACCTGGACCTGGGCCGGGTGGAATGGCGGGACCTGTCCGTGGGGGCCGATGCCCAGTTCGTGTGGCGGGTCCCCTACGACATCCTCACCTACGCCGGGCTGGGCGTCGCCGTCCATTTCCGGAACGGATCGGGAGAGGCCGTGGACGACACCTTCGTCGAGGATCTCCTCGATTCGACGGCCGCCGGCGCCAACCTGCACGGCGGACTGGAGGTCCCGTTGAGTCGACGGTTTCGGCTCTATGGAGACGCCCGCTACGAGCTGGCGGGCGACGTCCGCTTCTTCGGCGTGCGGGCGGGGCTGCAGATCCTCTTCCAGGACCCCGCCCCCGGGGAGAGGAGCTCGTCGTGACGGACGGACGCCCCCTCCGTGTCGGCATCGTCGGCACCGGCGCCGTGGCCCAGCTGGTGCACCTGCCCCTGTGCACCGAGCGCACGGACGTCGAGGTCGCCGCCCTGGCGGACGCGGACACAGGCAAGGCCTCGGCCCTGGCCGAGCGCTTCGAGGTCGATCGGGTCGAGACCACCGAGGCCCTTTTGCGGGACGACGAGCTGGACGGGGTGATCCTGTGCACGCCGAACCACCTCCACGAGGCCGAGGCGATTGCGGCCCTGGAGGCGGGACGCCACGTGCTGGTGGAGCGGCCCCTGGCCCTGACCCCGGAGGGCTGTCGGCGCATCGCGGACCTCGCGGGCGAACGGAACCGCATCGCCATGGTCGGGATGAGCCATCGCTTCCGGCCGGACGTGTCTGCGCTGCGGGGGTTCGTCCAGGGCGGCGAGCTGGGAACCATCTACGCCGGACGGGTGGCGTGGATGAACCGCTACGTGCCCCTTCGGCGGACCACCTGGCGGCAGAATCCGTCCGAAGCGGGTGGCGGCGCCCTCATGGACCTGGGTGTCCAGTCCATCGACCTCCTTCTGTGGATCCTCGGGGATCCGACCATCCGGAGGGTCACCGCCGTGGCCAGCCGCAACGAGCTGGAGGTGGATGACGCCGCGACCCTCCTGCTGGAGACGGAGGAGGGCGCCGCCCTGACCGTCGAGGTGAGCTGGACCTTCTTCAGCCGTGAGGACCGGCACTACGCCCGGGTCCTGGGCTCCGAAGGCGCCGGTTCGCTTCCCCCCCTCGAGATCTTCAAGCAGCTCGGCGGCCGTCCCATGGACGTGACCCCGGAGCAGAGTCCGCCGCCCGGACGCCGCAACCGGTACATGAGCGCCCATCGCCGCCAACTCGACCAGTTCTTCCGGGGAATCCGTGGCTTCGCCGATGTGGAGCCCCCTCGAGACCAGGCACGGGTGATGGAGCTGATCCAGGCCGCCTACACGTCCATCGAGACGGGGCGAGAGGTCCTGCTCTGATCTCCATGGGGGCGGGGCACCCACGTGTGGGCCCCGGGGCCCTCCTCCTCCTCCTCGGAGCCCTGGCGGCCCTGCCGGGCCCGGCCCAGGCGAGCGGAGCCGCGGCCTGGTCGGTCCAGGAAGCCCAGGCGGCGGACTCGGGCCAGGCCGGGGAGGCGACGGCCGACCCGCTGACGGTCTACCTGGTCACCGCGGCGCCGGGGGAGGCGGTGTGGGAGCGGTTCGGCCACAACGGGATCTGGATCCACGACGCCCGGACCGGTGAGGACGTGTTCTGGGAGTGGGGGCTCTTCAGCTTCTCCCAGACCGGCTTCATCCCGCGGCTCCTCCGGGGCACCATGCTCTACGCCATGGGGGGACGGTACCTGTCGTCGATGCTCCAGGTGTACCAGGCCCAGGGACGGGACGTCTGGGCCCAGGAGCTGGCTCTGACGCCGGAGCAGGAGGCCGAGCTCGACCGGTTCGTCCGCGCCAACGCCCTCCCGGAGAACCGCGACTACGTCTACAACTACTACCTCGACAACTGCTCCACGCGGGTACGGGACGCGCTCGACGCGGTCCTCGGTGGGAGCATCCGCGCCCGCTTCGAGGGCGTCGAGACGGGCCGCAGCTGGCGGTGGCACACACGGCGTCTACTGCGGCCCGATCCCCTGGCCGAGCTCGGGATCCAGATCCTCCTGGGCAGCCCCGCGGACGCCCCGATCGACGCCTGGCAGGAGATGTTCCTGCCCATGGAGCTCCGGGCTCACCTCGCCACAGCCACCGTCCCGGACGGGTCCGGAGGTGAGCGGCCGCTCGTGGTGCGGGAGACCCTGATCCTGGACGGAGAGAGAGGGCCGCCGCCGACCGAGCCCGCCAACCGCTTCCCCCTCATGGTGATCACCGGGATCCTGGTGGCGCTGTGGACCGCGTTCCTGGCCCGGGCGGCGGCCCGGTCCACCGCGTGGAAGCGGGTGCTGGGCGCATGGCTCGTCACCTGGGAGGGCCTGGTGGGCCTCGCCGGACTCGTCATGGTGCTGGGATGGCTCTTCACCGACCACGTCTTCTGGTACTGGAACCAGAACATCCTGCAGACCAATCCGGTCCTGCTGGCGGTGCCGGCCATGGCGATTCCGCTCCTGCGGGGCAGGGAGCCCGGCCCCCGGCTCAGAAAGCTGCTCTGGTGGGTGCGAGCCATCGCGCTTGCCGCCCTGGTCTTCAAGCTCCTCCCCGGGTTCGAGCAGGACAACTGGGGGATCATCGCGCTGGTCCTGCCGACCCACCTCATGCTGGCCAGAGCCTTCCCCCTGTCCGCCGGCGACGGATCGTGACCCTCCCCTCCCGGGGGGATTCGCTCCAGGCCGTGCGCGCCGGGACGGTCCTCTCGGGCTGCCTCCTGTTTCTCGCCTTCCTCCCGCTTCCAGGGCCGGGGGCCGTACAGGTGGCCCTCCCCTTCGTGGCCCTGGTGCCCTGGCTGGTGGTCACCGAGGGGCTGGACCCTCGAGCGGCCGCGCGGGCGGGGGCGCTCCTGGGGGCGGTCTTCTGGTCGCTGCACCTCGGCTGGATGCTCTCCCTCGCCGGCCGGATCGCGGAGGTGTGGCCCGCCCTGGCCTGGACGGGCGAGGTGGCGCTCCTGTCGTTGCTCTGGGCCGGCATGGGCGCGAGCCGGGCGGTCCTGCTCGGCCGGAACCTGCCGCCGGTGGTGGCGGCAGCCGTGGCCTGGGTGGCGATCGAGTGGGCCCGCGGGACGCTCCTCGGGCCCCTGCGCTTCCCATGGACGCCGCTCGCGCTTCCTCTGGCCCGTGTCCCTGTCCTGCTGCAGCCCGGGGCGTGGGGTGGGGAAGCGCTCCTGAGCTTCGGCGTGGTGGTCGGGAACGTGCTGGTGGCGTCGGCGGTGGGACGACGAGACGAATCGGGTCGGAAGCGTCCCCTGCTCCGAGCCGGCGGCGCGGTGCTCCTCCTCCTGGGTGGGTGGACCGGGGCGGGAGCCGTCCGGGAGTCCCTGGTCGGCGACGGAGCGGAGGTCAGGGCCCGGGTGACCGTGGTCCAGCCCGACGTGTCCCTGGCCGAGCGGCGGAGCCGGGGGGCAGCCGAAGCCGCGTTGGCGAGCCTTCGACGCGGGCTGACCCGGGCGGCCGCCGAAGAGGCGGCGCTGGTGGTGTTCCCCGAGACCCATCTGCCCTACGTCGTGGGCGGGGAGGGGCGCCCTGCCGAGGGGATCGCCGCCCGGGGCCTGGCCCCCGCCCCCGACGGGCTGGTGGCCGAGCTGGCCCGCTGGTCCGCTGCGCGGGGCGCGGATGTCCTGGTCGGCGGCTACCTACGGGACGAGACCGGGGTCGTGAACGGGCTCCTTCGCGTCGATGGCAGTGGGCTGGCCGGTGCCTACGGCAAGGAGGCCCTGGTCCCCGGGGTGGAGCGGAGCCCGGGGGACGGCCTCGTCCCCGGACGAGGCCCCGGAGTCCTGGAGGCCGAGGGGCGTCCGGGCGTGTTGATATGCATCGAATCGGCCTGGAGCAGTCTTTCACGGCGTCGGGCGCTGGCCGGGGCCGGCTGGCTGCTGAACGTGACGAACGACGCCTGGCTCGCGGAGGCACCGTCGGGGCCGGGGTGGGCCGCCTTCCTCCAGCACCCGTGGCACCTGGCTCTCCGGAGCGTCGAAACGGGCCTCGGGGCGGTGCGGGTGGGCAACGACGGGTGGTCCGGCACGACGGACCCGCTGGGTCGCTGGACGCCGGCGCTCGAGCCCCACGCCCCGGGGGTGGCGACCGTGACCGTGCGAAGCCTGCCGGGTCCCACGCTGTTCCTGCGGTCGGGTGGCTTGCTCGGACCCCTCTGCGGACTTCTCGCCATCGGTGCATCGATCCTGCGCCGGACGGCGTCACCCGCTTGATCGGGACCCGGCTCGGGTTACATTTCCTGGTCTGTTCCGACGCCCGGACTGTCCGGATCCGGCGCGTTCGAGGGACGGCGGAATCCCCCTCCCTCGCGAGTTCCGGATCCTGGAGATGCAACATGAAGCAGGGCATTCATCCCGAATACGTGTCGACGACGATCGTCTGTTCCTGTGGCAACCGGATCGACACCCGGTCCACCTCGGGGGGCGAGATCCACGTCGAGATCTGCTCGGTGTGCCACCCCTTCTACACCGGTAAGCAGCGCCTCGTGGACACCGCGGGCCGCGTCGAGCGCTTCCGGAAGAAGTACGCGAAGGAGGGGAAGTAACGGGCGCGGTCGGGTTCTTCCCGACCGCTGCCTCCGCCCCGGGGCGGCTCCACGCCCATGAGTGACGACGCCCACGCCGTCGACCCCCGGCTCCTCCAGCGCCTCGGCGAGGTGCAGGCGCGCTTCCGGGAGGTGGACCTCCGTCTCACCGACCCCGACGTCCTCCAGAACCCCGACCGCCTGCGTGAGCTGGGGCGGGAGAGGGCCCAGCTGGAGGAGGTCGTCCGGGCCGGCACGTCGCTCCAGGAGAAGATCGCGGCCGCCGCCGAGGCCCGGGACATCCTCGAGGCCGGAGAGGACGACGAGCTCCGGGATCTGGCCCGGGAGGAGCTGGCAGGGCTCGAAGAGGAGATCCCGCCCCTGGCGGAGTCCGTCCGGGAGCTGCTCCTTCCCCGGGATCCCATGGACGACCGACCCGCCGTCGTGGAGATCCGGGCGGGGACGGGCGGGGACGAGGCCGGGCTCTTCGCCGCCGACCTCCTCCGCATGTACGAGCGCTACGCCGAGGCCATGGGCTGGAGCGTGGAGCTGCTGAGCCTCTCCGAAGGCATCCCCGGAGCCTTCAAGGAGGTGGTGTTCACCGTCCGGGGCGACGGCGCCTACGGCCGGCTCCGGCTCGAGTCCGGGGTCCACAGGGTGCAGCGCGTTCCCGAGACGGAGAGTCAGGGTCGCATCCACACATCCGCCGCCTCGGTGGCCGTGCTGCCCGAAGCCGAGGAGGTGGACGTGGAGATCGATCCCAACGACCTCCGCATCGACGTGTTCCGGTCCTCGGGCCCGGGAGGCCAGTCCGTGAACACCACCGACTCCGCCGTCCGGATCACGCACCTGCCCACCGGCCTGGTCGTGTCGTGCCAGGACGAGAAGTCGCAGCACAAGAACAAGGCCAAGGCCCTCAAGGTCCTGCGCAGCCGCCTCCTGGACCGCCGCCTGGAGGAACAGAAGGCCGTGCGGGCCGCCGACCGGCGCAGCCAGATCGGCAGCGGAGACCGCTCGGCGAAGATCCGCACCTACAACTTCCCCCAGGGACGGGTCACCGACCATCGCATCGGCCTCTCGATCTACGACCTGGACAGCGTCCTGAACGGGGAGCTGGCTCCGTTCATCCGGGCTCTCCGGCTGGCGGAACAGGAGGAGCGCATGGCCGAGGCCTCGGCGTGAGCACCGCCGATGTCTCCCGGTCCGCGCGGGAACGGGGGAACGGGGAGGCCGGCGGCGACGAGGGGACGTGGACGGTGCTCCGCCTGATCCGGTGGAGCGGAGAGTACCTCGACGAGAAGGGCGTCGCCTCCGGGCGACTCGACGCCGAGCACCTTCTGGCCCATGCCCTGGGAATGGAGCGGCTTCAGCTCTATCTCCAGTTCGACCGGCCCCTGACCTCCGAGGAGCGAGAGGCCTTCAAGCCGCTCCTCCGGCGCCGCGCCAATCGGGAGCCGCTCCAGTACATCGTGGGCCGGGCCGCCTTCCGGGAGCTCGAGCTGCGATGCGACGCCCGGGCGCTGATTCCCAGGTCCGAGACAGAGCTCCTCGTGGACCGGGTGCTGGAATGGGCCGCCGGACGTGACGGACTCGAGGCCGTCGACCTGGGGACCGGCACCGGGTGCATCGCCCTGGCGCTGGCATCCGAAGGCCCCTTCGCGACGGTGTGGGCGGTGGATCGGTCGGCGGAGGCGCTGTCGCTGGCCCGCGAGAACCTCGAGGGACGAGGAGAGGCGGAGACGGTGCGCCTGATCCTCGGTGAAGGCCTCGCCGCACTCCCCGCCGGAGTCCGGGTAGATGCCGTGGTGTCCAATCCGCCGTACGTTCGGGAGGGAGAGCGCCACGCCCTGGCTCCGGAGATCCTGGAGCACGAGCCCCACGGGGCCCTCTTCGCCGGGGAGGACGGGATGGCGGTGATCGATCCTCTGATCCCCCAGGCGGCGGATCGTCTTCGTGCCGGAGGGCTGTTGGCGCTGGAGATCGGGATCGATCAGGGTGACCAGGTCCTGGAGCGGATCGCCGCCCAGGGAGGATTCCGGGAGGCCCGGGTGTACCGGGACCTCACCGGACGGCCCAGATTCGTCACAGCCGTGCGTCGCGAGGACGGCGCCGTTCACTGAACAGGAGCAGGAGCCTCATGGCGGGAATCATGGAACAGGCCAGGCAGCTGGGGAACGCCCTGGCTCGGACCGAGGAATACAAGACCCTTCGACGGGCCATGAAGGACGCGGACGACGATCGGGACATCGCCGAGGCCCGGTCGGCCCTGGAGCGGCTCGAGGGCAGCATTGCCGCATCGATCCGTGCCGGCAAGGAGCCGGAGCAGGAAGACGCCGAAGCGTACGAGGCCGCCGTATCCAGGCTTCAGGTGCTGTCTACATACCAGCGGCTCGCGGCGGCCCAGGCGAACTTCCAGAAGGTCATCCAGAAGGTGAACGAGACCATCGAGCAGGGCATGGAGGAAGGGGCGGACAGCCGGATCATCCTCGCCCCGTAGCGTATCCGGGGTGTGCCGCAAGGGTCCCCCGCGCGGCCGGACTCGGCTGCATACCGAAGTAGACATCATCCAGCAACAGAGAGGAGTTTCCGTGAAGGAGCGTCCCACCATCCAGCCCGCCAGCGGCAAGCTCGGCGTTCTGCTCCCCGGATTCGGGGCCGTGGCCACCACCTTCGTCGCCGGTGTCGAGGCCGTCCGCCAGGGGCTCGCGAAGCCCGTGGGCAGCCTGACCCAGATGCAGACGATCCGGCTCGGGAAGCGGACCGACGAGCGGGCTCCGCTCATCAAGGACTTCGTGGACATCGCGAGCCTCGACCAGCTCGTCTTCGGCGCCTGGGACCCGATCCCGGACGACGGCTACCAGAGCGCCCTGAACGCCGGGGTCCTGGACCGGCACGAGCACCTCGATCCGATCAAGGACTTCCTGAGCTCCGTGAAGCCCATGCCGGCGGCCTTCAGCACGGAATACGTGAAGAAGCTCGACGGTCCCAACGTGAAGACGGGCGCCAACAAGAAGGAGCTCGCCGAGGCGATCCGCCAGGACATCCGGGACTTCAAGGAGAAGAACGGGTGCGACCGGCTGGTCATGGTCTGGTGCGGCTCCACCGAGATCTTCCTCCGGCCCGGTCCACAGCACGAGTCCCTCGAAGCGTTCGAAGCCGCCATGGCCGCCGATGATCCGGCCATCGCGCCGTCGATGCTGTACGCCTACGCCGCGATCATGGAAGGCGTCCCCTACGCGAACGGCGCGCCGAACCTCTCGGCCGACTTCCCGGCGCTGGAGCGGGAGGCCGTGAAGCGGGACGTGCCCATCGGCGGGAAGGACTTCAAGACGGGCCAGACCCTGATGAAGACCATCCTGGCGCCGGGCTTCAAGACGCGCATGCTGGGCCTGAGCGGTTGGTTCTCCACCAACATCCTGGGGAACCGGGACGGGGAGGTCCTGGACGACCCGGCCTCCTTCAAGACCAAGGAGGAGTCGAAGCTCGGCGTGCTAGAGCACATCCTGCAGCCGAAGATGTATCCGGAGCTCTACGACGACATGTATCACAAGGTCCGGATCAACTACTACCCGCCCCGTGGGGACAACAAGGAAGGTTGGGACAACATCGACATCTTCGGCTGGATGGGATATCCCATGCAGATCAAGGTCGACTTCCTGTGCCGGGACTCCATCCTGGCCGCGCCCATCGTCCTGGACCTGGCCCTCTTCCTGGACCTCGCCAAGCGAGCGGGGATGAGCGGCATCCAGGAGTGGCTCTCGTTCTACTTCAAGAGCCCTCAGACGGCGCCGGGCCTCTACCCCGAGCACGACATCTTCATCCAGCACATGAAGCTCAAGAACACGCTTCGCTGGATGAAGGGTGAGGATCAGATCACCCACCTCGGGCTCGACTACTACGAGTAGGGGAGGCGGAGGCGGGGTGGACGCCGCGCGCTTCATCGTTCTGGAAGGCGTCGAGGGGTCGGGGAAGAGCACGCAGATCCGGCTCCTCGACGCCTGGCTGGACAGCCTGGGGATCGAGCACGTCATGACCCGGGAGCCCGGAGGCACGCGGGTGGGGGAGGAGATCCGGTCGGTGCTCCTGCACGGCGATCACGAGTCGATGCCCGCGGAGACCGAGTTGCTCCTCATGCTGGCCGCCCGTGCCGCCTTCGTCCGGGAGGTGGTCCGGCCCGCCCTGGAGACGGGGCGGACCGTCCTGGCGGATCGGTTCGACCTCTCGACGTTCGCGTACCAGGGGTACGGCAGGGGCCTCGACCTGCAGCAGGTCCGGACGCTCAACCGGTTCGCCACGGGCGGGCTCGTCCCGGACCTGGTGCTGGTGCTGGACCTTCCGGCCGCCGAGGGGCGACGGCGACAGGCCCGGGAGGGAAAAACCCTGGACCGCATCGAGCGGGCGGGTGAAGGTTTTCTGGAGCGGGTCCGGGAGGGGTACCGGGAGCTGGCCGACTCGGAGGGCAACGCGCGCATGGTCGATGCCCGGGGCACGCCCGAGGACGTCCATGCCCGCCTGCGGGCGCTCCTGGAGTCGAGCTTCCCGGAAACCTTCCGACAGTCGCGGGTTTAGGGAGTGAGGTGGCGGGTCTTGGCCCGCCCATGCACACGCGAGGTCCAAAGAACGATGGCGTTTCCGAAACGAGCGATCCTTCCCTTCGCCCTCGTGGGCGCATCCGTCTTCCTGGGTGGCTGGTTCCTTCAGGAGGGGGTGAGCCGGGAGGAGAACGTCTACGTGCAGGTCCGCCTCTTCCAGGAGGTGGTCGACCACGTCGCCGAGCAGTTCGTGGAGGACGTGGACCGGGATGACCTGTACGACTCCGCCATCGACGGCGTCCTCCGGGACCTGGACGACCCCAACTCCTCGTTCATCCGGGCCTCGGACTACGAGGACTTCCGGATCCGGGCCACCGAGGGGGACTACGGCGGGGTCGGTCTCGAGGTGCTGGAGCGGGACGGCTACGTAACGGTGATGAACATCATCCCGGGGGGGCCGGGTGCCCGTTCGGGCGTCCGTGCCGGGGACCGGTTCGTGCGCATCGACGGGGAGGACGCCGAAGGCTGGCCCGTCGATCGGGCCGTCGATCTCCTCCGGGGGGCACCGGGAACGGAGATCGAGGTCCACATGGCGCGGCCGGGGGTCGAGGACCCCATTCCGTTCGTGCTCCGCCGGGAGGTCATCCAGCTCAGGTCCGTGCCCTTCACGGTCCTTCTGGACGGGGACGTGGGCTACGTTCCGCTCCAGGTGTTCCGGACGACGTCTTCGGACGAGGTGCGGGACGCGGTGGCCTCCCTGGTCGAGGAAGGAGTCCGGGGCATCGTCCTGGATCTCCGGAACAACCCCGGCGGACTCATGGACGAGGGAATCGACGTCTCCGAACTCTTCCTGGAGGCCGGTGACGCCATCGTGGAGACCCGGGGCCGGGCCGCCGGGCAGACCGAGGCCTACACCGCCCGGAGCGGGGCCGCGTTCCCGGACCTCCCGGTCGTGGTGCTCGTGGACGAGACCAGCGCCAGCGCCTCGGAGATCGTGGCAGGGGCGCTCCAGGACCACGATCGGGCGCTCCTGGTCGGCGCCCCGTCGTACGGCAAGGGCTCGGTGCAGAGCCTCTTCCGCCTCTCCGGTGGGAACGTGCTCCGCCTGACCACGGCCTTCTGGTACACACCGGTGGGCCGGTCCATCCAGAAGGACCTGGATCGGACGGCGGACGAGCTTCCCCACGGAGCCCTGGCCCTGGACGGATCCCTGGTGGCCACCGACGACCCGTCCGAGCGGCCGGAGTTCACGACCATGGCCGGCCGGACGATCCTGGGCGGAGGGGGCATCACCCCCGACCTCTGGGTGATCCAGGACACCCTTTCCAATCGGGAGGCGTCGGCGGTCCGTGCCCTCTACCAGCAGGCCGGGCTCTTCGCTCGTACGGTCTTCGATTTCTCGGTCGCCTACATCCAGGCGGAGGAGCCGTCCGCGGACTTCGTGGTGGACGCCGCCCTCGTCACCCGCTTCCGGCGGGCGCTGGACGAGGCGGGGCTGGAGGTGGACGCCGGCGTCCTCGACGCCGCCGACCGCTACATTCGGTACCAGCTCGAGTCGCAGATCGCCCTGCAGGCCTTCGGAGAGGAGGGGGAGTTCACGCGGCTCATGGACCGCGACCTCCAGCTCGGCGCGGCCCTGAAGGCCCTGGCGGAGGCGTCCTCCGTGGATGCGCTGGTCGCCGCGGGGGGGGAACCCTCGCGGCGGGCGGTGCCGGTGGGAGGCTGACCCCGATCCGTCCCCTGTCTCCATGGGGGCGCCCCGACGGCCGCGACACCTTGGGATATGCGCCGGGGGGCACGGGTCGCCCGCCCGCGCTGAGGCGGTCATGACCGGCACGGTACGGGTGACCCGGGGCGGGCTGGTCGAATCGAGCCATCGGGTCCACGCCGTGGTCACCGAAGGCGACCGTCCGCTGGTCACCCTCGGGGATCCCGGGCGCTGGACCTTCTACCGGTCCGCGGCCAAGCCCTTCCAGGCCCTGCCCCTGGTGGAGGACGGGGTCCTCGCCGCCCTCGGGTTCGGAAGCGAAGAGCTGGCGTTGGCCTGTGCCTCCCACTCCGCCGAGCCCCGACACCTCGAGGTTGCCGCCCGCATGCGCGATGCACTGGACATCTCCGACGACGACCTGGCCTGCGGGCCGCATTGGCCGCTCCGGGACGCCGCGGCCCTCCGGCTTCTCGACGAAGGGCGCGCCCCGGGGCGGCTGGACAACAACTGCTCGGGGAAGCACCTGGGGATGATCGCCCTGGCGCTGCACCACGGCTGGGAGGTGGCGGGGTATCAGGAGCCCGCCCATCCCGTCCAGGCGCGGATGCGTCGGGAGACGGCCCGGTGGTCGGGCGTCGACGAGGGGAGGCTCCGGACCGGTGTGGACGGGTGCGGCGTGGTCTGTTTCGCGGTGCCCCTGCTGGACATGGCCCGATCGTTCGCGCGATTCGGCCGGGGAGGCGAGGCGGCCGCCGAGGTCTTGCGCGCCATGACGGCCCATCCGTACCTGGTGGCGGGGTCCGGACGGCTCTGCTCCGACCTCATGACGGCGGCCCCGGACGTGGTGGCCAAGGTGGGGGCGGAAGGGGTCTACGGTGCCTGCGTGCCCGAGGCGGGGCTGGGGATCGCCATCAAGGTCGAGGACGGCGGTTGGCGGGCGGTGGACGCGGTGCTGGTGGCGCTCCTGGACCATCTCGGCCTCCTCACACCCGCGGCCCGGGAAGCGCTCGACGCATACCTCCGTCCCACGCTCCGGAACACTCGCGGGGAGGCGGTCGGGGCGCTCGAGGTGGACCTGGGAATCGAGGGTCGAGGGCCATGAGCGACGTGCCCCGGGGCGAGAGGCTGGACGAGGGCCTCCGGGCCCTGGTTCGTCTGAGCGCCACCCTGGCACTTGGCCCGGACACCGACCTGGGACCCGCCCTGGACGACGTCGTGGGACATTCCGATCCCGTGGAGGTGGAGGAGGCGTTGCTTCAGAGCTATCTGTTCCTGGGCTACCCGACCGCGCTGACCGGCATCGGAGCGTGGCGGGGGCGGACGGGCCGGCCGGCACCCGCGGACGGGGAGGAGGATCCCTCGAGCTGGCAGGCCCGAGGCGAGCGTGTCTGCCGGGAGGTGTACGGGGCGGCCTACGACGGGCTCCGGGAGAACATCTTCGCCCTCCGGCCGGAGATGTATCGTTGGATGGTGTGGGAGGGGTACGGAAAGGTCCTGGGGCGATCGGGCCTCGCCCTGTGGCGCCGGGAGTGCTGCATCGTGGCGATGCTGGCGGTCCTGGGTGCCGGGCCGCAGCTTCGATCGCACCTCCGGGGCGCGCTGAGGACCGGCGCGGGGGTCGATCTCGTCGCTTCCGTGCTCGATGAGGTGCTGCCCCTGGTGCCCGACGGCCGTCGCGGCACCGTGGAGCGGACGTGGGAGCGAGTCCTGGCGCGCTGGGAGGATGAATGAACTTCGTGGATCGGGCGGTGATCGAGGTCGAGGCCGGGACCGGAGGCTCCGGGGCCGAGGCCTTCCGGCGGGAATCGGGCGTCCCGAGGGGCGGGCCGGCGGGCGGGGACGGGGGCAAGGGTGGGGACGTCGTCGTCGTGGTCGATGCCGATCTTTCCACGCTTCTGGACTTCTCGTACAAGCGCCACTACCGGGCCGGACGCGGACAGCACGGGGAGGGCAGCAACCGGACCGGGCGCGACGGCGAGGAGGTCGTGCTCCGGGTGCCTCCGGGAACCATCATCCGGGACGCCGACTCCGGGGAGCTCGTTGCGGAGCTGCTGGAGGGCGGTGAGCGTGTGGTGGTGGCCCGGGGCGGCCGGGGCGGGCGGGGAAACGCCCGGTTCAAGACCGCCACACGACAGGCTCCACGGCGTTGGGAGCCCGGAGAGGAGGGGGAACAGCGGACCCTCGAGCTGGAGCTGAAGCTCATCGCCGACGTCGGCCTCGTGGGCGAGCCGAATGCCGGGAAATCCACCTTCCTTGCCACCGTCTCCCGGGCCCGGCCCAAGGTCGCCGACTACCCGTTCACGACCCTGACCCCGAACCTCGGGGTGGTCCAGCTGTCCGACTTCCGGAGCTTCGTCCTGGCGGACATCCCCGGGATCATCGAGGGCGCTCACGAGGGGAGGGGGCTGGGGCACCAGTTCCTCCGGCACGTGGAGCGGACCCGGACCCTGGCGCTGATGGTTCCCGCCGACGCTCCGGATCTCCAGGCCGAGTACGAGCGCCTCCGGACCGAGCTGGCCCGTCACGCTTCCGCGCTCTCCACCGTCCCCCACTGCCTCGTGATCACCAAGTCGGATCTCCTCTCCCCGGACGACGCGCCGCCCGAGGTGGCCGCGCCCGAGGCCTGGGGCCGGTTCGTCGTGTCCTCGGTGAGCCGGCAGGGCCTGGACCCGCTCCTCGAGGCTCTCTGGCGACGCGTCCAGGAGGAGCGACGGGTCTCGGGGGAGGCCGAGGTCGGGGGCGAGGTCGAGGCCGACGAGGAGTGGTGGGCGCCCTGAATCCCGCCCGGGGCCGGGTGAGGGATCTCCTCCGGCTCTCCCTGGTGCCCGGGTGGGGGCCCCGGCGGATCCGGTCCGGTCTGGAGGATCGTGGGTCCGTTGAGGCGCTCGTGGCCGCCGCGGCACGGGGCCCCGGAGTCCGGGCTGCCGCGGACGAGGCGGACCGGATCCTCGACGATTGCCGCCGGGCGGGAATCACCGCCACGGCCCTGGACGGCGAGGCCTACCCCCTTCGACTCCGGCATCTCCCGGACCCCCCTCCCGTGGTCTTTCACAGGGGAGACGTATCGGTGCTGGCGGAGCCGGGGATCGTGATCGTGGGCAGCCGCCGAGCCACGGCCTACGGGCGCCGGGTCGCCGGCGAGCTGGCGGCACAGGCTGCCCGGGCGGGACGGGTGGTGATCAGCGGGCTGGCCCTCGGTGTCGACGGGGCGGCTCACCGGGGCGCTCTAGAGGCGGATGGGGTCACCGCCGGGGTCCTCGGGAGCGGTGTGGACCGCCCATCCCCCCGCTCCCACCGCCCGCTGTTGGTGGATGTGCTGATCCGGGGCGCCGTGCTGAGCGAGCATCCGCCGGGGACGCCGCCCCGGGCCCACCACTTTCCGCGACGGAATCGACTCCTCGCTGCCCTGGCGGATCAGGTGGTGGTGGTGGAGGCCGCTGCCCGGAGCGGCGCCCTCATCACCGCCCGCCTGGCGCTGGAGCTGGGCCGGGAGGTGTGGGCGGTGCCCGGGTCCGTCTTCTCGCCCGTCTCCATCGGGACCCACCGGCTCCTGGAGGACGGCGCCAGACCGGTGACCGACCTCGAGGCGTGGAGCGCGTCGCTGGGGGCCAGGACGGGGAACGGTCCCGCCGCCCCGTCGGCCGCCGACTCCGACGGCGCCGAGCTGTGGGCCCTGCTCGCGGACGGGCCGCTGGGGCTGGAGGCGCTCCAGGCCGCCTCGGGCCTGGCGGCCTCCCGGGTCCTCTCTACGCTGAGTCGCCTGGAGCTGGAGGGCTGGGTCCGGCGGACGTCCGGGCCCAGCTTCGCCCGGAGGGTGGCCTGAGGGTGTCGGATCCCACGGAGCCGCGCGACCACGCGGCGGCGGAGATCGACGAAAGGAACACCCCCGTTCGGGTGGCCCACGTGTACGTCCACGCGCCGTTCTGTGCCCGGCGATGCTTCTACTGCGACTTCGCGGTGCAGGTGCGCCGGGAAGCGGATCCCGCACCCTGGGCGGAGGCCGTAGGCCGGGAGCGCGCGCTTCTCGAGCGGGAGGGTCGTGCCGTCCTTGCCGACCCCCTGGCCACCCTCTACGTCGGCGGCGGAACGCCGTCGCTACTGGGACCCCGGGCCATGACCCTGCTGGCCCACGCCCTGGGCCCCGAGCGCCTCGAGGTGGGCGACCTGGAGTGGACGGCCGAGGCGAACCCCGAGAGCGTGACGGCCGTGCTGGTGGAGGCGTGGCGCCGGGCGGGGGTGAACCGCATGAGCCTGGGGGTCCAGAGCTTCCAGGAACCGGTGCTTCGGTGGATGGGGCGCCTGCACGGGGCCGAGGGCGCCCGGCGTGCGGTGTCCGCGGCCCGGGCGGCGGGCGTGAGCAACCTGAGTGTGGACCTGATCTTCGGGCTCCCCGACACCGTGCCCAGGGACTGGAGCCTCGACCTGGAGACGGCGATCGGGCTGGACGTTCCCCACGTGAGTCTCTACGGGCTCACGGCAGAGACGGGCACGCCCCTGGGCCGTGGGGTCGCCGACGGGCGGATCACCATGGCGGGGGACGGTCGGTACGCCGATGAGTACCTCGAGGCCGCCGAACGACTGGCGGCGGCGGGGTACCACCACTACGAGGTGTCCAACTTCGCCCGCCCCGGCGCGGAGAGCGAGCACAACCGAGCCTATTGGGACGGTCGCGCCTACCTCGGACTCGGGAACAGCAGCCACAGCTTCCTGCCGCCGCTGCGTCGATGGAACGTGCGCGGCTGGACGGACTACCTCGGAGAGGTTCTGGACGGTCGACTCCCGGTCGAGGGGGAGGACGTGCCGGAGCCGGCGGGACGGCGACTGGAGGGGATCTGGCTCGCGTTGCGCACGGACCGGGGCCTTCCGCTGGACGGGCTCGACGCAGCCGCGCCGGCGCGGCGTCTCCAGGACTGGATCGGCCGCGGACTCGCACGGTCGGAAGAGGGCCACCTCCGGCTCACGGCCCGGGGCTGGCTGGTCCTGGACACCCTGGCCGTGGAGCTGGACGAGACCCTCGGGGAGAGGGTACCCGGTTGACGCTCGGAAAGCGATCTGTCGATCTTTAGGGTTTGCCCTGCCAGGAGCCCGTGATGCCGCCCACCCCCCCGTACCAGCCCGGAGACGAGCTCTCGGATCGAGAGCGACAGGTTCTCGACGCCGTGGTGCGGACCTACGTGGCCACGGCGGAGCCGGCCGGGAGCCGGACGGTGTGCCGGCGATTCGACCTGGGGGTCTCCGCCGCGACGGTCCGGAACACCATGAGCGACCTGGAGGAGAAGGGATACCTCCTCCACCCCCACACCTCCGCCGGCCGCGTCCCCACGGACCGGGCGTACCGGTTCTTCGTGGACCGCCTCGTGCAGCCCGCGGCGCTGTCGGCGGAGCAGCAGGCGCAGCTCACCGAGGCGCTGGATCCGGCGGGCGCGTCGGCGGTGGAGGAGCTGGTCCGGCGGGCGAGCCGCGCGTTGAGCCTGCTCTCATCGGAGCTGGGTATCGCCGTGGCCCCGCGCCTGGACGACGCGATCCTCGAGAAGCTCGACCTCCTGCAGGTCTCGAGCGAGACCGTGGTCATGGTGGCGTCGATCCGCTCCGGCGTCGTGCGCACGGTCTACGTGGATCTTCCCGGCGCGGTCCCAGAGGACACCTTGCTGACCCTGGCCCGGCTCCTCAACGAGCGCCTCGCCGGACTGTCGCTCCGGGAGATCCGGGCGACGCTCCCGGAGCGACTCCGGGACTCCGCCGGAGGGGGGGCACCCGGAAGCGAAGAGCTGCTCAACATCTTCATGGAGTCCACCGCCGAGCTCGTCCAGGAGGGGACCGGCGATACGTCGGTGGTCCTGGGTCAGACCAGCGTCCTGGCCTCCCAGCCCGAGTTCACCTCGGGCGAGCGGCTCAAAGGGCTCATCGAGCTCACGGAACGCCGGGACCTCCTGGCCGGCGCGCTCCTGGAGAGGGAGCACGGGGGCGGACTGCAGATCACGATCGGGTCGGAGAACCTCTCCGAGGCCCTGTCCGACTTCACGCTCGTCACGGCGGAATACCGCGTGGAAGGGCTGAAAGGAGTAGTGGGCGTGATGGGACCGACCCGGATGCCGTACGAGAAGGTGATCGCCATCGTGGACTACACGTCCCGACTGGTGACCCAGATCCTGACTTGACCAGAGATGGCTGACTACTATTCGCTCCTCGGTATCTCGCGCGACGCCGACGCCGAGGAGATCAAGAAGGCGTACCGACGTCTCGCGCTCCAGCATCACCCCGACAGGAACCAGGGGTCGAAGGAGGCCGAGGCCCGGTTCAAGGAGATCACTCAGGCGTACGAGGTGCTTCGGGATCCGGACAAGCGGGCCGTCTACGACCGGTACGGAGAACAGGGCCTGAAGGGTCAGCCGGGCGCCGGCTTCGGAGGTGGCTTCGACTTCTCCGATGCCATCGAGGTCTTCATGCGCGACTTCGGGGGGTTCGGAGGCTTCGGGGATCTCTTCGGGCAACGTTCCCGTGGCGGGAGGGTCCGGAAGGGACAGAGCCTGAAGGTGCGGCTCAAGATCGGGCTCGGAGAGGTCGTGAGCGGGGCCACCAAGACGCTCCGGGTGAAGGTCCTGGACACCTGCGAGGCCTGTGAGGGAAGCGGGGCCGAGACGGGGAGCTCACCGACGCCCTGCGGACAGTGCGGGGGCAGCGGCGAGGAGCGGGTGGTCCACAACAGCCTCATGGGCCAGATGGTCTCCGTGCAGCCGTGCCGGCGCTGCCACGGTGAGGGGCGGATCGTCGAGTCGCCCTGCCATCGCTGCAACGGCGACGGGCGCGTCAGGATCGAGAAGGAGGTCGAGGTGGAGGTGCCCCCGGGCGTGACCTCCGAGAACTACATCACCCTGCGCGGGAAGGGCCATGCCGCCCCCCAGGGTGGGCGGCCCGGCGATCTCGTGGTCCTGCTCGAAGTCGAGGAGGACGAGCGCTTCATCCGGGACGGCGCCAACCTCCTGTACGAGCTGCCGGTGACCTTCGGACAGGCCGCGCTGGGCGACGAGGTCGACGTGCCCACCGTGGACGGGACGGCCCGGGTCACCGTGCCCCCTGGGGTTCAGAGCGGGGTCCTCCTCCGGCTCCGGGGTCAGGGGCTTCCGGAGCTGCACGGCGAGGGCCGCCGGGGCGACCTCCTTGTCCGCGTCCTGGTCTACACACCCCAGAAGCTCTCACCCGAGATTCGCGAGGCCCTGACGCACCTTCGGGAGGTGGAGGATCCGGCTCCCGAACGGATGGAGGACGGCAAGAGGGGGTTCTGGTCCCGGGTGAAGGAGGCGTTCAGCGCCGGATGATGCCCGAACGTTGGCTCGAGGTCCGGGTCCGCAGCGAGACCGTTCCGCCCGATGTGCTGGTGGAGGGCCTCCTGGATCTGGGCGGTCGGGCGGCCTGGGAGGAGGACGGCTGGCAGGTCACCCATCTGCCGGACCCCGGGGACGAGGGGGCGGCCCGGGAGCTCGCCCGGGGGATCACGGACCATTTCGCGGGCCGGAATCCCCACGACGTGGAGGTGGCGACCCGCTGGCAGGTGCAGGAGGACTGGGCCGAGCTGTGGAAGCGGGGGCTCGACGCGCGGCGCCTGACCCACCGGCTGGTGGTGACCCCCTCCTGGATCGAGCCGGAGCTCCGGGACGGGGATCTGGTCATCGTCCTGGACCCGGGCATGGCCTTCGGCAACGCGGAGCACGGGACCACCCGCGGTTGTCTCCGGATCCTGGACACCCTGGTCTGCCGCGGTAACCGCATTCTGGACGTCGGGGCGGGATCGGGCATCCTGTCCATCGCCGCGGCGCTCATGGGCGCCGACGAGGTCGAGGCCCTCGAGATGGACCCGCTGGCGGTGCCCACCGCCCGGGACAACCTGGTCCGGAACGGTGTCGACGGACGGGTGCGGTTCCTCCAGGAGCGGGTGACCTCGGATGGGATCGCCGGACGCACCCCGGTGGACGGCGTGATGGCCAACATCGAGACGGGCCTGCTGCGTCCGCTTCTCCCGGGCCTCTGCGGCGCGGTGCGGGCCGGCGGCTGGCTTCTCCTCAGTGGCATCCTCGACCACGAGTGGGACGGTCTTCGTCGCGACGTCGAGGCCCAGGGTCTCGAGTACGATCGCCTCGACGGAGACGGGGAGTGGCGCTCGGGGCTCTTCCGCCGTCCCGGACCCCGGGACTGACCGACTCCCCCCCCGGCGGCGTCCAGGCCGCGACGTCGCCCAGTCGCCCCGGGGTCGACGTCTGGAGCGGTTCGGCACCCCGCGTCGAGCCACCCCGGCACGAGGACCGTGCCTCACGGGACGCGGCGTCGCCCGGCGGCTCGACTCCCCGGTCCGGGGCTACGCGGCCCGCCGCAGGCTCCGGGCCTCGTGCACCATGCCGACCCAGCGAGCCACGTCTCCGGGCGAGCGGTCGTCGAGGGTCCGGGCGAGGCATCGGAGGGCGCGGTGGAGACGAGGGTGGTCCCCGGCGTCCGGGACGGGCTCGGGGGGGCACGCGGGGGGCAGGGGGACGACCCAGAGTCCCAGCGGGGGCGAGTCCTCCATCAGGGGCCTGAGCACCGCGTGGGGGCCGGCCCAGGGGTCCAGCAGACGCACTCCGGAGTCCTCGGAGCGGAGCGCCCTCTCCAGCACACCTTCGGTGACGGCCGCGCCCCGACCGCGGAGGCGCTCCACTACCACGCCGAAGGGGACGGCGACGCCCCCCGCACGGATCTCCCGCAGGACCTGTTCGAGCGCCTCGTTCATACGGTTTCGAAGGTGGGAGTTTCGGGGTCGGCAGGGGCTCGTCCGCTGGAGCGCGGGAGAGCCGGCCCCGGCCCGAGCTCGGACCGGACACCCAGGATGGGGCGTGGGCGCGGGCCGGGCCATGAGCCGACGCGCCGGATTCCGCCCGGACGCTCCCGAGCGATTGACCGGTTCCCCGGCGACGGGGTAGCTTCGAACTCCCCCGAGGAGGTGTGCGTGAGCGAGCTGAAGACCCGACTCCAGAGTGACCTGACCGACGCCCGGAAGTCCCGGGACAAGGCCCGGACCCTGGTCCTGTCCACCACCCTCTCGGAGCTCCGCAACCGGGAGATCGAGCTGGGGGCCGAAGCCTCCGACGAAGAGGTCCTGCAGGTCCTGACCCGGGCCATCAAGCAGCGGATCGACGCGGCCGAACAGATGCGTTCGGGGGACCGGGAGGACCTGGCGGCGAACGAAGAAGCCCAGGCGGCGCTCCTCCAGGCGTATCTGCCGGAGCAGTTGTCCGCGGACGAGGTCCGGGACATCATCGGCGAGATCCTCGGAGGTGGCGCCCCCGACATGGGCGCGGTCATGGGGCAGCTCATGCCCCGCATCCGGGGGCGCTTCGACGGCAAGGCGGCCAACGCCCTGGTCCGGGAGATGATGGAGGGGTGATGCCGTGACGCGTCATGCCCGGGAGGTGCTGGAGTTTCCCAGGGTCCTGACGTTGCTGGGCGGCCGGGCCGCGAGCCCCCAGGGCCGGGCCCGCCTCGAGGCCCTCGCCCCCCTTCCGGTGGCGGAGGCGCGTCACGAGCTGGACCGGGTCCGGGCCTTCATGGATCTGCTGGCGGACGAGCCGGCCTTCGGAGTGCCCCCGATTCCAGAAGCGGAGACGGCCCTCGCCCGGCTCCAGGTCGAGGGGGGCGTGCTCGAGGCGCTGGAGCTCCATCGGCTCGGGAGCCTCCTGCAATCGGGCCGGGAGGTGGTCGAGGCCCTGGACGAACGGAGCGATCCAGACCCCCACGTGACGGCTCTCCGGGAGCGGATCTGGGTCGCCCGGGAGATCGAAGCCGACATCCACCGGGCCATCGACGCCGACGGCGCGGTCCTCGACGAGGCCAGCAAGGAGCTCAAGCGGATCCGGGACCGCCTCCGGGGCGCCCACCAGAGGATCGTGCGCCAGCTCGAGAAGCACATGGAGGGGCTCTCGGACCGGATCCGGGTGCCCGACGCGTCGGTCTCGGTCCGGGAAGGGCGGTACGTCATCCCGGTCCGGCGGGAGGGGCGACGGGAGGTCGGCGGGATCGTCCACGACGAGTCCGGAACCGGCGCGACCATCTTCGTCGAGCCGCCGGTCGCCGTCGAGCTCATGAACGAGCTCCGGGAGCTGCAGCGCGAGGAGCAGCGGGAGATCCAGCGGATCCTCCGGGAGCTCACCCGGCGCATCCAGCCCTTCCGGCACGACCTGGCCTCCACCTTCGAAGCCCTGGTCGATCTGGACACGCTCCACGCCCGGGCGCGCATGGCCCTGGGGTGGCGGGCCCATCCGCCCGAGATCGCCGACGATACCCGGTCGGGCTTCCAGGTGGTGCGGGGGCGGCATCCACTCCTTCTGGCCTCCGCCGAGGAGGTCGTCCCCTTCGATCTCGAGATGGGGCCCGACGAGCGGACCCTCCTCATCTCCGGGCCGAACACCGGCGGCAAGAGCGTCTTCCTGAAGGGTCTCGGTCTCCTGGTCCTCCTGGCCCGGTGTGGGGTGGTGCCGCCGGTGGGGAAGGGGACACGGCTTCCCGGGGTCTCCCGGGTCTTCGCCGACATCGGCGACGAGCAATCCATCGCCGAGAGCCTCTCCACCTTCTCGGCCCACCTGGCCACCATGAGGGAGATCGTCGAGGAGGCCGACACCGACGCCCTCGTCCTCATGGACGAGCTGGGCACCGGCACGGATCCCGCCGAGGGCGCCGCCCTGGCGCGTGCCATCCTGGAGCTCCTGACGGAGCGCGGCTGCCTGACCTTCGCCACCTCGCACCTGGGCGCGCTCAAGACGCTGGACGTGGAGGGCAGCGGGATCGTGAACGCCTCCATGCAGTTCGACGCCGCCGAGATGGCGCCCACCTACCACCTGGAGAAGGGCCGCCCGGGCCGGAGCTACGGACTGGCCATCGCCCGGCGACTGGGCTTTCCGCCCGAGGTCCTGGAGCGGGCGGAGGCCTTCATGGAGGACGGTTCCGCCAACCTGGAGGAGGTGCTGGAAGCCCTGGAGGCCCGCGAGCGCGAGGCCCGGGAAAGGGCGGCGGAGCTGGAGGCCGCCCAGTCCCGCACCCGCGCCCTCGAGGAGGAGCTCGAGATCCGGGAGGCGGCGCTCAGGGAACGGGAGCGCAGCGCCGAGGAGCGGGCCCGACAGCAGGCCCGGGACATCCTCCTGGATGCGCGGGAGGAGGTGGAGACCGCCATCCGGACCGTCCGGGAGAGCCCCGGCGAGGACACCTCGGAAGCGGCGCGCGAGGCCCGGCGTCGGGTCGAGGAGGCGGCGGAGCGGCAGCGGCGGAAGACCCCCGCCCGCCGGCAGCGCCCCTCGACGCCCCGGCCCGAGAGCCTCCGGCCCGGAGCCCGGGTGCGGGTGGGGAAGACCTCCACCTCGGGGACCCTCGTGGAGCTCCGGGAAGAGAAGGTCCTGGTCGAGGTTTCGGGCCTGCGCATGGAGGTGCCGGCGGCGGACGTGGTGGTCCTCCAGGATCCCGAAGAGGCGGCCGCTGCGGCGGAAGCCCGTTCGAAACCCCGGGGCTGGAGCGGGCCGGTGCCCTCCGGGAGCTACGAGATCGACCTCCGGGGCCTCCGGGTGGACGAGGTCGAGCTGGAACTGGGGCGGAGCCTCGACGGCGCCATCCTCTCGGATCTGAACGAGGTCCGCATCATCCACGGCAAGGGGACCGGAGCGGTGAAGAACCGGGTCCTGGAGCTGCTGGACCGGGACAAGCGGATCGAGTCCTTCCGGGGCGGCCATCCCGGGGAAGGCGGGTCCGGCGTGACCGTGGCGGTGTTCCGGTGATCCCCGACGGCCAGGTCGACGAGGTCCGCGCCCGGGCCGACATCGTGGACATCGTCGGCGAGGTCGTCCAACTCAAGAAGGCCGGCCGGGAGTACAAGGCGAACTGCCCGTTCCACGAGGAGAAGACGCCCTCCTTCTGGGTGAACCCCGACAAGGGCGTCTACCACTGCTTCGGCTGCGGGGCCTCCGGGGACGTCTTCGACTTCGTCCGGGCCCGCATGGGGCTCGACTTCGTCGACGCCGTGAAGCACGTGGCGGGCCGATCGGGCGTTCAGATCCGGGAGGTCTACAAGGCGGACCCGGAGGAGGACTTCCGCCGACCCCTCTTCGGGGCGAACGAGCTGGCGGCGAAGTGGTTCCGGGACAATCTGCTGGACCCCGAGGTCGGCGCCCCTGCCCGGGCCTACCTGGAGGGTCGCGGGATCGGTCCCGAGACGGCGGAGCGGTTCGGGCTCGGGTTCGCACCGGATGCCTGGCGGGGGTTCCGGGAGGCGGGGGAGGCCCACGGCCTCACGCCCGATCTCCTTCTCGAGGTCGGGCTCCTCACCACCAACTCCCGCAAGCCCGACGACCCCTACGACCGCTTCCGCAACCGGATCATGTTCCCCATCGCCGACCTCGGCGGTCGCGTGATCGCCTTCGGAGGGCGCATCCTCGGGGAGAGCGGGCCGGGTGTGCCCAAGTACATGAACTCGCCGGAGTCGCGGCTCTACCACAAGGGCGAGACGCTGTACGGACTCCACAAGGCGAAGGTCCCGATCCGGCAGGCGGGCGAGGCCCTCGTGGTGGAGGGGTACATGGACGTGGTGGCGCTGTCGGCCGCCGGCTTCGACAACGTGGTGGCGCCCCTGGGCACGGCCCTCACCGACAGACAAGCCGTGCTGCTCCAGCGGTTCGCGCCCCGGACCCTCCTCCTCTTCGACTCCGACGCGGCGGGCCTGAAGGCCTCCTTCCGGGCGGGGGACGCGCTGCTCGCCGCCCGGATCCAGCCGCTGATCGTCACCCTTCCCGACGGCGAGGATCCCGACACGCTCGTCCGATCCCAGGGGGCCGAGGGCCTGCGCGGGTACCTGGCCCAGGCCGTGGACATCCTCGATCGGAAGATCCAGATCCTGGAGGAACGGGACTACTTCTCCACCCTGGACCGGAAGCGGAGCGCCGTGGATCATCTCATGTCCACCCTCCGTGCCGCCGCCGACCCCACGACCCGGGACATGTACGTGGCCCGGGTCTCGGAGAAGACCGGCGTGACGCGGGGCACCCTCGAGGAGGAGATGGCCCGGGTACCGTCCGAGTCCTCGACGCCGAGGGACCGGCCCCCACCCCGGGCCGAGCCCCCTCGCCGGGTGACGCGGACGCTCGGCGCGGAGTACGCCCTCCTGCGGGTCCTGGCCCGGGATCGCCGTCGGCGGACCGAGCTCCTGGAGATGGCGCTGGAGCACGTGGGACCCGAGGACTTCAAGCACGTCGACGATCGGGCCATCTTCCAGGCGTTCGTGGACGACCCCGAGTTGGACGTGCCGCCGGAGCATCTCGGTGCGTCCGCGTCCGAGCGGCTGGCTCGCCTCCTCGAGGAGCCCCCCGACGACGAGCTCCTCGCCCACGGGGAGCGGGAGTTCAACGCCGCGGTGGCGGCGATGGAAGGCGCCCGGCTCGCCGGGGAGATCGACGACCTCCAGCGGCGGATCGAGTCCACGACGGACGAGGCGGAGAAGCTCCGGCTCATCCAGGAGAAGGAACGCCTCCGGCGCGAACGTCAGGCCCAGGGCCTGGTCGGGGGCGGGGAGTTCGCACGTCGGCTGGCCCGGGGTTTTCCCGGACAATGAACCAGAACCTACAGGAAGGACATGACCGAACAGACGCGATCCGGACTTCGTGAGCTCCAGCGTCTCGACGACGCGATCCTCGGGGCCGAGAAGCGGGTGAAGGACCTGGAGCTTCGACTGGCCGAGGTGGAGCGCCCGGCCCAGGACCTGGACGGCGAGGTGGGGACGACACGGAGCCGCCTCCAGGAGATGCGCCTCGAGGAGCGGCGTGTGGAGCTCGCGGGCGACGAGAAGGCCGACCGCATGAAGAAGCTCGAGGACCGCCTGGGCAGCGTCCGAAACGTCCGGGAGGAGTCCGCCGTCTCCGCGGAGATCGAGATGGTCCGTCGGGCGCGGGAGTCGGACGAGCAGGAGGCCCTGTCGCTCCTGGATCAGATCCGCCGCCTCGAGGATCGTCTCGAGGAGCAGTCGGAGGCGCTGGAAGAGGCCCGCAGCGAGGTCGCCCCCCGACGGGACGAGCTCGAGTCCGAGCGGGAGGCGGCCCTGGCCGAAGCGGCACGGCTCAAGGAGGAGCGGGACGCCTTCGCGGCGACGCTTCCCAAGGTCGAGATCCGGCTCTACGACGCGATCCGGGTCGGAGGCCGCCGGGCGTTGGCGCCCCTCACCGAGGACGGCGCCTGCGGCAACTGCTTCACGATGATCCCTCCGCAGCTCCAGAACGAGATCCGGCACGGGTCCGAGATGATCCGTTGTGAAGGCTGCGGCGTGATCATTGTCGCTCCGCTCCCGGAGGACCTGGAGCCCGCCCCGACGGCCGAGGTGGCCGAAGACGGGGGCGGTGAGGACGACGCCGTGACCGGTGAGGCCGAGGCCCCGGAGGCCGAGCCGGCCGACGACGTGGCGGACGGGGCTGCGGACGACACTCCGGCGTGACTGTCGCCGGGGCGCCACCGGGCCTCTTCCGCGCGGGTCCACCGCGTTGGGAGCTGTCCGATCCCCCGGACGAAGCCCAGGCAGGCGCCCTGTCGGCCGCACTTTCCCTGCCCGGAGAGCTCTGCCGGGTCCTGGTGGGTCGGGGGCACGGGGAGGTGGAGGCGGCCAAGTCCTTCCTCCGGCCGCGGGTGGCCCATCTTCCGGAGCCTGGGACCCTGCGGGATCTCGCCGGGGCGGTGGAGCGCCTGCGGGCGGCCATCCGCACCGGGGAGACCGTCCTGGTCCATGGCGACTACGACGTGGACGGGGTCTGTGCCGCCGCCCTCCTCACCCGGTGGATCCGCCGCCTGGGTGGCCGGGCAGAGGCCTTCGCGCCCCACCGGCTGCGGGACGGGTATGATCTCGGGGCCGGTGGGCTCGCCGCCGCCCGGGCCGCCGGCGCCACCCTGCTGGTGACGGTGGACTGTGGGATCGTGGCCCACGATGCGGTGCTCCAGGCCAGGGAGGCCGGAATCGACGTGATCGTAACCGATCACCACGCCCCGGGCGACCGCCTGCCGGAGGCCCTGGCGGTCGTGAACCCGAACCGATCGGACGACCCTTCGGGGCGGGGATCCCTGTGTGGTGCCGGGGTGGCCTTCCAGCTGTGCCGCGCCCTGGCGGGAGGTGCCGGGGTTTCCGACGACGAGGTGTTCCTGGACCTGGACCTGGTCGCGCTGGCCACCGTCGCCGACCTGGTACCGCTCGAGGCGGAGAACCGGGTTCTGGTCCGATACGGCCTGCGGGCTCTGGAGCGGACCGCCAAGCCGGGGCTCCGGGCCCTGCTGGACATCTGCGGGATCGACGGCGTGCCCGAGGCCGGTCGCGTCGGCTTCACCCTGGCGCCCCGCCTGAACGCCGTGGGCCGCATGGGAGACGCCGCCGACGCCCTCCGCCTCCTCCTCACCGAGGATCCCGACGAGGCCCGGCGTCTCGCCGCCACCGCCGACGAGATCAACACCCGCCGGCAGGAGGAGGACCGAAGGACGCTGGCCGAAGCCTTCCGGCAGCTGGAGCAGGACTTCGACCCGGATCGGGACCGGGGGGTCGTCCTGGCGGCCGAGGGCTGGCACCCGGGCGTCATCGGCATCGTGGCTTCCCGGGTCGTGGAGCGCATCCACCGGCCGACGGTCCTGGTGGCCCTCGACGGCGAGGGCGGACGGGGCAGTGCGCGGTCCGTCCCGGGCTTCCACCTGCACCGGGCGCTGACCAGGTGCGCCGGGCACCTGCGGCGGTTCGGCGGCCATGCGGCCGCCGCCGGGATGGACCTCGATCGGGCCGAGCTGGACGGGTTTCGGGCGGCCTTCAACCAGGTGGCCGCCGAAGCCCTGGACGACGACCTGCTCCTGCCCCGGATCCGGGTGGACCTCGAGGTGGAGGCCGGTGCCGTCACTTTGGAGCTGGCGGAGCTGGCCCGGTACCTGGGGCCCCACGGGATCGGCAATCCGCGGCCGGTCTTCCTGGCGCGGGGTCTGGAGGTCGCCGCCGGCCGGGAGGTCGGTCGGGGGCACCTGAAGCTCCGCGTCCGGAGCGGGACGACGACGGCAGAGGCCATCGGGTTCGGCCTGTGCGAGCGCTTCCATCCGGCCGAGATCCAGGGGCGTCGGGTGGACGCGGTGTTCCACCTTTCGGTGAACGAGTACAGGGGCAGGAAGACACCTCAGATGAGGCTCTTGGACCTCCGTGTCCTGGACGAGGCCGGCGCCGGCGGGAGCGTGGAGGCGGCGTGAGGATCATCGCCGGCGAGTGGCGCGGCCGACGCCTGTCCCCGGTTCGCACCCGGGAGGTCCGGCCTACCACCGACCGGGTGCGGGAGGCGTGGATGTCGGCCCTGGGAGGACGATTCGACGGGCAGCGGGCCCTGGACCTCTTCGCCGGTTCCGGCGCCCTCGGCCTCGAGCTGCTCAGCCGTGGTGCGGCCCACGTGACCTTCGTGGAGCGAGCCCGGGGATCCCTGGACGTGCTCCGGCGAAACGTGGCGCTGGTCGGCGCAGGCGAGCGGGCCACCGTCGTGGCCGCCGACGTCTTCTCCTGGCTGGATCGCAGGACGTCGGACGCCCCCGGTCTCCCGCACCTGGCGCTGGCGGATCCGCCCTACGGAACCGGGCTGGCTGAGCGGCTGGTGGATCGATTCCGGACCGAGCCGTTTGCGGAGTGCCTCTGGGTGGAGCATGCTACCGCCGAGCCCCTGCCCGACGTCGAAGGGCTCCGCCAGCGGCGCTATGGCGATACGACCCTGTCCAGCTTGTCCCGCGAGCCATGACCCCCACCACCCGTGTTGCCGTCTACCCCGGGTCCTTCGATCCCGTCACCCTGGGGCACGAGGACATCGCCCGCAGGACGCTCCGGCTGGCCGACCGACTCGTGGTCGCCGTGGCCCACACGTCCACTCAGCGGAAGGCCAGCTTCTTCACCGTCGAGGACCGGGTCGACCTGATCAGGGAGGTCTTCGCCGACGAACCCCGCATCGAGGTCACCTCCTTCACGGGGCTGCTGGTGGACTTCTGCCGGGACCGGCAGGCCCAGTTCGTCATCCGCGGGCTCCGGGCCGTGTCGGACTTCGAGTACGAGTTCCAGATGGCGCAGATGAACAACGAGCTCAATCCCGACGTGGAGACCGTGTTCCTGACCCCGGACGTGGACTACTCCTTCCTCTCGGCCTCCCTGGTGCGGGAGGTGGCCCGGCTCGGGGGCGACGTCTCCGCCTTCGTGTCCGCCCCGGTGCAGGAGGCCATGCACCGGCTCCTGACCCGCTAGGCCCCATGACCGCATTCCAGGCGGGGCTGCGGGAACGGGCGGCTCGGACGCCCCGGCGCATCGTATTCCCGGAGGCCGACGACGAGCGCGTCCAGGAGGCCGCCCTGGTGCTCCGGAGGGACGGTCTCGCGGAGCCCGTCCTGATCGGCGACGCTGGGGTGCGGTCCGCCGCCCTGACACGGCTGCCGGCCCTGGAGGGATTGGAGTGGCACGACCCCTGGGAGGACCAGGACCGCTGGGCGGAGAGACTCCACCGGCGACGGGCCCACAAGGGGATGACGATGGACCGGGCCCGGGAGCGGGCGGTGGAACCTCTCCTGAGGGGAGCCCTCATGGTGGGCGCCGGCGAGGCCGCGGGCAGCGTGGCCGGGGCACGCACCGCCACCGGCGAGGTGTTGCGGGCGGCGTTCTGGTGCGTGGGGACGGCGCCGGGGATCCGCACCGTGTCCTCCTCCTTCTACATGGCCTTCCCCGACCTCGGAGGGCGCGGCCCAGGCGTGCTCACCTTCGCCGACGGAGCGGTGGTGCCGGATCCCGATCCGGAGCAGTTGGCGGACATCGCCGTTGCGGCCGCTCGTGCCCGGCCGCGGGTGGTGGGTGACGCGCCCCGGGTGGCGTTCCTGTCGTATTCCACGCGGGGGAGCGCCGAGGGACCGTCCGTGGACCGGGTCCGGGCCGCCCTGTCCCGGTTCAGGGCCGCCCTCCCCGACGTGCCCGCCGACGGAGAGCTCCAGCTCGATGCCGCCCTGGTTCCGGGGGTGGCCGCCCGCAAGGCGCCCGACTCTCCTCTGGCCGGCGACGCGAACGTCCTCGTCTTTCCGGATCTCGACGCCGGCAACATCGGCTACAAGCTCGCTCAGCGGCTCGGGGGTGCCGCGGCGGTGGGGCCGATCCTCCAGGGGCTTCGCGCGCCGTGCAACGACCTGTCCCGCGGATGCTCGGTCCAGGACGTCGTCGAGGTGGCCTGCATCACGGTATTGGTGGCGGCCGATTCGCCGGTCGCAGAAGGAACAGGTGTTTCCACGCCTTGATCCGCCCGCAGGTTGGCGGCTATCGTAGTGGCTGTGATCCGGCTGCGCGCCCTTCCCATTCGGGGTCCGCGGCCAACCAAACGCACCCCTCGGAGGATGGCATGGGCTTCAGTGTCACGAAGCAGGACGGCGTCACGGTGGTCGACGTGGAAGGTCAGTTGATCGTCGGGAACCGCCAGGAGCTGAAGCAGAGGGTCCTCGAAGAGCTGGACGCCGGGGAGCGTCGGTTCGTCGTCGATTTCAGGGACACGGGCTACATCGACTCCTCCGGCCTCGGGGTGCTGGTCAGCCTCTCGAAGAAGATCCGGGAGCAGGGGGGGGAGTTGCGTCTGTCGGGCCTGAACGAGGACCTTCGGACCCTGTTCGAGCTCACCAAGCTCGACACCCTCTTCCGGATCACGGACTCGAAGAGCGAAGCGCTGCAGGGACTCTGACCGGGACGTCCCCACATCGGGAGGAACGATGGAGCGGTCTTTCGTGGTCGAGGTACCGAACGATCTCCGCGCGATCGAGCGGACGGTCGAGTTGGTGGTTCGCCGTTGCCAGACGTGTGAGGAGCAGGCGCGCAGGTTCCACCTGAACTTCCGTGTCGGCCTGGCCGAAGCCCTGGCCAATGCCATGCTGTACGGGAACGGCCCCGACCCCGCCAAACGGGTCCGGGTGGAGGTCTGCGTCACCACCGCCGCCGTTTCGGCCCGGGTCACGGACCAGGGAGACGGATTCGACCCGTCCACCATCGAGGATCCGACGCTCCCGGAGAACCTCCTCCGCCCGGGTGGCCGAGGCCTCTTCCTCATGCGGAAGCTCCTGGACGAGGTCCGGTACAACGATCGGGGGAATTCCGTGACGCTGGTGCTTCAGCTGGAGGAGAACCGGCCGTTCGACGAGGCCGCCACGGCATGAGTCCGGAGCGGCCGCGACGGCCGTCCCTCCCCGAATCCGCCCGGCAGAACCTCGAGGACTTCTCCGAAGGCCTGGGGGTCGACCTCCAGTTCTGGGGCAGCGACGCGGCGGGTGGCCAGGTCTGTCTCTTCCCGGACTCGGTGTCCGAGCCGTTCGGTCCGGATGCGGTCTGCCGCGAATGCCGCTCCCGAGACGGTTCGGTCTACACCGTCCGCCTGCTCCCCCGGACCCGGGGTCCCGACGCCGAGGCGCTAGCGGGCCTGGTGGCCTCCGTGATGGAGCGGACGCTGGATTTCGCCAAGGAGATCCGCTTCTTCACCCTGGAGCTGTCCGAGCGGTACGAGGAGATCAACCTCCTCTACTCGATCTCCGAGACCCTGGGCTCGATCCTGAACCTGGAGGACGCCGCGCGGCTCATCCTGGGGGAGCTCTGCGACGTGCTGGGCGCGCGCCGGGGCTCCTTGTGGGCCAAGGGGGACGACGAGGACCGGCTCCGGCTGGTGGCGTCGGTGGGGGAGGGCGGGCGCGTGGGTCCCATCGACGTACAGGATCCGGACGCGGTGACGGCCCGGGTCTTCCGGGAGAGCCGGTCCCTCATCCTCACCCGGGACATGCTGGACGAGGAGACCCAGCTCGGCACCGGCCTCTCGGAAACCGACTCCTTCCTGTCGGTGCCGGTGAGCTACACCCCGCCCTCGGGCGAACCCCGCACCGTCGGGGTCATCAACCTGATCGGCCGACACCACGGGGGCCGGTTCACGGCGGCGGACCAGAAGCTCCTCGCGGCCATCGCCAGCCAGGTCGGCGCTGCCCTCGAGAACAATCGGCTCATCCGGCAGAGCCTCGCACGGGAACGGATGGCCCGGGAGATGGAGCTGGCGCACCACCTGCAGCAGAAGCTGCTTCCCTCCGTGGAAGGGATGAGCGGGGTCCGGGTCTCGGCCCGTG